>NZ_JBUYEN020000070.1:0-31349 GCF_055229415.2 Bradyrhizobium sp. Leo114 | reverse complement strand
AGATACGGTCCCATTGCGTGTCGTTCAGAACGAGCCGATCCAGAACCCCCAAGGCTTCCTCCTAAAAGAAAGCCTTGAATCACGTTCCGTCTGATTTGAGAATCCCAAGAGTCCACACAGCCTAGTGGACCACATCAAGCTTGACGTTGGTGACGCCCTTGCCGACCATTCCGAGTTCTTGCGCGGCGGAATAGGAGACGTCGACGACTCGTCCCCGCACATAAGGTCCGCGGTCGTTGACCCGCACCGTCACCGAACGGCCGCTCTTCACGTCGGTGACGCGAAGCTTGGTGCCGAACGGCAAGGTCGGATGGGCTGCGGTCAATTCGTTCTTGTCGAACTTCTCTCCGCTCGCGGTCTGCGAGTCCTCACTGTAGAAGCTCGCGACACCCTGGGATGCGACCTTGACATCGCCACCCTTGCGCGACGCCAGCCGCGTGTGCTTGCGCATTGCCGCTACCCGCTTCTTCATCGCGACCGCCGCCGTGCGGGTGTACACGTATGATGCCTGCCTGCTCGCGCCGATCTCCGATCGTTGGCTGACGACGGTTGACTGCGCGCAGGCCGCCAATGAAGCGGCCCCGACGACCACCGCAATGAGCCGCGTGGCCCTCCACATAGAACCGGATGAGACCAAGTGCGCATCAACCTGCGCGCGCGCCCTGATGTCGACGTACGAATTTGCGGCAGCGTCGAAGCACATGTTGCATCCCCAACTCGCGCCCCTAGCCCAAGCCGAAATCCAACATGGTTAAGGGCGGCCTCCAATCGGGCGTAACCGGGGCAGGAAGCGTCAGGGCGCGCTTGTCGCTGCGCAATTCCTTCGATGTGTGGTGATTGCGCCACAGCCGGCGCTGTCATTCTGTCGGCCCCACACCTCTGTCATTCCGGGATGCGTGCGCGAGCACGCAGGCCCGGAATCCATCGGGCCGCAGACGTGGGGTGAAATGGATTCCGGGTTCGACGCTAACGCGTCGCCCCGGAATGACGAGTGGAGAGTTGGATTAGATCAAATCAGCCGCGGCGCGCGCTGAACGGCCCAACCGACGCCGTGCCGGCGGCAGGCGGCAGCACGACGACTGTGGCGCCCTGCTTCACCCGGCCAAACAGATCGATCACGTCGGAATTGGCCATGCGGATGCAGCCGGAGGAGATCGCCTGCCCGATGTATTCCGGCTGATTGGTGCCGTGGATGCGGTACAGCGTGTCCTTGTTGCCCTGGTAGAGATAGAGCGCACGCGCACCGAGCGGATTGGCCGGTCCACCGGCGACTCGCGACGGATAAGGTCCGAGCCGCTCCTGGATGTCTTTGGTCGGAACCCAGTCGGGCCACTCGGCCATGCGGCCAACGGTGGCGACCCCGGAGAACGCCATCGCCTCCTCGCCGACCGCCACACCGTAGCGGATCGCCTTGCCACCTGGCAGCACGTAATAGAGATAGCGCGCGTCGGTATCGACCAGGATCGAGCCCGGCTGTTCCTTGCGCGAATAGTCGACGATGTGGCGCTGGAACTGCTCCGGGATAGCGGCCTGCGCGTAAGGCGGATGGGCCAACAATTGCCGATCGCGCGGCGTCATGCTTGCATCTGTGGATGGCGACAGCGTCGTCTGCATGCAGCCGGCGAGCCCCACTGCCCCCGTCAGCAAAACTGCGAGCCCCAATCTCGACACCGCACGTCTCCCCTGCGTTAACCTATTACCCAGTTGCTGCCAGAATAATGCTGAAATCATGGCAACAGCCATTGGAACACGTCTGTTTGATTGAATCAGCATGTTCTGCCTTGCCTCGGTTGCACGGCGCGAGCGTCGACGCTAGCCTCCTCAAAAAACAGGAGGTTCCCAAGGATGCGCTCTCGTTTATTGATCGCGGGACTGTTGCTTGCTGCTCAGCCCGCGCAGGCCGATCCGCGCTCGGCCTATGTCACGTTGGTGCTGCAGGCGTTTGCCGCCAAGGTCGAGTGCCCCAACACCGACCTCGTCTATCAGGACCTGGTGCAGAAGGCCCAGGAGATGCACCTGCCCGATGGCACCACGGAGAAAGTGCGCAAGGCGATCGCGTTCATGCACACCGGGGGCAAGATGGGCGAGCGGCAGGACGACGAGCTCATGGCCGAAGTCGCGGTCGCCACGCAGGCGACTGATCTCGACCAGCGGCGGCTGGGCATGACGACATGGTGCGAAACGCAGAAGACTCACCTTGCCGGCTTCATCCGTCCGAAGAACTAGCTGCGTGCCCCTTGCGCGGCTGATTCCCGAGTTCCGGGGAAAACAGTCGCCGTGGGCGGCCCCAGACTCTCCCTCCTCTCGCCTTGCTTTGGTCACACCTGGCTGGAGTCGTGGGGCTGGGCAGAGGATGGTTGACGTAGTGTTAATCCGCCGGCCGCTTCCAGAGCGGGTGGCATTGGACTGAAGATGGAGCGCCAATGCTTTCCACGCTGAACACTAATCCTGCTAAAGAATCCGATCCGCACGATGTTTTCGTGATCGACCCCGAAGTCGTTCTCGCCGCGCGCGGAGATCGTGTACCGCCAACGCCGCCTGCCGAAGTGAACCAGACGCCGGCACCGCAGAGCTACGTGACAACCGGCGCCTCGGCGCCATCGCTCGATACTGCCTTTCGCGTGACGGCCAGCGATCACATCCAGCTCCCGAGCGAGCCTTCGCCGTTCGCCAAATGGGCCAAGCGCGCCGCGATGGCCTTCCTGTTCGCTCTGCTCAGCGCCTTCGCGGCGGCAGCCTGGAAGCATCATGGCGACACTGCCAAGCAGATGATTGCGGACTGGATACCGCAGGTCTCGCTGTTGTCGTCGTTGTCCTCGTCACCGTCGGGTAAGGCGACGGCGCCCGCCGAGCAACCGGCCCCGCCCGCCGATCAGGCCGCGACAGAGCAATCAGTCTCACCCGCCGTTCAAACCGCCTCGACCGATCAGGCGGTCGCTCAGCCGGACACCCCTGCTCAGGCACAGCCAGCGCAAGCCGCCGCGCCGACCACGGCCGCCGCCCTCTCTGCTGATTCCTCACAGTTGCTGCAGTCGATGGCGCACGATCTCGCGACGATGGGCCAACAGATCGAGCAACTCAAAGCCAGCATCGCGCAGCTCAAGGCTGGCCAGGATCAGATCGCCCGCGACATCGCCAGGAATTCTGAGGCCAGGGTGTCGGCACAAGCCGTGCAGCCGCGTGCCGCGCTGCCGCCGCGGCCGGTCGCAGCGCCCGTGCGCAGGCCGAAGCCGCCGACATATCCGCCCGCGCAAACCGCCGCTGCAGCTCCGCCCCTGCCGCCACCATCAGCGCCGGCGCCGTTGCAAACGGTGCCCGAGCCGCCGGCGCAGGATGGCGGACCGGTGGTGCGGCCGCCGATGCCGGTGCGATAGCTCTCGTCAGCTAGTGCGATAGCTCATCAGCTCTGGTGGGGGCCGCGCATGATCTTCATGGCGGCTTCGATGTGGCGCCATTCACGGGCCTCGTCGGCCTCGCCCTGGCTCTCGCAGGCTTGCGCCTTCTGCGCGGCCCGGGCGATCGCTTCAAACCCGTGCTGCTCCAACATCTGCCGCGCGATCACGTGAATCTGCGTCTCTGGCATCATGTCGCTCTCCCGATGTTGCCTGCGCCGGTCGTCAGTTGGTTCTAAACCGGCGAACGACAACGACGTTCCCAAGACCTGGGCTCATCGGTCATTTTCCGATTGTTAAGCAAAGTCCGGCGCATGGGGCCGCTTGGCAAAAATTTTCCACAATTGCTTCTAGAAAAGTCTGCATCGAAAAGGAGAACCTCCGATGCGGATCGCAGCAGTGATCTTCGCAGGTTCGGTGGCCGCGCTCGCGCATTTTGCGACGCCGGTCCTCGCGAAGAACTCGGAAACCCAGCCGGACGCCCAGAAGGCCGACGAGAATCGGGCTACATCGCCCTGCCGCGCCTATCAAAAGGCAGCCGACGGTTCATGGCAGGAGATGCCCTGCCAGGAGATGGGCGCGCCTGCCGAGACCAAGCGCAAATCGGCCACCGGAAATTCGGATCAGCGAACGCGCTAGTTAAGGGCCCTCCCCTCAACTCAGTAAGGCGGCTTCTTGCGCGCCCGCTGCTCCTTGGCGGCTTCGACCCACCACATGAGATCATCGGCAAAGCGCGGAAAGGCCCGCTCCAGCGCCTTGCCGCCCTCGCCGATCGGCTTTCCATCCGCCGACAGCGTCTGCCCGATCGGTCCGACGCCGATCGTGCTTGAAATCACCACCATGCCCATCTCGGAGAGCGTGCCATGCCAGGCGGTCGCGGCACGCGCGCCGGAGAGACGTCCGGCGGAATAGCTTGCGATCGCGGCAGGCCGCCAGAACCACTCCTCCAGGAAATGATCGGTGAGGTTCTTCAGCCCCGGCTGGATGCCCCAATTGTATTCGCCGGTGATGAACACGAAGCCGTCGGCCTCGCGGATTTGGCCCGCAAGCTTCTCCAGCGCAGCGGGCGCCGTGCCCTTCGGATACTCCTTGTACATGCGGTCGAGCATGGGCAATCCGACCCCCTTCGCGTCGATGAATTCGACGTCCTCGCCGCGGGCGCGCAGGCCCTCGACCACGAAGCTTGCAAGCCGAATGCCCATGCGGTCGGAGCGATAGGAGCCGTAGAAGACGAGGATACGATGGGCCATGCCGGTCACTCCGATCGGAAAGCGTAAACGCGGATTTAATCCGCGCTGGTTACCATGGAGCTGAACGCTCCTCTATCGTCCAGAATGGCATCAGTCACATGAAAATCGGAACCCTCTTGACCACCGCCATCGTCTCGCTCTCCGCCGTGGGCGGTGGACTGGCCCTCTACGTCGCGGTTTCGAAATACCAGACCATGGAGAACGTGTCGGCAGCGCAGGAGCGGCTCGCAATCGTTCGCGCGATCAGTGACATCCCGCGCTATCTCAATTCGGAGCGTGGCTTTGCCACCAACATCCTGTTTGGGCCACCGGTGATCGATCCGAAGCAGCGGGCCGATCTGAACGAGAAGGTGCGCACGGCGACCGATCGCGCCCGCGACAAGATGATGGCGCTGCGTAAAGCGCTGCCCGGTTCGCTCGAGGACGGCGGAGCGATCGGCGCCGGCATCGATGGGGTGAACGCAAAATTCAACGCGTTGCGCGAGGCGATGGACAAGGCGATCGACGGCCCGGCAGAAGCGCGCAAGGACGCCGCCAAGAAAATCGTCGCCGACAACGCAGTGCTCAACAATGCCGCAGCCTCCCTGCTCGACGGCCAGGTGCGCAAGTTGGCCCTGATCGACGGCGACGCCTATCGGCAGTCGGTCTACGCGAATATCGCCTGGTCGCTGCGCGACGTCGGCGGCTTCAATGCAAGCCAGCACAAGAACCTTGTCGGCGCCAGGCGCGCGGCGACCGAGACCGAGAAGGTCGATCTCGCTCGCGCCCAGGGGCGCGCGGACCAGGTGCTGATGTTACTGCAGGAACTGCGTGGCAATCCCAACCTGCCCGCCAACGTCGCAGTCGCACTCGACCGCATGAACGAGGCCTATGTCGAGCGGTTCGGCAAGGAGCTCAAGCTCGTGAAGGAAGGTGCGGCCAGCGGCAAGTACGAGCACGATGTCGATGCCTTCTACGTGGAATCGCAGCACGGGCTCAATTCGATCATCGGGGTGCGCGACGCCTTCTACGACAATGCCGAGCAGGTGCTCTCTTCCGCCTACTCCTCTGCGCGTGTCAGCTTCCTGGTCGCGCTCGCCGGCCTGATCGCCGTGGTCGCGGCGAGCATTGCGCTGGTCATGATGGTGCGACGCCGGATCTGCAGGCCAATCGTGCAATTGACCGCCAGGATGTCGCGGCTTGCTGCGGGCGACGTTGCGGACGAAATCGCGGGCGCCGAGCGCAGCGATGAGATCGGCGCAATGGCGCAGGCCGTACGCGTCTTCAAGGACAACATGATCAAGGCCGATCGCCTCGCGGCCGAGAAGGAAGCCGAGAACCAGGTCAAGATGCGCCGCGCGCAAGTGCTCGACAACCTGACACACACATTCGAGGCGAAGGTCAGCGAGCTCATCGGCGGGCTCTCGGCCGCCTCTGCCACTATGGAGGAGACCGCACAGTCGATGTCCTCCACGGCGTCCGCCACCAACCGGCAGGCCGCTGTCGTAGCGACGGCCTCCGACCAAACCTCGACCAATGTGCAGACGGTTGCCAGCGCGACCGAAGAGCTGACGTCCTCGATCTCGGAAATCGGGCGCCAGGTCACGCAGTCGACCGAGATCGCGGCACGCGCCGTGGAGAACGCCCGCCGCACCGGCGACACCGCCCGCTCGCTTGCCGAGGGCGCGCAGAAGATCGGCGATGTCGTCACGCTGATCCAGAACATCGCGGCGCAGACCAACCTGCTGGCCCTGAACGCGACGATCGAGGCCGCGCGCGCCGGGGATGCCGGACGCGGCTTTGCCGTGGTCGCCTCGGAGGTGAAGTCGCTGGCCGGCCAGACTGCGAAGGCGACCACCGAAATTTCCGAGCAGATCGCCACCATTCAAGCCGCAAGCGATGAGACGGTGAAAGCGATCCAGAACGTCGTCGACGTCATCACCGAGATCGACCAGATCGGCACCGCGATCGCCGCCGCGATCGAGGAACAAGGCTCGGCCACCAAGGAGATCTCGCGCAGCGTGCAGGAAGCGGCGCGTGGCACGCAGGACGTCAATTCGAACATTTCCGGTGTCCAGCGCGCCGCCGACGACACCGGAGCCGCCGCCAGCCAGGTCCTTGGCGCCGCCGAACAGCTTTCCGCGCAGTCTCGCGACCTCGCGGGCCAGGTCAACCGCTTCCTCGCGGAAGTCCGGGCGGCCTAGTCGCGGGTATGGCTTGTCGATTTGGCGGAGGAATCCGTGCGCTATCAACTTGATTGGCGCAAGATTCCGATATCCAATCCGCCCGGCTATTTTGGCAAATCAAATAGGGAGAGAAGCCCATGCTCAAACGGATATTGTTGGTAGCGGTCGTCACCACCTTTGCGATCGGCTCGGCATTCGCGCAGGAGTCCTGCGAGACCAAGGCCGTCGGCAAGGACGGCAAACCGCTGTCGGGCGCGGCAAAGACCTCGTTCATGAAGAAATGCACCACCGAGTCCTGCGAGGCCAAAGCGGTCGGGTCCGATGGCAAGAAGCTCGCCGGCGCCGCCAAGACCAGCTTCATGAAGAAGTGCCAGAGCGGCGCATAACCGCGCAGTCTAGATTCTTGTTTTGACGCGTTTTCTTCACGCGAACCGGTGTCCACTTCGCTCGAAAACGCTCTAGCTGATTCAGGATCGCCGCGACCTCGAAAGGGTCTCCGATGGCGATTCGCCGAAATGCGCCCGATATATCCTGGAGAAGTCGCTGAGGTGCCAAAAGCCACAGGCGAGTGCACAGGCCTTGACGCTATGGGTGCCGGCCAAGAGGTTTTGGCGAACGAGCCACAGCCGTCGCAGGCGGAGATATCGGTGCAGGCTCATGCCCCGATAGCGCTGCACCGCATCGTGCATGGTACGCACTGACACGCCGATCTCCCTGGCAAGATCGGTGCTGTAGATCGGCTGCGCGAGCTCGCTGGACAGGACCGCCTGCACATCCTTGAAAACCTTGAACTGCCGCGCAGCGTTCGCCCGCGCCGTCCACTTTGCCGGCACGACCTCCGCGAACGCATGATCGATCGCGGCCATCAGGGATTCGCGGATCGCGACCGCTACTCCGGGAACCTCAGGCGCCTCGGCCAAATGCGGCGCGATCGCCAGGATCTCCCGCACCAGCTGGCGCAGCCGCCGTTTCGCCGTCTCGCTGGTTTCATAGAGATTGAAGCTCAGTCCGGTCTTCGGCCACCCGCGATCCTCGACCTTGGGCTTGAAAACGATCGAGGCATACTGCCGGGGGGTTCTCTCAAGTGCGCTATAGGCGGCCCCGCCGCTGCCAATCACCAGCAACGACCGATCGTGCTCGATACCATTGAAGCGAATGGCGGTGCCCTCATCCATCGGGAACCCGACGGCGGTCGTGTTCGGCGCCAACTGCACGTCGATGACCCGCGGAAACGCCTTCGTGTAGTTCAGGTCGCAACCCGGCAAGTTCAGGATGGTTTGCTCGGCCGAAATATCCCGGGCGAGCGGAATGCACTCCACCTGCACGTTTCGAATAAAGCTCCGAAACGTGTCGATATCATCGAACCGAAATATCTTCGGCACCAGCGTCGGCGCCGGTGAATGATCGTTCATTTAAAATAGTTCTTGTAAGAGCAACACCAGTCGAGGGCACGGCAATCATGCCGCGCTGCAAAAAAGCGGCGATCTTCGCTCGACGACTCGTCTCGTACTCTTCTCCAGTCTCCACCCAGTTGGAGCGCAGTGACTGCGAAAGACAACGTGGCAAAATACCATTGCCGAATTTCGATACTGTTTTCTGGTAGAATCTTAAAGAGGGCACAACCCCAAAAGACCAATTTACAGTGGTAATTAACAATCTAGGCGCGAAATCGGCTGAGGGACAGCGACGTCCTGCAGCGGATTATTGGTGCCGCCATGACTGCCATTGCCTCGACTGAGCTTATTGCAGAACTCGAAGATGTTGTCAGAGCCGGTTCGCCCGAACGCCGCATCCGGATATTGCGGCAGGTGGCGAGCCTGTTCCTCGCGGACGCCGACCGGCTCAGCGAGCACCAGATCGAAATATTCGACGACGTCCTGGTCCGTCTGATCGGGGCGGTCGAAGCACGCACGCTGACCAAACTCAGCGCCCCCCTTGCCGATTTGAGGTCGGCCCCGAGGGAGGCGGTGCGCCGCCTCGCCCAGCACGAGGACGCGGCCGTCGCCGTCCCGATCCTTCGCAAGTGCGAATGCCTGTCTGAGGACGACCTCATCGAGGTCATCAGGACCCGCGGCGAAAAGCACCTCGGCGCCATCGCCGGACGCAGCGCGGTGAGCCGCAGGCTCACGGATGCCCTGCTGATGCGCGGCGATGCCGCCATCTGCGGCATCCTCGCAAGGAATCCCGGTGCGCAGTTCTCTGTTGTGGGCTTTGCGACCCTGGTCGATATGGCCCTGCGCGACGATGATATCGCCGACGCGCTGGTGCAGCGGCCGGATCTGCCGCGCGATGTGCTTTGCGAGTTGGTGGCGAAGTGCAGCCCCTCCGCGCAGGCCCGCCTGCTCAAGACCGCGCCGCCCGAGCGACATGTCGCGATCAGAACGCTGATCGAAGAGACCACCGCGCGCGGGCGCGCCCGCAAGCCTGTTGCCGTGGACTATTCCGAGGCAAAGGCGACGGTGCTCGCGCTCAACAATGCCGGCCAGTTGAACGATTCCATCGTCAACCGTTTTGCGATCCGGCGCGACCACCCCAGTGTCATCGCCGCGCTGTCGCTGCTGGCAACCGTTCCGATCGAAACCATCGAGCCGCTCCTGGAGACGGAGGATTGCTACGGCCTGGTCCTCGCCTGCCGGGCGTCGCGGCTCGATTGGCAGACCGCGGTTGCCATCATCAGGAGCCGCAAGGGCGTGAAGCCGGCTTCGCCGCAACAACTCGAACAGGCCAAGGAGGCCTTTGACACGCTTTCGCTTTCCACCGCGCAGCGCGCCATCCGCTTCGGATCCGTAAGCGACATCGGCGCCAGGCCCTTGTCTGCCGATACAGCTTCAGTTGGGGGAGTGCATTGATGGCTTATGGAAACCGAAAAGCCGAGCGCGTTCATTTCGAGCACCGCTATCCGGTCAACCTGATGGGCGTTGACGGCACCTGGCAACGAAGCTGCGTTCTTCTCGACGTGTCGCAGACCGGCGCCAAGCTCGAGGTCGACGGCCCGCTCGACGTGCTGCGGGCGCAGGAATTCTTCCTGATCCTGTCATCGAGAGGACTTGCGTTCCGGCGCTGCGAACTGATCCGGGTCGACGGGATGCAGATCGGTGTGAAGTTTGTCGCCGAACGAAAGAAGAAAGGGCGCGCCATCATTCCAAAGTGAGCATGCCCGCCGCACAATTTTCCCAGGGAGGAACGACCGATGACCGTCCACAAGATCGCAGCCTTCTCCGTCACCACGAATTGCGCGGAGCCGCTGCGCGGAATCGTCGAGATCGACATGGCCGGAAAGACGCTGCGATTCGAACTCAACGAGGATGTCGCGCACAGTCTCTGCAGTGACCTCGATCATTTTCTCACCCAGGCCGAGCAGCGCGCCTTCGACAACATCTGAAGCAATGCCGGCAATACCATCTCGATGTCTATTTACGTTGTAGCCGATACGCAGGCCGGGCTTTCGTCCTTGTGCGCCATGCTGGAGCCGAAGCATCCCGTTACAGGGGATCTGCTTGGAGCCGCCAGCATTCGCGGCAATGACATCGCGGCCGTTGTCGTCAACGCCGACCTGCGTGTCGTCGACAACATCACGGCGCTCAAAGCCCTGTCAGGCACGTTCTCGCGAATCCCAAAGCGCATCTTCGTCGTCAACGAGCGGACCCGGCTGGCGGTGGTCCAGGCCTACGCGCTCGGCGCGACGCATGCGTTGCTCAGTCCGGTCAAGCCGGCCCAGTTGCTGGCAAAGCTCGCGCCGGGCGAGACCTCATCGATCGTTCCGAGCGAACCCGCCTCGAGCGCGCGGGAGGCTGCATCGGTCGGAGCGGCCAGCTTCGCCTCGATGTTCTCGGCGGTCACCTGCGGCTGGGCCGTCAATGTCGCGGAGGCCAAGGACGCCGGCAACGTGATCGCAGAGACGATCGCCGAGCGTGGGCTGTCCGACTGGCTCGCGACAGTTCGCCGTCACCATGAGGGCACCTACCAGCACTGCTTATTGGTCACCGGCATCGCCGTCGATTTCGGCCTCAGCCTTGGCATGGCGAAGGCCGATATCGAGCGTCTTTATGCGGCGGCAATGTTTCACGACCTCGGCAAGGCAAGGATTCCGCTCGCCGTCCTGGACAAGCCCGGCAAGCTCGATGCCGAGGAACGTACGCTGATCGAAACCCATCCTGCCGCGGGCCATGCCGTGCTGAAGGGAACGCCCGGCATCTCGGCCGAAATCCTCGATGCCGTACGGCACCATCACGAGTTTCTTGATGGCAGCGGCTATCCGGACGGGCTTTGCGCCGAAAGCATCTCCGACATCGTGCGTATCCTGACCATCTCCGACATCTTCTCCGCATTGATCGAGCAGCGGACCTACAAACAGGCGATGCCGCGGGCGGCGGCATACGAAGTCCTGCAGGGCATGAAGGGCAAGCTCGAGCGGCCGCTGGTCGAGGCGTTCAGGGACGTCGCCCTGAACCGTTGATCCGCCCTCGCCGTCCCCGAGGCAGTCGAAAGCTAGCTCCGCAGCCCCGGTGCTTCCTGGCCAGTGCGGGCGACGTACTCCGTATAGCCCCCGCCAAATTGGTGGATACCGTCCGGCGTCAGTTCCAGAACGCGGTTGGAGAGCGCGGCGAGAAAATGCCGGTCGTGCGAGACGAACAGCATCGTGCCCTCAAACTCCGACAGCGCGTTGATCAGCATCTCCTTGGTCGCGAGATCAAGGTGGTTGGTCGGCTCGTCCAGCACCAGGAAGTTCGGGGGATCGTAGAGCATCTTCGCCATCACCAGCCGTGCCTTCTCGCCGCCCGACAGCACCCGGCACCTCTTCTCGACATCGTCGCCGGAAAATCCGAAGCAGCCGGCAAGCGCGCGGAGCGAGCCCTGCCCTGCCTGCGGGAACGCGTCTTCGAGTGATTGAAACACCGTGCGTTCGCCGTCGAGCAGATCCATCGCGTGCTGCGCGAAATAACCCATCTTGACGCTGCCGCCGAGCACGACCGTGCCATTGTCCGGCTCAGTCGAGCCGGCCACCAGCTTCAACAACGTCGACTTCCCGGCGCCATTGACGCCCATCACGCACCAGCGCTCGCGCCGGCGGATCATGAAGTCCAGTCCTTCATAGATTCGCTTGCTGCCGTAGCCCTTGTCGACGTTCTTCAGCGCAACCACGTCTTCGCCGGAGCGCGGCGCCGGCAGGAATTCGAACGCCACGGTCTGGCGGCGTCTCGGAGGCTCGACCCGCTCGATCTTGTCGAGCTTCTTGACGCGGCTTTGCACCTGGGCCGCGTGGGAAGCGCGCGCCTTGAAGCGCTCGATGAACTTGATCTCCTTCGCCAGCATCGCCTGCTGACGCTCGAACTGAGCCTGCTGCTGCTTGTCGGCCATCGCGCGCTGCTGCTCATATAACTCGTAGTCGCCGGAGTAAGTGGTGAGCGCGCCGCCATCGATCTCGATCACCTTGCCGATCACGCGATTGATGAACGCGCGGTCGTGCGACGTCATCAACAGCGCGCCCTCGTAGCCCTTCAAGAATTGCTCGAGCCAGATCAGGCTTTCGAGATCGAGATGGTTGCTCGGCTCGTCCAGCAGCATGACATCCGGACGCATCAAGAGAATGCGCGCCAGCGCCACGCGCATCTTCCAGCCGCCCGAGAGCGAGCCGACGTCGCCGTCCATCATCTCCTGGCTGAAGCCAAGGCCGGCCAGCGCCTCGCGCGCCCGCCCCTCGAGCGCGTAACCGTCAAGCTCCTCGAACCGTCCCTGCACCTCGCCATAGCGCGCGATGATGTCGTCCATCTCATCGGCGCGTTCAGGATCGGCCATCGCAGCCTCGAGCTCCTTCAGCTCGGCCGCAACGATGCTGACGGGGCCTGCGCCGTCCATCACCTCGGCGACCGCGCTGCGGCCGGACATCTCGCCGACATCCTGGCTGAAATAGCCGATCGTGATGCCGCGATCGACCGCCACCTGCCCTTCGTCGGGCACATCCTGGCCTGCGATCATCCGGAACAGCGTCGACTTGCCGGCGCCGTTCGGCCCGACGAGGCCGATCTTTTCACCCCGGTTGAGCGCTGCGGAAGCTTCGATGAAGAGGATTTGGTGGCCGGCCTGCTTGCTGACGTTGTCGAGACGGATCATTGCGCTATCTGGTGGGACATCTGTGCGGGGCGCTCTTAGTCGATTTCGCCCGCCAGCGCAAAGACGTTCCGCCACCCGCTCCGCTTCAGCGCGATTTTCCTTCCGAAACGAGCCCTGCTAGTGCCGCTTGAAATACTGCACGTCGCGCTCGTGCTTTTCGGCCGCGGCGCGAGACTTGAAGGTGCCGAGATTGCGACGTTTGCCGGTCTTCGGATTGACCTTCCGCGAATAGAGGCGGTATTCGCCGGATCGTAATTTGCGGATCATGGTCGGGTCTCCTTTTGCCCGATCAACCACGCCGCACCCTCTCGGTTCCATTGCGGCTTGCGCTGCGGCGGAAAGAGCTGATTGCCAAATGGCTGCGGCCCGGTGGGAACACGGATGGCGATGAAGCTTCGGCCCATCGATGTGTGACAGGAGTTGCAGCCTTCGGTCAGACTGGCATAAGCCTTCGCAAATTTGCGGCCATCCTTCGCCGCGATCGCGTCGGAAACCGACTGCAACGGATCCTTCAGCGTGGTGACATTGCTGACGGGGATGCCGGAATACATCATGGCCGCCTCCGCAAGACTGGACTCGAGCTGGCCCAGTTCGTACGTCGCAAGCTCCCAATTCTGGGCCGTGGCGGCCAACCACAATTTCTGGTGTTGCCGTTGCGCAGCGCTCATGATGTCGCCAAGCCGCGGGACATATCGGTCGCTCGAAGAAGGCTGCTTCAGATCCGACTGCGCGATCGCCAATGTTGTCGACGCCGCAGACAGAAGCAGAGCCATCACCAGAGCACGCCGTTTCATCGCAAACTCCATTTCTTCCCGCGGCAGCGACCGCAGAACATTGTTTTGCTTGCAGCCTAGCGAGGAGAGTCGTGGGAGTCTTGCGCTTGATCAAAGCCGCCTGGGAAATTCGGCCAAGCAACACAACAGCCGTCATTGCGAGCGTAGCGAAGCAATCCATTGTCACCGCAAGTTTCGAGAGATGGATTGCTTCGCTTCGCTCGCAATCACGGCTGGGTTACCATTGATCGCTCTAGAAGCAGAGATTAGTCACGACGTTGCCGCGCTTGTCCTTGATCGTCATCGGACATCGCGCCCGCTCCAGCGCCTTCTTGGCGTCCTCGTCGCCGAGGGCGGCGGCGCGCTCGTAATAGGCTTTTGCGGCATCCGAATCCTTCGGACCGCCGCGGCCGGATTGCGCGAAGGCGCCCATCCGCTCCAGCGCGGCGGGATGATTTTGCGCCGCCGCCTTCACGAACAGCGCGCGTGCCGCGACATCGTCCTTCTCGCCGCCGGAGCCCTCGGAGAGCATCAGGCCGAGCTGATATTGCGCCTCGGGGTTGGTCTCGGCGGCCTTCGCGAGCAATTCGCGGGCGCGCGCCGGGTCGGCCGCCGAGGCTCCGCCGAGCGCGGCCAGATTGGTGACGCCGCGCGGATTGCCGGCCTGCGCCGCGCGCTCAAACAACTTGCGCGCCTGCGCTTCGTCCTTCGCGACGCCCGCGCCGGTCCCATAGAGCACGCCGAGCTCGACCATCGCCGAGGTCGAGCCCTTGTCTGCCGCCTTCCGCCAGGCCGCGACCGCTTCCGCCGTTTGCCGATTGGCTGCATAGGCACGCCCGAGCTGATACATCGCCCGGCGCGAGGATTTCGCAGCAACTGCGCAGTATTTGATCGCGGTCGCAATGTCGGCCGAGGCGACCTCCGGCACGCCCTTGACGTCGGCGGGCTTGTCGGGATCGGAGGGATCGGCCGCGAGGCGGTCGCACAGCACGAGGTCGGCCGATTGCGCATGGGCATGGCCCGGCGCCGCGAGCACTGTGACGGCGAGAAGTGCGGCTGCATGAATTCGCTTGATCATGGCTGGCAAGTTGCGTCCAACGGCCGGCAAATTCAAGGCTCAAGCCCCGACTCGCGCAGCACCGGCGCGACCTCGTCGGAAGCGAGATAGCGCAGCAGCCGGTCGGCCTGCTCCGCCTTCCCCGAAGCTGTCATGCGGCCGGCGGAGAACACCGCCGGCGTCTGCAACACGCGCGGAATTGGTCCGACGACCTCGATGCCGGCAACCTGCTTCAATTCGCTGATCTGCTGCACGGCGAGATCGGCCTCATCAGTGACGAGCCGTTCCGCGGTGAAGCCCGACGGGATAATGGTCGCGCGCGCGTTGATCTCGGCCGCGATGCCCAGGCTCTCGATCAGTCGCGCGAAGAAAATCCCGCTGACGCCGATCCGCGAATACGCCACCGAGCGCGCAGCCAGCAGCGTCGCGCGCAACCCCGCCTCGCTGGCGATGTCGGGATGCAAGGCTCCCTCCTTCACCGCGATGCCGACATAAGAGCGCGCGAGATCGACGCAGCTCGCCGCGGCGACGCTTGCTTCCCGCGCGAGCTCGGCGAGCCCCTCTTGCGTCAGGATGAGGATGTCGGCGCCCTCGCCGCGCCTGATCCGGTCAAGCAGGGCGAGCGTCGGCGCGAAATCGGCGTCGATCCGCACGCCGCCGGCGGCCGCATACTGTCCGGCAAGATCGGCAACTGCGCCTTTCAGCGCCAACGTGGAGAGCAGGCGAATGGTGTCGGGCATCGCGTCTTACAGTCGGCGCATCAGCTTCAGCACCGCCGTCAATCGCAGGCTGCGCTTGCCGGCGAGCGCGGTTGCTTCCAGCACCGCTCCCTCTTCATTACAGGTGCCGGAAAAGCCAATGCCGACTTCGTGGCCGCCGAAGATCGGATTCTCGCCCCTGGCCGGTGTGTGCTCCTGGTTGAGGATCTGGCCTTTCCAGCGGCCATTCTCCGAAACGTAAGTACCGAGATAATAGAAGAACGCGTCACCGCCGACGATCCGGCCATCCTTGAGCAGCATCACGCCAGTCAGGCCGCCTGAGACCCCATCGAGCAGGCGGAGATGAATGGAATAAAGGCCGTTGGCAATCCCGCCCTCGCCGACACCGCCGGCGATCGGGACCGCCTGCTCCTCGATCGGCGTCAACAATGCCTGAAACGGGACGCCCGGCACCTCCCGCAACCCTCCCTCGAAGCGATAGGTGTCGCCATTGGGCCGGCCCTGCGCCACCAGTGTCGCATCATCGGTGCCGGCCATGGCGGGATAGTTGGGATCCGGATTGTGGCGCACGGTCCTGACCACGACCGAGACATCGTCGCCGCTTTCCTCATAGGTGCCGATATGGGCAAAGGCCGAATTGCCGCCGAGCATCTTGCCGTCATGCGCGTGCATGACGCTGCGGCCGACCGCATCATTGAGCTGAAATCTGACCTTGTAGAAGCCTCCGAAACCCACTTCGGCCCCCGGCCCGCGCGCATCCAAGCCAAGTGTAGCGCGCTTTCGGCAAGGTCGATACCGGCTTTGCGCTAAACAAAGCGTGTCGACGGTCTGGAAGCGCAACCAGTCCAATGCCGTTTAAAATGCAAAAGTCCGCCAAAGCCGAACGGCATTGGCGGACTTGATTGCGGTCCCAGGCGCCCCCAGCCCGGGCCGGGAGCGTCTTAGGCCGCGGCCTTCTTGCCGGTCGGGACTTGAGAGACGGTCTTCAGGATCTGCGAAGCGATCTGGTAGGGGTCGCCTTGGGAGTTCGGACGGCGATCTTCCAGATAACCCTTGTAGCCGTTGTTGACGAAGGAGTGCGGAACGCGGATCGAAGCGCCGCGGTCGGCCACGCCGTAAGAGAAGGTATCGATCGAGGCCGTCTCGTGCTTGCCGGTCAGGCGCATATGGTTATCAGGGCCGTAGACCGCGATGTGGTCAGCGCGGTTGGCCTTGAAAGCTTCCATCAGCGCCTCGAAGTACTCCTTGCCGCCGACTTCGCGCATGTACTGGGTCGAGAAGTTGGCGTGCATGCCGGAACCGTTCCAGTCGGTGTCGCCGAGCGGCTTGCAGTGGAATTCGATGTCGATGCCATAGCTCTCGGTCAGGCGCAGCATCAGGTAGCGCGCCATCCACATCTGGTCAGCGGCGGTCTTGGAGCCCTTGCCGAAGATCTGGAATTCCCACTGGCCCTTCGCCACTTCGGCGTTGATGCCTTCGTGGTTGATGCCGGCAGCAAGGCAGAGGTCGAGATGCTCTTCCACGATCTTGCGGGCAACATCGCCGACATTCTTGTAGCCGACGCCGGTGTAGTACGGGCCCTGCGGAGCGGGATAGCCGCTCGAGGGGAAGCCCAGCGGACGGCCGTCCTTGTAGAAGAAATATTCCTGCTCGAAGCCGAACCAGGCGCCGGCGTCATCGAGAATGGTGGCGCGCTTGTTGGACGGATGCGGGGTGACGCCATCGGGCATCATGACTTCGCACATCACGAGCGCGCCGTTGGTGCGCGCAGCGTCCGGATAGACGGCGACCGGCTTCAGCACGCAATCGGAGCTGTGGCCTTCAGCCTGCATGGTGGAGGAGCCATCGAAGCCCCAGAGCGGAAGCTGCTCGAGCGTCGGGAACGACGCGAATTCCTTGATCTGAGTCTTGCCGCGCAAGTTCGGTGTCGGCGTATACCCGTCGAGCCAAATATACTCGAGCTTGTACTTAGTCATTGAGCCTCTCTGTTGATGATGCAAAACGCGAGGGGCCGAAAAGCCACTCGGTTGCCCCGCGCGTACCCGGCCACCATCGGCCAAGAATGTACCAAGCAATTTGAATGCCAATCGCTGCAATGCGGGAGCGGGTCTCTGGGGAAAAGTCCAGACGGCGCTAGCTCTTTTTTACTGCGACATAGAAGCGCGGCTGGCATGCGTACCAAGCGGCCAATTGACGCTCCCAGGGTACCGCCAGCGCCCGATTCTCCGGCAATTTCCTCTAGGCGCCCACCGTCCGATTAAAGCCTTGGCAGGCTTTCGCGGCATTGCTCGGAGACGCCGCCGCCCGACCGCAACCCTCGGCCCGGCTCAAGCGTTGGTCACCTGCTTGTTGCCTCACGCGAAGCAAAACCAAAAATGCCTAGAGAATAATCATCGAGTGACATTTTTTGATCAACTTGCATCCGGGCGGGGCACGGCCGATATCGCAAGTCCAAGTAACTATCCAAGTAACCACACGAGAACGAGTCGGGCGCACCATGGAGGATCGCGGCTCCGATCAGAGGAGAGGATGACATGAATACGGGTCTGAATCAGGGATCTGCCAAGATCTACCAATTCCCGGTTGGCGGCCGGGCGTCCATCGCAGGACGCCGCTATGGTGAGACCAAGTCGGCGCTCGAGATTGCTGCTTCACAGGTGAACAAGGCCGATTGCAGCGGTAGCTGGTACCACCAAGCGGCGATCGAAGAATCCAAGCCAACGCGTGACCACTAATGCCGGGTCAATATCGGATAGCTTCCCGACGGGAATGTCGGGGATCGGTAGCGTCGAAAAGGGTCGGAACGAGCGCGTTTCGGCCCTTTTTCATGCCAGCTCGCAGGCCGTGGCCCGGCGCTTGGCGTGCTTGAGCGTGGCAAGGCCGGCTTTCGTGATCCTTAGCGTAACGCCACTGCCGGAGTAGCGCGCGCCTGATAGCGTCAGCCGCTTCAACAGCGTTATCGCCTTGCCGTCGAGCTGCAGATGGGCGCGGGAGTCGTATTGGAAAAATCCGACGATGAACTGCGTGCCGTCGGCGCAGCGATAGTTCTGGAACGAGCTTTGGGCCGAGGCTTGCGACCTGCCGGCGAGGGTTCCCGCCACCAAGACCGCCGCGAAAATGGCCGCCTGCCGATGATTCATGCTTCGCCCCCGGAGCTGCCTTGAGTATAGACGAGCGCGGGATGCGCACCATCTCCTATCCGGTCATCTGCTTGCCGTACACGATTGCTTAAGTCACCCGATGCAAGACTCCCCTGCCCGACATTTCAATCTCGCCGGCGCGAGCAATTTCCGTGACCTCGGCGGCTACCTTACGCGCGACGGCCGCAGCGTCCGTTGGCGCCAGATCTTTCGCTCCAACCATCTCGGCCGCCTCACCGACGACGATGTTGCGGTGATCCGCGGCCTCGGCGTCCGCAGCGCCTTCGATTTCCGTGGCCGCGAGGAGCGCGCCGAGGGGCTTTGCGGCGTGGCCGAGATCACCGTGCATTCCCTGCCGGTCGAACCGACGGTGATCGCCGCGCTGCACGCCATCGCCGCCAGCGGCAATCCGCCGACCGAGAACGACGCCATCGAGGTGATGCGCGATTCCTACCGCAGCTATGTGCAGGAGAACACGCCGCGCTTCCGCGCGCTGTTTGCGCATCTGTTGGAGGACCGCGCGCCGCTCGTCATCCATTGCAGCGCCGGCAAGGACCGCACCGGCTTCGCCTGCGCGCTGATCCTGCATACGCTCGGCGTTCCCGACGAGGTGATCTCGGAAGATTATCTGCTGACCAACCGCTTCTATCGGCGCGATGCTTCCGTGCCGAGCGATCTACCGGACACTGTCCTGCAGGTGATCGGCACGGTGCGGGCGGCGTTCCTGGCCACGTCGTTCGAGGCCATCAGCGCCGGCTATGGTGGCCTCGACAATTATATCCGCGACGGCCTTGGTGTCGGAGAGAGCGAGCGCAAGCAGCTTGCCGCGCTCTATCTCGAGAGAACTTAAGCAGCCGCTTCCAGCTCGGCGTCGAGGTCGGCAATGACTTCCTCGAAAGCCGAGATCGCCTGCTGCACGGCCGCGATGTGCATCAACTCCCAGCCGCTGACCGGACCGGTGCGATTCTGCAGCGCGACGACCAAGTCCCGCCGCTGCTCCTTAAGCTGAACGAGCGGTAAACCGTGATCGGGTAAGTTTCCCATGGTCTGATCCCCTGCCATGATGAGACCTCGCTTCTAGCGAACGGATTCTGCAATCGACTTACGGAAGTCCGGCAAATTTTACCAATCAAGGGCAAGGCCGTAGTCTTACGTGCATGGCTACGCTACGGCGGCAGCTTTCCGGATAGCATCGTTAAGGCCCCTAGACATCCGGAGCGTGCTGCCGTCGCTCTGATGCAATCGATCGGGATCGGTGGGGTCGACCATACGATCGAAACCGATATTGTTCTGCGCGTGCCAATGCTGCATCAGCGCCCAGCGGCGAAACACATTGACTCCTGCCCGCTCTGCCACTGCGGCGATCAGCCAGACCATGCGCTCGGAAAGCTCGGCCTTATCGTCGATCAGCATCGCCGGGACATGTTGCGGATCGATCAGTAGCACGTCCATCTGGCCTGCATGGGCACGAAGCCGGTCTACGCCGACGGCAATTTTCTCCGCGACGTCGTCGACGTTGTACTTCTCCTTGTGGAAGACGGCGTTGGTGCCGACCTGCCAGATCACCAGTGACGGTGCCGGCGCTTCGGCGAAAATGTCCGAATCGAAGCGATCCAGTTCTTCGATCGCCTCTTGACCGCCTACCCCCCTGTTGAGCACATCGATCCTTGGATTATCGCAGGCACGCCTCAGATACATTTCCAGCCAGTATGGATAAGGCAAGACATCTTCCCGGCCAGCGGTCGACGATGATCCCATCGCCACGATCTTGAGCGGCCCGCCGTGCCGAAGCGCCTCGGCCAGGCGTGTCAGCGGATATTTGAAGGCGATCAACTGATCAGGCAATTCGGCATCTGCAAAATTGTCAATCATTTCGGGCCTCACAAATTGAATACTATTTAACGTTGAGGGCCTATTTCGCGACGATTTTGCCGGCATTGCAAATGAATTTCCGCTGAGTTTAGTCTGTCTGCTCGGGTAGTGCGGAGCTGTCTCATGAACGGAAAAGTTATCGTCATCACCGGCGCATCCGGGGCGCTCGGCAAGGTGGTCGCTGAGGAAGCCCTGGCGCGCGGCGCACGCGTGTCCGGCATTGATCACGCGCCGTCATCGCTTTCGCCGACGTCGGGCCGGATCGAGTTCGGCGGCGTTGATCTGACCGACGCAGCCCAGGCAAAAAAGGCGATCGACACTGCGGCGGCGCATTTCGGCCGGCTCGATGCGCTCATCAACATCGCCGGCGGCTTTGCCTTCGAGACGGTCGCAGACGGCGATCCCGCAACCTGGCAGCGGATGTATGCGCTCAATGTCACGACCGCGCTCAACGCCTCGCGCGCGGCGATCCCGCATCTTCTTGCGTCCAGCGCCGCGCGTATCATCAATATCGGCGCGCTCGGTGCACTGCAGGCAGGCGCCGGCATGGGCGCCTATGCAGCTTCCAAATCCGGCGTGCACCGCCTGACCGAAGCGCTCGCCGCCGAGCACAAAGGCAAGATCACGGTCAACGCCGTGTTGCCTTCGATCATCGACACCGCAGCAAACCGCGCCAGCATGCCGAAGGCGGATTTCTCAAAATGGGTGGCGCCAAAGGAACTCGCCGACGTCATCCTGTTCCTCGCCAGCGACGCAGCGAGCGCAGTCACCGGCGCGCTGTTGCCGGTGAATGGCCGCGTTTGACTCTCTCGCTCACGCCTCCACCAGCTTCTTCAGCACCGCCTTGAAGCGGACGCTGCGCTTGCCAGCGAGCGCAGTGGCTTCAGCTTCGGCACCTTCGGAATCGTAGGTCCCGGAGAAGCCGATGCCGACTTCGTGGCGGCCGAACAGCGGTCGCTCTCCCAGGCTCGGCGTATGCTCGCGGTTGACGATCTCGCCCTTCCACCGGCCGTTCGCGGCGGTGTAGGCACCGATATAGTCGAAATAGGCGTCGCCGCCCCAGATGCGGCCGTCATGCAGCATCATCACGCCGGTATTGCCGCCGTCGAGCCCATCGAGCATGCGAATGTGGATGGAATAGAGCCCGTTGCCGATGCCGTCGGGTCCGACTTTGCCCGGCGCAGGCGCATCCTTGTCGTTGATCGGGGTCAGGATCGCCGTGAACACGACGCCGGGTAAGGCAGTGGTCCCGCCTTCGAAATGAACCTCGTCGCCCTTGTGCGTGCCCTTGAAGGTCATGACGATGTTGTCGACCGGGAACATCGGCACATAGTTCGGATCGTGGTTGTGGCGCGTCATCTTCACCTCGGATGAGATGATGCCGCCTTCCTCCGTGTAGCTGCCGATGAAGGACGAACCGGAATTGCCGCCATAGAACTTGCCGGAGGCGGTTGCGA
Source organism: Bradyrhizobium sp. Leo114 (assembly GCF_055229415.2). NCBI lineage: Bacteria > Pseudomonadati > Pseudomonadota > Alphaproteobacteria > Hyphomicrobiales > Nitrobacteraceae > Bradyrhizobium > Bradyrhizobium sp. Leo114. The sequence goes on along the minus strand of NZ_JBUYEN020000070.1, from coordinate 9,413 downwards.
ACATCACGCCGCAGCCAGTGCCCCGCACTGTCCTGAACGAGAATTTGTATAGTCCCTGCAGCACCCTGGCGCCTGCTTCTCACGCGACAAATGCACCATACCCCGCGCGGACCGTTTGCTCGCGCAGGCTCACCGATTGCCATTTGGTCTAGTCGTCCCGCAGGAAGACTAACCGTTTTGCCACCGTCCCGGCAAACGCTTTGCGGTAAACTTCTGCAACTGAGTCGCGGCATTTCGCGACTGGAGAGTTTTGCGCGTGGAAACCTCGCTCTATCTGCCCGTCAAACGATTTCTCGAAAAGCTCGGCTTCACGGTGAAGGGCGAGATCGGCGGGTGCGACCTCGTGGCGCTCAGCGGCGACGATCCGCCGGTCGTCGTGGTCGGTGAGCTGAAGCTCACCTTCAACCTGGAACTGATCCTGCAGGCGGTCGGTCGCGCCGGCGCCTGCGACGAGATCTGGATCGCCGCCAAATTGTCGTCGCGCGGCAAAGGCCGCGAGAGCGACGCGCGCTACCGCAATCTCTGCCGCCGCCTCGGCTTCGGCATGCTGGGAGTGACCAGCGCCGGCGAGGTCGAGGTGCTGGTGAAGCCGCCGACCACGGCGCCGCGCCGTGATCCGAAGAAGCGCTCGCGCCTGGTTGCCGAGCACAATCGCCGCAAGGGCGATCCCGTGATGGGCGGCAGCACGCGCTCGCCGATCATGACGGCCTACCGCCAGCAGGCGCTCGCCTGCGCGTCAGCGCTCGCCAATGGACCGCGGCGCGTGCGCGAGCTCCGGGTGGATATTCCGGATGCCGGCAAGATCCTGCTGCACAATGTCTACGGCTGGTTCGACCGCGCCGAGCGTGGAATCTATGTGCTGACCGAAGCGGGCCGCGCCGCGTTGAAACGTTGGCCACAGCCGCCGGTTGATGCTGCGGCCATCGAAACAGCGCCCTCGATCCGGATGACGACCGCGTAGCGACGCACGATTGCGGTGCATAAGCGGTCACGATCGCGCGATCTGGAGAAAGTCTACCGTGCATGGCTGGATTGCCATGTCAGTTTCATATTGCAATGCAACAATATGCAGCCTAGGTATCCGCCCAAAGCATGATCCGGAAAAATAGCTACCGGAATTTCCTCGCGACAGACGAAGCGTTTGCGCGGAGATCATGCTCAAAACGAAGCGGCGGGCGGATGACGACTGATGGAACCCTCATCCCGCTCCCAGTGAGGCCCCGATGAGCGAAGACTGGCAAACGAAATATGGTCCCCGACGCGTGAGGCGCGATCCGCCGACGCTGGAGGAAGCGATCTTCGCCGCCGTCGGCATCACCGACGACCTTGAGCAACAGGCCGAGATCGCGTCCGCCTTGATGGGCCTCCCTTACGAGGAGGTCCTGGCTGAGGTGAAGAAGACGGCGCGCACCACCGCGAGGTCGGCGACCCGCGTGATCACGGGCGAGCAAGGCGCGCAGCGCGCGGTCGTGGTCGAGCGGCGCGTGGTCCGGCGGTTTGGCAACGACAAGCGCACTGGCACCTGAACTGCGATTGGCGATTCGTTCAGCTGAGCGAATTGCCCGCAGAATTGGGGCGCACGAGTGCGCGCGCCGATCAGGCGGCGCGGCCCCAGCCGTACATCTTGAACACCATCTGCCAATAGGCGCGGTTGAGATCGGCGATCGCGCGCGCGGCCTCCAGCGGCGCGACGGTCGTCGCGGGGACCAGTTCCGGCTGGCCATGCCGCGCAAGATCGATGCTGCCGGTGGATTCGCCGTGGCGGAAGGTCAGCTTCGCACCGAACTTGCTGGCGAGCGCACGCATCGCCTGGTTCTGCGCGCCTGTGGTGATCCGAAGCGAGCGATAGCCCCTCGCCCGCGCCTCCGCGATCACATTGCGGAACAGGATGCTGCCGACGCCCTTGCGGCGCGCCGAGCGCTCCACGCTGAAGGCGATCTCAGGCTCTCCGTCCGGCGATTGCTCCGGCGGATGCAATTCGGCCGCACCACGCACCACGCCGTCCTCGAAATAGGCGATGATGACAGTGCCGTCGTTGGCGCATTTCTCGGCGTAGCGCTTGATGAAGCCGTCATCCATGAAGCCATGGAAGCGATCATAGCGGCTGGTTCGGTCCAGCCTCAGCAGATGGTCCTGCAGAAGCGGCAATTCCGATTGGCTCAGCGTCCGAACAGTGCCCTTGGCTGGCGCCGAACGGGTAGAATCGTAGTTCATTCCATAACTCCTCGTGGTAGCCCTCGAGGAGGCGTCGAGTCCCTAGATGCCCAATATTGTGCGTCGCAGCATGAAATTCAAGTACCTAGATTCACCGAATGTTGCATTTGGATTCACTTGATCTTTCACCCTGAATCTATTGATGAATTTCGGGACGGCGAGCGCACTATAGTACCATTTGGGTCTGGGTCACGATGGCGACCAGTCTGCCGTCCTCGGTTTCCAGCCGAGTCTGCCAGACCTGCGTGCGCCGGCCGCGATGCACAGGCGTGGCGATGGCGATCACCGTGCTCCCCTCCTTGGCGCCGCCGATGAAGTTGGTCTTACTCTCGATCGTGGTGGTTCCCTTGGCATCCTCGGGCAGATTGATCACGGTCGCAGCCGCCCCGACCGAGTCCGCAAACGCCATCACCGCGCCGCCGTGAATGGTGTGATGCAGCGTGCAGAGGTCCGCCCGCACCAGCATCCTCGCCACCACGCGGTCCTTGTCGGCCTCTGTGAACGTGACGCCCTTGAGTTCCGCAAACGGCATTTTCATCGATTGGATCTTTTCCAGCGGCGTCATGCGTCCTCCCGTTTTGTTGTGCGCGCGGCAGCGGCGGAGAATGGACGGAGCCGGTAAATCAGGCAATGACGCCCGAGGTAATGGCCGATGTGACAATGCGCCAATGAGAGAGATTTTCCGATGCGCCACTTCCCTCCCCGCCGGATCGTCTGCCTGACCGAGGAGACCGTGGAGACGCTGTATTTGCTCGGCGAGCAGGACCGCATCGTCGGCGTCTCCGGCTATGCGGTGAGGCCGCCACAGGTCCGGCGCGAGAAGCCGCGCGTCGCGGCGTTCATCTCGGCGGACATCCCGAAAATCCTGGCGCTCGAGCCCGACCTCGTGCTCGCCTTCTCCGACATCCAGGCTGACATCGTCGCCGATCTCGTGCGGGCCGGTGTCGACGTCCACGTCTTCAACCAGCGCGACATTGCCGGCATCATGGCCATGATCCGCACTCTCGGCGCCATGGTCAGCGCCGCCGAACGCGCCGACCAGCTTGCGACGAGCTTTGAACAGCGCCTCGCCAGCATCGCCGCGACGCCGCGTCCGCAGCCGAAGCCAAAAGTCTATTTCGAGGAATGGGACGATCCCCTGATCAGCGGCATCGGCTGGGTATCGGAATTGATCGAGATCGCCGGCGGCGAAGACGCACTGCCGGGCTTGCGGTTACAGAAGGCGGCGAAAGATCGCATCATCGCGCCCGAGATTGTGCGCGACGCCGCGCCTGACGTGATCCTCGCCTCCTGGTGCGGCAAGAAGGTCGTGCCCGATCGTATCCGCAACCGCCCCGGCTGGAACGACATCCCCGCCGTGCGCAACGACCGCATCGTCGAGATCAAGTCGACGATCATCTTGCAGCCGGGCCCAGCCGCGCTGACCGATGGGCTGGATGCGATAGTAGCTGCACTGTGGCCGTCGTGAGCCTCGCTCTCGCCTTCGTCATTGCGAGCAACGCGAAGCAATCCATTTCTCCACGCGCGGCGGCATGGATTGCTTCGCTGCGCTCGCAATGACGGAGGGAGCCTACACCCTCTCCACCCTGCACCATTCCGCGATGAACAGTGCGGTGGCCTTGGTGGATTTGCGCAGCGACTCCAGGTCGACATATTCGTTGAAGCCGTGCATCGCCGCGCCGCTGGCTCCGAAGCACAGGCTCGGGATGTTGTAGTTCAATCCATAGAAGCGGGTGTCAGTGAGCGCGGTGAAGGCGCGGTCTTCCACCGTGCCGCCATAGACGGCGCCGAACGCCTTCGCGAACGCCGCTTCCGGCTCGGCCGCGTCAGTCAGCTCATAGCCCTCGGACAGGAAGCCCGACCACTGCACTTCTGGCGGATTGTTGGAAAGGAAGCGATGATCGCGCGCGGCCGCAGAGACACAGGCCAAAATCTCCTTCTGGCGCTCCGCAATCGACCAGCCCGGCAGCACCGCGATGCGGCAGTCGACATCGCACCAGGCCGGCACGCTGGAAGCCCAGTCGCCGCCCTTGATGATCCCGGGATTGAAGTTGATGGGATGGGCGACGTCCTTGAAGTGCCGGTCGGCCTTGGCGCGCTCGTTCCATTCAGCCTCCAACTTTTCCAGCGCGTGGATCAAGTGATACGCCGCCATGATCGCATTCGACCCGGCGCCGGCCTCGAACACATGCACGGGGAAGCCGCGCACCTTCAGCCGAAACCAGATCACGCCGACCTGCGAGCGGATCATCTTGCCGTCGGTCGGCTCCGGGATGAGGCAGGCATCGGCGCGATAACCGCGCTGCAGGGTCGAGAGCGCACCGACGCCGGTGCTCTCCTCCTCGATCACGGACTGGAAGTGGATCCGCCCCGTGGGGCGCAAGCCTGCAGCCTTGATCGCATCCAGCGCATAGAGGGCGCCAATCGTGCCCGACTTCATGTCGCAGGCGCCGCGGCCATACATGCGCCCATCCTTGATGGTCGGCGAGAATGGCGGCGTCTCCCACATGTCGAGCGGGCCGGTCGGCACCACGTCGCAGTGCCCCTGCAGGATCAGCGATTTGCCGCCATTGCTGGGCGGCCGATAGGTGCCGACCACCGTACGGGCCCTGGAGAAATCATGCTCGATCGGGCCGAAGCCGCGCAGGTTCTTCAGATCGTCAACATTGATATGCCAGTCGTCGACCTCGTAGCCGCGTGCGCGCAGGAGATCGCCGATCATGTCCTGGCACGGACCTTCCGCGCCACGCGTCGATGGGATCGCGACGAACTCCTTCGTGGTCGCGAGCTGCGCGTCGAAGCCGGCATCAACGGCGTCCAGGATCCTTTGTTGCGTATCGGCACTCATGCGGCGGCTCCAACTCCAGGTTCGATCAACGCTATAGCGTGATCTCAGCCACCGGGGTACTGCGCAAAATAGGCATCTCGCAATGCTTCTTCGAGCAGCCTGCCTTCCGAATAGCCGTCGAGCGACGCCGGCCGCGTCACCCCGTCGAGCAGCCGCGAGCACGGTTCCGGCGCGCCAAGCACGGTGCGCACCGGAATGCGCTCGGCATAGATCGGGAGCTCGTAATCCTCATCATCGTCGGCGACGCCTTTGGCGCGGATCTTGGCGGAGGCCTCCTCGATCTCCATCGCGATGAAGGAGGTCGCCTTGATCTCCTGCGTATTGCTCGGCCGCAGGCTCGCGGTGCGATCGGGAAAGAAGCGGTCGACCATCGCGACCAGCGCACGCTGCTTCTCGTCCGGATCGGTGACGATATAGGCCGTCCCGAACGCCATCACCGCGCGGTAGTCCGCCGAATGATTGAAGCCGCAGCGCGCCAGCACCAGGCTGTCGAGATGCGCAACCGTGAGACAGACCCTCTGGCCGGCGGACTGGTTCCTCAGCATGCGGCTCGCGCTGCTGCCGTGCCAGTAAAGCTTGGTCCCCTCGCGCCAGAAGAAGGTCGGCGTGCAATAGGGCTGGCCGTCGATCGCATAGGAAACGTGGCACAGCATCGAGGAATCGAGGATGCGGTGCACGGTTTCATGATCATAGAAGCCGCGATCATGGCGGCGCTTCACCTGGTTTCGTGGTGACAGCGGATAAGAGGCGGCAGCACCTTCGCTCACGGCAGCTCCTGTTTCTGGATTTTGAACGTTTCGAAGCAGTTGTAGCGCCGGATTTGGTCTGCGATAGTGCCAATTCCATGCGAAAAATTTCGACCAATTCTGCGTCGCCGCGCAAGGCCGAGCTGCCGCTCGACCTTTCCGGACCGCATGTCACACCAGGCGCTTCCGCCCAGCAGCGCCTCTACCAGGCGCTTTGCCACGCCATCCTCGGCGGCATCGTCAAACCCGGCGAGCCGCTACCGCCCTCCCGCACTCTCGCAAAGCAGACCGGCTTTCGCCGCAACGCGATCGTCACCGCGTATGAGCGTTTGATCGCGGACGGGTTCGCAGTGGCGACCACGGGCTCGGGGACGTTCGTCGCGGCGCGCATCCCTGCGCGAGCCCGCGAGGCACCGAAGCCGAAGATCACCATCGATGCGCCCCAGCAAGGCGCGCTGGCGCTTGGCTGCACGCATATCGATAGCCGCGCCCTGCAGCGCTTCCGCGCCTTCGTCGGCCGAAGGATGCGCGCCTTCAGCGCCGAGCATTTCCACTACGGCGATCCCAGGGGCAGCCGCGAGCTCCGCGCCGCAATCGCCGACCATTTGTTGTCGGCGCGCGGCCTGCGCTGCGATCCCGAGCAGATCATGCTGACGTCCGGTACGCTGCACGGCCTGCGGATCGTGCTCAGCGCGATCCTTAGGCCGCGCGACCAGATCTGGTGCGAGGACCCGGGATACCCGATCGCACGCCGAACCATCGAGCATTGCGGCTATCGCGCGGTTTCCGTTCCGGTCGATGCATCGGGCATGGTGGTTGCGAACGGCCGGGCCCGGGCACCGGCGGCCCGTGCGGCCTATGTGACGCCATCGCATCAATTTCCGCTCGGCGTGCAGATGTCGATGCCGCGCCGGCTGGAACTGCTGGACTGGGCCAAGGCCGCCGATGCCTTCGTGTTCGAGGACGATTACGACAGCGAATTCCGGTATGACGGCGCTCCCCTGCTGTCGCTCGCCGGCATCGACCATCTGCGGCGCGTCATCTACATGGGCACATTTGCCAAGACACTGTTTCCCGGATTGCGCGTCGGCTATTGCGCGCTGCCTGAAAAATTGATCGGCTCGGTGACGGCGGCCCGCGCCGCGCTCGATCGCTTTCCCGGCACGCTGATGGAAGGCGCGGTCGCGGACATGCTCAACTCCGGCGCCTTCGCCGCCAACCTGAAGAAGGTGCGCAGGCTCTACCGCGAGGCCCGCGACGTGCTGGCTTCGACGCTGTCGGCGGCTTCCGAAGGCGAGCTGTCGGTGCCGGTGCCCTCGCAGGGTCTGCATCTGGTGGCACGGTTCGATCCATCGACCGAACCGCTCGTCGCGTCAGAGGCTAGGAGCGCGGCCGGGGTCGACGGCTGGCTGCTCGCGGAGACCTATCATCGTGCGCGTCCCCTGCCCGGCTTCGTGCTGGGGTTTGCCGGCCACGACCTTCCGCAACTGAAAGCATCGGCCGAACGACTGGCGAAGGCCTCGCTCACCGCGCTGCACGAGAGCCGTAAGCCGAGAGCCCGCGTCGCCAAAACGTCAACGGCGCCCGCGGCTCTATGAGAATCGCGGGCGCCTCATTAAGCTGAAAATGAAAAGCTGTACGGCGGAGATACCGGATGCCCGGCAATCGCAACGTCCTGTATCTGATCATCGGTGTGCTGCTTGCCGCCATCGGCGTGCTCAGCTACCAGCTCTACCAGGCCAAGAAGCAGCCCGAAGGTTTCCAGATCAACGTCGGCCCCGACGGGTTGAAGATCCAAGGCAAGTGATGCTGATGATTTCGAAAAGAGTTCTGCGCGTCGGTTGCATCGTGCTGCTTGGCTGGCTTGCATCACCGCTGTCAGCGTCAGCCCAGGTGCTGGGACGCGAGCAGGACATCATCGATTTGCGGCTGGGCCAGCGCGTGATGGTCGACGACGGATCATGCCCTGCGGGCCAGATCAAGGAAGTCTCGGGCTCGCAGATGACGAGCCAGGGCGTGACGCGCGTGCGCAAATGCATCCCGCGCCTCGGCACCAAGAAGCGCTGAGGTGTCCGTTATGCCCCGCCCAGGCGGGGCATCCAGTAACCAACATCGCCAGTTGTGCGCACAAGAAGCGCCGCGGAATACTGGATCGCCGGTCAAGGCCGGACGATGACCTCGTGGGATGATCGAGAAACGCCGCTCACTCCGTCGCCGGATCGAACATGCACTGCAGCGTCGGCTTCGCGATCTTGGTGAAGGTCGGGCCGATCTCGGACTGCTTTGACGGCGGCACCCAGTCGGTCTCGATCGTCGGCACGCCGGTCTCGCTGATCCCGCGCAGCAAGGCTTCGCGCAGATCGGGATCCTCGACGGTGGCGGCAGCATAGTCGTGCAGACAGCCGCATACGGCTTCCGGATGCGCCCAGCGGCCAAGCATGTGGGGGGCGCACTGGCGCACGAATTCACCGCGCGGGTCGGGCAGCACCTTGAACAGGGTGCGGAATTGCACCGGCTGCGTCTGATGCGCTGTCGGCGCCTGCGCTTGCGCCGAACTGGCAGAAATGATCGATGCCGCGATGACGGCGAGACAGGTGCGCAAGAGCATGCAGTTCATTTACCGTCGGCTTTCCTGCAGACTTCTTTACGACGCTCAGTTGGCGGCAACGACGATAGCCTGAGTCGTGGCGCCTGCAATCGGCGAACCCGTATAGGAGAAGCTGCCGATCCCCGGAAGGTCGCTGTTGGAGGACCCGGCCATTGAGGGTCCAGCCAGGACGAAGGCGAAGGCAAGGATGAAGCTGATCGTCCGCATTTGGCTGTCTCCGGTCTTCCAGCGTTCCCGCCGTCGTATGGCGGTTTGATAACCACGCCCTGTTTCCGGACATCTGCGCGAAAACCTCAAAATGGTTTCATTCCACTGCCGAAATGTTTCGTCAGCTCCGTGCGACGAAACATTGGTGCGAAAAACGCAATGATTTCAGTACCCGCATTTCTGGTACACCAGCGCCCTCGTGCCGTGCCTCGCCACTAGCGAAGAAATGATCACCGCGCGAATGACATAGATCAACGCCGGCAACCGCGGTTTGGCGCTAGATTATTGGGGTGCCGGTCAACAACGTCGCGAGTTCTTAATCTTTGGCCGCTAGGAGCACTGCAGTGAACTGAACCCAACAGCTTGCTCCGCCGACTCAGTCGCACAACTCGCAACCTTTGTTGATGGTCGCGCGTTAGCTACTTCTCTCAATCCGACGAAGGATCGCAGTCGTGGGCAATGGCAACATCGACGTTGGCAAGGAAACCGCGACCCGCAAACCCGGCCAGCAGCAGATGGCGGGTGCGATGTCGCAGCAGGACATCCACGTCATGGGTGACAATGAATGCGCGCAGCAGAAGCTTGTCCGCCTCGTAGGCTGCCGCGATCCCCAAGCCCGCCTCCAGGCCAGCATGCGAGGGTCCGACTGGAAGAAACGGCAGTTCTAGGTCGCGTGGACAGTTATCTTAGCCAGAGCAGAGTTGCGGCGATAGCGACGACAGCGAAGTAATTTCGTGCGGTTTTTTCGTAGCGCGTAGCAACGCGCCTGAAACGCTTCAGTTTCGAGAAG
>NZ_JBUYEN020000069.1:0-31663 GCF_055229415.2 Bradyrhizobium sp. Leo114 | reverse complement strand
GCCGCCCGAACCGTCGACGCTGTCTGCCTCGCCATCGGCCAGGTTCTGCAGCTCTTCACGCCCAAAGAATGCGCAAGCTACTTGGCAAACTCAGGATATGCACGAACCTAACTTCATCACGCTCTAGGGCGCAATTGCGCCCGGGAGCGGAGACCCATAACCACAGGGAGGTGTTGTGCCGCGAGCAAGCGGTGCTAGCGGAGCACATCACATCCCCCTGTGGTTACGGGTCCCGGGTCCCGGGTCCCGGCTACGCCAAGGGCTTCGCCGCGGCGCGCAAGCCCGGGACGACGTGGGGAGAGTCCTGATTCAAATTTCAAACAGCGATGAGGATGTGCGCTCGCATTCTCGCGGCGCATTGCGCCCGAGCTTTGCATCTCGTTCCACCCTCTCATCGAACAGAGGGCGCAGGGAAAGCCGGGTGCTGGTTGCACCCGTGGGTCCCGTGCAACAAAAAGCACGGGGGTAGGACCACAGGTTCAACCGAAGCATTCCGGCTTTCCCTGCGCGATGGTGTTACGGCTTCCTTCGCGCTCTCCCCGGTGACCGGGCTTTCTTGCCACCGTCGTCCGCGGCAGCTCTTGCTGCTCGCGTACTTAGCGCCAGCGTCGGGGCGCCAGGACCACACGACTTCGCCGTCCACGGATAGCTGCGCTCGTCGTTCACAGCACCCGCGTCCACCGCATCTCACCGCAACGTTCGTGACGATCGCGAGCCGCCCCTCATCCGCCGTGAGACGCGCGGAGTTAAATCACTGATTTGCCCGACGACGGAAGCGGAATGTTTTTTGCGCGAGGGCTGGACAGAGCAAATCACGTTGATCGGCTTAAGGAAAATCGCGCGAATGATACGACGCCGTCATGCCCGGGCTTGACCCGGGCATCCACGTCCTTCCACGCGCCCGCGACAACGTGGATGGCCGGGTCAAGCCCGGCCATGACGGAGGAAAGGATTGCGCGATGCGTCCCCCCGTCATTCCGGGGCGATGCGAAGCATCGAGCCCGGAATCCATTTCACTGCTTGCGCATGCGGCCCAATGGATTCCGGGTTCGTCCTTCGGACGCCCCGGAATGACGGCGGAGATTCAATGGCGCGAGCGTGGCTTACTCCGCGAGCGCTTTCATCTCCTTGTAGAGATCGCTCTTGCCCTCGAATCCGATGCCGGGAAGATCGGGCATGGTGATGTGGCCATTCTCGACGCGCACGCCGTCGGGGAAGCCGCCATAGGGCTGGAACAGATCGGGGTAGCTCTCATTGCCGCCGAGGCCGAGGCCGGCGGCGATGTTCAGCGACATCTGGTGACCGCCATGCGGGATGCAGCGGCTTGGCGACCAGCCGTGGGTCTTCAGCACCTGCAGCGTGCGCTGATATTCGCAGAGGCCGTAGGACAGCGCGCAGTCGAACTGCAGCCAGTCGCGGTCCGGCCGCATGCCGCCATAGCGGACGAGATTGCGCGCATCCTGATGGCTGAACAGGTTCTCGCCGGTCGCCATCGGGGCGGGATAGAATTCCGCGAGCGCGGCCTGCAGCGCGAAGTCGAGGGGATCGCCCGCTTCCTCGTACCAGAACAGCGGATAGTCCCGCAGCATCTTTGCATACGCGATCGCGGTCTCCAGATCGAAACGGCCGTTGGCATCGACCGCGAGCTGCGCGTCCTTGCCGATCTCCTTCAGCACGGCCTCGATCCGCTCGCTGTCTTCGGTTAAAGGCGCGCCGCCGATCTTCATCTTCACGACATTGTAGCCGCGGTCGAGATAGCCACGCATCTCCGCACGCAGCGCGGAGAGATCCTTGCCGGGATAATAGTAGCCGCCGGCGGCATAGACGAAGACGCGCGGATTGGCCTTGAGGCCATGCCGCTCGGCGAGCAGGCGGAACAGCGGCTTGTTCGCGATCTTCGCAACCGCGTCCCACACCGCCATGTCGATGGTGCCGACCGCGACCGAGCGCTCGCCATGGCCGCCGGGCTTCTCGTTCGACATCATGGTCGACCAGACCTTGTCCGGATCGAGATTGCCGCCGCTCGCATCAAGCAGCGTCTTCGGATCGGCCTCGAGCAGCCGCGGCGCAAAGCGCTCGCGGATCAGGCCGCCCTGCCCGTAGCGGCCGTTGGAGTTGAAGCCATAACCAACCACGCGCTTGCCGTCGCGCACGACGTCGGTGACGACGGCAACCAGGCTCGTCGTCATCTTGCTGAAATCGATATAGGCGTTGCGGATCGGCGAGGCGATCGGCTTTGTCACTTCGCGGACGTCGATGATGCGGACGGACATGTGTGTTTGGCCTCTCAATTGCTCGTCATGGCCGGGCTGTCCCGGCCATCCACGTTCTTTGCTCGCGATGAAGGAAGGGCGTGGATGCCCGGGACATCTGCGCGAAGACGCGCTTCGCGCTTTTGCCCGGGCATGACGAAGTCAAATACTTGCGCTTCAGATGTTACGACTTCGGCTTATCGCGGAAATACGGCTCGACCGGGCCGTGGACCTTGATGGTCAGCGGATTTCCATAGCGGTCCTTGGCGTTGCCGGCGGTGACGCGCACCCAGCCTTCGCTGACGCAATACTCCTCGACATTGGTCTTTTCGACGCCCTTGAAGCGGATGCCGACGTCGCGCGCCAGGATATCCGCGTTGTAGTATGGGCTGTTCGGATCGACCGACAGGCGGTCCGGCAGCTCGTCGTGGGTGGTTTCGTTGTTCTCGCTCATAGCAGGGCCTCGATTGCAGTCTTCAGTCCTTCAGGCCGCGCAGTGGGCGCATGGCGCGCCACCACCCCGCCCGATCGGTCGACCAGGAATTTGGTGAAATTCCATTTGATCGACGGGCCGAGCAGGCCCGATTTCTCGTTCTTCAAGTAGTTGTACAACGGATGCGCATTCGCGCCATTCACCTCGATCTTGGCGAACATCGGGAACGTCACCGCGTAGTTGGTTTCGCAGAACTCCGCGATCTGTTTTTCATCGCCCGGTTCCTGCGCGCCGAACTGGTTACAGGGAAAGCCGAGCACGGAAAAGCCGCGCGGCGAGAGCCCCAGATAGAGCTCCTGCAGGCCCTTGTATTGCGGCGTGAAGCCGCACGCGCTGGCGGTGTTGACGATGAGCAGCACCTGACCCTCGAACCGCTTCAGGGGCACTTCATCTCCGACCAGCGAGCGGGCCGTGAAATCATAGACGCTTGGCATTGGCTTTACCTCGCCCCGCTTGCGGGGAGAGGTCGAAATTCAAGCAGCGCTTGAATTTCGGGTGAGGGGGAGCCTCCACGAGTACAACTGTCACCGTGATCGCGGAGAAAGCCCCTCACCCCCACCCTCTCCCCGTAAGAACGGGGAGAGGGAGAAGCGCCGTCATCACTTCGACCTAAGATCGTCATGTTCGATTCTTCGCTCAGCCTGCAGGATCAATGACCGCGGACGGCGTGCCGCCGGCTTCGATTGCCTCGCCCGCGGCAAGGCAGAGATCTTCGCGATAGCGGCCAGAGACCAGTTGCACGCCGACGGGAATGCGGCCGACCAATCCTGTGCTCACAACCAGCCCCGGCAGGCCCATGAAGGGAATGGCGATCTGCGGCAGTTGCGCGTGCCAGACCCGGGCAAAGGAGGCATCGTCCTTGCAGTCGAGTTGATCGGGGAACGGCAATTCGCCGGAGACTGGCATCAGCAGCACCGCGTATTGCTCGAAGAACGCCAGCCATTCGCGCGTCAATGTCGCCCGGCGCGTCAGCGCCTTCGAAAGATCGAATGGATGCACCTTGGCGCGGTTGCCGCGCAGGCAGGCCAGCGCGCCGGGATCGCCCTCGCGCTCGGCAGCGGCGAGCTGCGCCTCATAGCCATCGCCGAGCCAGAGTTTTGTCTGAAGGTCGGCGGCTTCGCGCAGCGGCGGCGTTGCCGTGATCTCCTCGACGGTCCAGCCGGCACGCTCCAGCCGCTTGCCGGCGTCCGCCACCGCAGCCTTCACCTCGGCGACCGGATTGAGACCGTCGGGATCGAGGCACATCGCGACGCGCTTCGGCACGGAAGGTCCCTCCAGCGGCACCGGCATCCACCAGGGATCTCTGATATCACGGGCCGACATCGCCGCGAGCGCGATGCGCAGATCGCCAACGGTGCGCGCCAGCGGTCCCGAGACCGCGCTGATCTGCGGGCCGATCGGCCGCTCCGGCAGCGCCGCGTTAAAGGCGGGGATGCGACCCATGGTCGGCCGCAGGCCATGCACGCCGCAGGCATAGGCCGGATAGCGGATCGAGCCCGCGATATCGGTGCCATGCGCGATATGCCCGATGCCGGCCGCCACCGCCGACCCCGCGCCGCCGGACGAGCCGCCTGGCGTAAGGTTCGGATCGCGGGGATTCTTGGTATCGCCATGGATCAGGTTGGTGGTGAACCAGCGATAGGAGAAGGCCGGGCAGTTGGTGCGGCCGAGCAGGACGGCGCCCGCCTTGCGCAAATTCTCCAGCACGGGATTGTCGGCCTTCGCGATCACGTCGCGCTGCAGCGTCAAGCCGTTGGTGGTGGCAAACCCTTCCTGGTCGACATTGACCTTGATCGTGACAGGGACGCCGCCGAGCGCGCCGACCTCCTCGCCGCGGCCGATCGCGGCATCGATGGCGTCCGCCTGCGCCAGCACGTCCGCAGGCCTGTGGTCGACCACGGCATTGAGCCTGGGATTGACCGCGTCCAGCCGCGCCAGGGCGGCAGTCGCCGCCTCCCTCGCCGAAACCTTTTTCGATTTGATCAGGCCGGCCAGATCCGCGGCCGACAGGCGCCAAAGTTCTTCCATTGCCGACTCCGTTGCGACGGGCGTGTTTTAGCGTCGTGGGGCGGACGTGGCCAGCGCAAGGATGAGGGGGTCTCCGCGAAAAACGGTGACGCCGTCATTCCGGGGCGCGCGGAGCGCGAGCCCGGAATCCATCGGGCCGCAGTTGCGAGCGGAGAAATGGATTCCGGGCTCGATGCTATCGCATCGCCCCGGAATGACGATCGCGGACGTAATCTCGGACCCCACTCACCCGAACAGCGCGTTTTAGCGGTAGTGGGCGATGTAGTAGGCCAGTTCGGCGATCTGTTCCTTCGTCACCGGCTGCATCACGTCGGCCATGGTGCCGTCATAGCCGTGGCGGGTGTTGTCCTTGTATTCGCTGAGCGTCTTATTGAGATAGTCCTCGCGCTGGTTGGCGATGCGCGGGACGTTGTCGTTGCCGGAAAAATCCGGCCTGTGGCAGTTGTTGCAGAGATATTGATGCGCGAGCGCCTGGCCGCGCGCCATGCGCGCGGAATCGCCGGCCTCCGCGGGCGATGCCGGCTTCGGCAGGGTGGCGATAAAGTCGGAAAAGGTGCGGAGGTCGTCGTCGGACAGATCCTTCGCCATCTCGTTCATGGTGTCGAACGCGCGCAGCTTCTCGCGGAACATGAAGAGCTGGATCAGCACGTAAGCCGCTTGCTGCGCGCCGAGCGAAGGCGTGTTCTCGGTCTCGGACGTGCCCCGCTCGCCGTGGCAGGCAAGACAGGGCGCGGCGCGCTCCTGAATGGTCTCAGCGCTGGCGGCGAAGGTGATGGATGCGAGGGCGAGCGCGGCGACTATTTTTTTGTACATCGATCTTTCCTGGCGCTCGTCATGCGAGGAGCAAAGCGACGAAGCAATCCACTTCGCCACTTGCGGAGGCATGGATTGCTTCCGCCTTCGCTCTTTGAGCTACGGCGGACAAGTCGCTTCGCTTGCAATGACGGAGAGTACGACCTACTGCCCCGCGACCTTCTGCTTGCCGTAGCTGATGCGGTAGACGGCGCCGTTCCAATCGTCGGAGACGAGCAGCGAACCGTCCTTCAACTGCATCACGTCGACGGGACGGCCGACATATTTGTTATCCTCGAGGAAGCCGGTGAGGAACGGCTCGACCGACTTCACCTTGCCGTCCTTGTCGAGCTTGACCACGACGACATCGCCGCCCTCCTTCTTCGACTTGTTCCAGGAGCCGTGGCGCGCGACGAAGATCGCGTTCTTGTACGTCTTCGGGAACATGTTGCCGGTGTAGAAGCGCATGCCGAGCGCCGCGGTGTGCGGACCCATCAGCCCGACCGGCGCCGTGTAGTCGCTGCAGGATTTGCCCCAGCCGAGCTCCTGGTCGATGATGTTGCCCTGGTAGCAGAACGGCGCGCCGAAATCCTCGCCGGCCTTGGTCACGCGGTTGAGCTCATCCTCCGGCACCGTCTCGGACAGCCAGTCGCGGCCGTTGTCGGTGAAGTAGAGGTGCTTGGTCTCCGGATTCCAGTCGAAGCCGACCGTGTTGCGCACGCCGAGCGCATAGACTTCCGCCCCCGAGCCATCGAGATTGATGCGCCGGATCTGGCCATGGGCATCGTCATGCAGGACGTTGTTGCCGGGCTGGCCGACCGGGACATAGAGCTTGTTGTCCGGGCCGATGGCGATGAACTTCCAGCCATGGGCCTCGTCCTTGGGCAGATTGTCATAGATCACCGTCGGCTTCGGCGGACTGTCGATGACATCGTCGATCTTCTCGATCTTGGAGATCTTCGAGAGCTCCGCGATGTAGAGCGTGCCGTCCTTGAAGGCGACGCCGTTCGGGCGATAGAGGCCCGAGGCGATCACCTTCACCTGGCGTTTGCCGTCCTTGTTGACGATGGCATAGACCTTGTCGACCAGGCGGCTGCCGACGAACACCGTACCCTTGTCGCTCTGCGCCAACGACCGTGCATTTGCCATGCCGGCGGCATAGACCTCGACGTTGAAGCCGGCCGGCACCTTGAGCTTGGCCAGCGGCAATTTGTCGGGCGCGGCCGCCAGCGGCGGCGGCGCGACCGGGGCAAGCTTGGCGGCCGCCTCGTTCTCCGGACGCCCGATCAGGGGCGAGCCCGGCGGCAGCGGCTGCGCTGCGGCAGGCGCCGCACCGGCGGCGGGCGGACTGGCGGGCTGCTGGGCATGGGCGGCAAGCGTGAATGCGCCGAAGAAAGCGCCGGCCAAGAAAAAGCCGCGAACAAGGCTGCGCGGCGTGGTCAGATTGTTCATCGCTGTGGTTCTCCCCAGATGCGAAAGCCTGTTGGTCCTCGCATGTGCAGCATCCTGCGCATGCCGGCGTGGCTTCCTGAGTGGCAGTTTCCGACATTCGTCCACGGATGCAATCCGGAACATGGTCGGAATCGAGGCGGGGGAGCGATCTAGCGCAGAACGACCGCGCAGACCTTCAATGTTTCGTGACCGAGCCCGTATCCGGCGGACCGATGATTGCCTCCGAGAATGGAAATTCGAGCACGATATCGCCCTCGTCGTCGGTCACCTCGATGACGGCATTCAACAGTGTGGCGTCGGCGCCTTCGGTCCGCAGCAGTTCCCGAATCATGGCGCGCGCCATCTCCCAGGCGCGATCGGGATCCCGCAGGATTTCGCCCTCGGGGTCGGAGATCAGCTCATCGCCGATACGGGTGTTGAAGAAATAGCGCGGCATCGGCGGCAGACACTCCGGTTGAGACCCCTGCGATGGGACCTCCGTGAAACTCAGAATCGCCATTGATCGCAATGCGAACAACAACGAAACGTATGATTTGACTTGCGGCTCTCGCACAACTGCGTGAATTCCTAGAACATGATCCGGAAAAGTGGAAACCGGTCTTCCCTCGCGACAAACGCGAAGCGTTTGCGCGGAGATCATGATCAAACAAAGAGATGAGATCATGATCTGATTCCGTCTAATCTGGTCATGATCCAGTGCGATGCAGCATGACTGATGCAGCGCAGCACGTCAAAATTTAACTGGCGAACTTTTTCGCCCGCACTACTTTATCGCCCGGGACGAAATACGCCCGGATCATAAACAGGAGAACCTGATGGCCTGGAAAGCACCAAAGATCGTCGAAGTGTCCGTCGGCATGGAAATCAACATGTATATGTGCGCAACCCGCAAGTAAGCGGGCGCGACGACCTTAGCCTTAATACGTTGCTGGACTTGCGGGCGTCCGACCTTCCCAAAGGGAATGTGTGTTGACGCCCGGGTCTGCTTTGTTGTGTCCCTGGCTCGTTTGTTCCTACGCGTCAGGTTTTCGCCAGGAGACGGATCATGCTTCGCGTCGTCGTCCTGGGCGCGGCGGCCGGCGGTGGTGTTCCGCAGTGGAACTGCGGCTGCCCGGTTTGCACCACGGCAAGAAGCGAGGCGGCGGACCTGCAGAGCACCCAGGCTTCGATCGCGGTCAGCGCCGACGGCGCGCACTGGTTCCTGATCAACGCCTCGCCCGACCTGCGCCAGCAAGTGACCGCAACGCCGCAATTGCACCCAAAGCGCGGCGAGCTTCGCCATAGTCCAATCGCCGGCGTCATCCTCACCAATGGCGAGATCGACGCCATTGCGGGACTATTGTCGATGCGCGAGGGCTCGCCCTTTACCATCTACGCGCACCAGCGGGTGCTGGCGATCCTGAAGTCCAACAGCGTGTTCGACGTGCTGAGCGAGAAGAACGTGAAGCGCCGGCCGATCGCGGTGGACCAGGCGTTCGAACCCGCTTTGCCCGACGGCTCGGCTTCCGGCCTCGAAGTGCTGCCGTTCGAGGTTCCCGGCAAGGGCGCGTGGTATCTCGAGGGCAAGGCACATCCGGCCGGCAATGACGGCGCAGGCGACACGCTGGGCCTGCGTATTGCGGAAAAGGCCAGCGGCAAATATTTCTACTTTCTCGCCGCCTGCGCGCGCGTGACCGATGATCTGAAATCTCGGCTTGCAGGAGCGCCGCTGGTGTTCTTCGATGGCACGGTGTGGCGCGACGACGAATTGATCGCGGCGGGACTCGGCAACAAGACCGGTCAGGGGATGGGACATATTTCGATGTCAGGCAGTCACGGCGCGATCGAGAGCCTCGCGGGGCTTGCCATCGGCCGAAAACTGTTCCTGCATATCAACAACTCCAACCCGGCCCTGTTGAAGGACTCTCCCGAGCGGAAGATGGCCGAGCGGGCCGGCTGGCAGATCCCTGCCGATGGAACGGAGATAGAGCTTTGAATGCACCTTTGCCCCAAGGACCTTCACTCCAAGCGATGACCGCCTATTCGATCGGCAAGGGCGTGTCGCTCGATAGCGCCGCGGAGCTGGAAGCCGTGCTGCGCCATATCGGCGCGACGCGCTATCACAACCTGCATCCATTCCATAAACTGTTGCACGGCGGCAAGCTGAACAAGGGCCAGGTGCAGGCCTGGGCGCTGAACCGCTACTATTACCAGAGCACAATTCCGATCAAGGACGCGGTCGTGATCTCGCGCTTCCGCGACCGCACGACCCGCATCGAGTGGCGCCATCGCATCGAGGATCATGACGGTGATGTCGACAGCGAAGGCGGGATCGAGCGCTGGCTGAAGCTGACCGAAGGCCTCGGCCTCGACAGTGCCTATGTCGAATCGACCGAAGGCATCCTGCCGGCGACGCGCTTTGCGGTGGAAGCCTATGTGCATTTCTGCCGCGACCGCACGCCGCTGGAGGCGATCGCCTCCTCGCTGACGGAGTTGTTCGCGCCGAACCTGCACGAAGAGCGCATCTCGGGGATGCTGCAGCACTACAACTTCGTCAATCCTGATATCATGAGCTACTTCAAACGCCGCCTGCAGCAGGCGCCGCGCGATGCCGGCTTTGCGCTCGACTATGTCAAGAAGCACGCCACGACACAGGCGGAGCGCGAGGCGGTCTGCAATGCGCTGATCTTCAAGACCAACGTGCTGTGGGTGCAGCTCGATGCGCTCTATCATGCCTATGTCGACGGCCACATCCCGCCCGGCGCTTTCGTGCCGACGGCGAGCTAGAGGAATCTTCGATGGCGGGCCGCAACATCAACGTCAGCGAGACAAGCCGGCCGAAATTGCCGCGGCATGCCAAGCTGAAGTTCGACGAGACACGACAGGTCTGGGTGATCCTGGCGCCGGAACGCGTGCTGGCGCCGGATGAGATCGCGGTCGAAGTGCTGCAGCTCTGCGACGGCGGGCGCAGCGTCGCCGACATGGTCGATCAGCTCGCGGCGAAATACGCCGCACCGCGCGAGGCGATCGCGACCGACGTGATCGCGATGCTGCAGGATCTGGCGGACAAGGGTTTTCTGAGCGAAGCACGGGAGAAGACGCCATGAGCGACATTCTCACCGACGGCAAGACAACGGCCGCGCCGAATGACGGGCTGGCGGTCCTGGAGCAGCACCGCTCGACGGCGACGAGCTATGGCATTCCGCTGGCGGTGCTCGCAGAGCTGACGCACCGCTGCCCGCTGCAATGCCCCTATTGCTCCAACCCGGTCGAGCTCGACCGTGCCGGCAGCGAGCTCACCACGGAGGAATGGAAGAAGGTGATGACCGAGCTCGTCGAGCTCGGCGTGCTGCAGATCCATTTCTCCGGCGGCGAGCCGACCGCGCGCAAGGATCTCGTCGAGCTGGTGCAGCATGCTAATGACGTCGGGCTCTACACTAACCTGATTACGTCGGCGGTGCTGCTGACGAAAGAAAAGCTGGCGGCGCTCGCCGATGCCGGCCTCTGCCACGTGCAGATCAGCTTCCAGGGCAACGAGCCTGTTGTCGCCGACCGCGTTGCGGGCCTGAAAAATTCGCACGAGAAGAAGATCCAGGCCGCCAAATGGACGCGCGAGCTCGACCTGCCGCTCACCGTCAATGCGGTGATGCACCGCCAGAACCTGCACCAGCTTTCCGATATCATCCAGATGGCGGTCGATCTCGACGCCGACCGACTCGAGGTCGCCAACGTGCAGTATTACGGCTGGGCGCTGAAGAACCGCGCCGCCTTGATGCCGACGATCGCGCAGATCGAGGAGACCAGCCGCATCGTCGAGGAGGCGCAGGCGCGGCTGAAGGGCGTGCTCGCAATCGACTATGTGGTGCCGGACTATTACGCGCTGCGGCCGAAGAAGTGCATGGGCGGCTGGGGCCGGCAGTTCTTCAACATCTCGCCGGCCGGCAAGGTGCTGCCGTGCCATGCCGCCGAAAGCATCACCGGGCTCCAGTTCGAATCCGTGCGCTCGAACCATTCGATCGCCTGGATCTGGCAGAACTCGGAAGCCTTCAACCGCTATCGCGGCACCGGTTGGATGCCCGAGCCGTGCAAATCCTGCGAATTCCGCGAGATTGACTACGGCGGCTGCCGCTGCCAGGCCTTTGCGCTGACCGGCGATGCCGGCAACACCGATCCGGCCTGCACGCTGTCGCCGATGCACGAGAAGATCTTCAAGCTCGCGGAGACCGAGGCGGCCGGTGGCAACAACCGCTTCCTCTATCGCAATTTCGCCGGCGGCACGCTGGAGACGGAAGGCGACCATGGCGCCTGACGCCGAGGCGGGCAAAGCATCGCGCCGCACGGATCCCTTCGCGCCACTGACCTCCGAATTCTTAGGCGTCGGCGACGACCACGAGATCTATGTCGAGAGCGTCGGCCGCGAGGGCGGCGTGCCTGCGGTCTATCTGCATGGCGGCCCCGGCAGCGGCTGCCAGCCGGATCACCGTCGCCTGTTCGATCCCGAGCGTTTTCACGCGGTGCTGTTCGACCAGCGCGGTGCCGGACGCAGCCGCCCCAAAGGAAAGCGCGAGGCCAACACGCTGCCGCTTTTGATCGCGGACATGGAGGCGATCCGGCAGAAATTCGGTTTCGAGCGCTGGCTGGTGGTCGGCGGCTCCTGGGGCGCGACGCTCGCGCTGGCCTATGCGCAGGCGTATCCCGATCGCGTCACCGGCTTGGTGCTGCGCGCGACATTCCTTGGCACGCGCACTGAGCTGGAAGGCGCCTTCCTCGACACGCTGCCGCGCTTCTATCCCGCGCTGTCGGCGGACTTCCTGAGCGTTCTGCCGGCCGAAGAACGCGAGCAACCACTCGAGGCCTATTGGCGGCGCATCCTCGATGCCGACGCCGCGGTGCACGGCCCGGCGGCGCGCGCCTGGCATGACACCGAGCATATCCTCTCCGTCCACGCGCCCAGCCGCACACGGCTCGATCTCGCCTCACTGAACTCGTCGCGCGCTTTGCCCGCGACGCCATTCATGGAGGCGCATTACTTCGCCAATGGCTGCTTCATGGCGCCCGACCAGTTGATGAACGACGCCGGCAAGCTTGCGGACATTCCCGGCATCCTGGTGCAGGGCCGCTACGATCTGCTGTGTCCGCCGGCCACCTCGTTTGCGCTGGCCGCAGGCTGGCCGAGGGGCGAAATCCGCATCGTCGAAGGCGCCGGGCACATCCTGTACGACCCTGGTATCCGCGACGCCGTGATGAGGGCAATCTCCGACCTCGCCTCGCGCAAGCGGGATTGATATCGCCGAGGCCCGCGCTTCACACCGGTCAATGCTGAGGGCACCCGCCAGGCGGGCAGGCAGCTCCGCCGCGCCCCGCCGGAGCAGCGGGCCGCGCCGCTGGCGCCGCGCGCTGCACCTGATGCATCTGCGGCGGCGGTGATGCGACCCGCGGTGGTGGCGGCGCGGCTGCCCGCGGCGGTGGCGCCGCAACGCGCGGAGCAGGAGCTGGCGGCGGTGCGACCGCCGCACGCGCGGGCGCCGGTGTCCGCGCCGCAGCCGGCGGCGGTGACGGGCGATGCGCGGCAGCCGGCGGAGCGACGGAAGGCGTCGGCCTTGCCAATGCGGTTGCCGCAGGCGCGTGGCGCGACGGCGGCGCGCCAGCGGCCCTCGGAACATCCGCCGGCCGTGCGGCCGATGGGCGCTGTGCGGGCGCTGCCCGGTTGAGTTTCGTGTCGGTCGGCGCCGCGGCCGCGCTCGGCGAAGCTCCCGGCCTGGTCGCGTTCGGCTGCGCGGCCGTGGCAGGTGCCGTCGCGGTCTGCGGCGAAGGCCGCCGCTTGGTCCCAGCCGGCGCATTGGCACCAGCCGCGTTGGGAGCTGTGCCGGGCGGCGACGTCAGTCTCGACGCCTTGGTGCCCGCATCAGGCTGCGCGGCGGTCGCGGGCGGCGGCGCCTGCGGCAATGGCTGCCTTCCGGCGCCTGGCAATGCATTCGCGCCGGGAGCGTTGGGTGCCGCACCCGGCGTGGCTTGTGTCGGCGCACGCGGCGCAAACTTGGTGCCCAGCGCCGACTGACCGGCGCCCTGCGGCGATGGCTGGACCAGATTGGCCCGCTGCGCCGCGGCCGGCGGCAGCGATGGCGCTATCGCCGGTCGAGCTGCGCCACCACTGAACTTCGTTCCGAGCGCGCCGAGCTGCGCCGGAGTTGGGTTCGGATTGTTGATGACGTTGTTGATGATCGTCGTGTTGTGGATGTTGGCGAACACGATGTTGTTCGGCGGCGGCGCAACATAGATCGGCGGCCGGACAAAAACCGGGATCGGCACGAACAGCGGAACGGGCAGCACGAACACATCCACCGGAGGCGGCGGTGGCGCCAGCACCACGAAATCCGGCGGCGGTGGCGGCAGGAAGAACACCGGCGGCGGCGGTGGCGGCGCAAAGGCGTACACCGGATCATCGAAGTAGAGCACCGGCCGGTCGTCCACATACGTCAGCTCGTCGGGCGGCGGCGGCCCAACGTCGTAGTCGATCGGCGCAAAGGACGGCGGCGGCTCCAGCGCCGCCGAAAGGATTGTAAGGCGCCGCCGCGCGTCGCCCACATGCGGACCGCGCGGATAGCGATGGAGATAGGACCAATAGGCATCAGGCGAATCGGTGCGATAGCTCCGACCCCAGGTGATCGCCTCGCGCCGCGCGGCAACGATCGCCCTCACCCGCTTGGCGAGCGGATCATTCGGAAACGCCTGCAGGAAGTCTTCGTAGCCCTGCAGCGTGTCGCGCTCGAGCGCCGCGGCATAAGCGTCCTTGGCATCGAAGTCGCGGATCGGCTTGTCGCGGGCGCTGGCGTCGACCTGGGTCGGCGGCGCGTCCTGCTGCCGTTCGAAGAACATGAAGGGCGTGTCGATCTTCTGCGCGTTCCACGGAATCTGCGCGCCCTTGGTCATCTCGCTGACGCGCAGGCGGACGCGGTCGAACAGTTCAGGCAGCCGCAGGCCGCCAGCGCGGATCATCTCCGCGAGCGCCTGCGCGTAGGCGCCGTAAGGCGGCTGTCCCTCGGGCGCGATCGTGCCGGGTGCGGCATTGAACGCCACCAGCATCTTCGCGTCGGGCTCGACCAGCGCGAGGCCGCCGGCGAGCGGCTGCCCCTCCTTGGCGAAGGAATTCGCACGCGCGCCATCGAGCACGATGATGTTGGCCTTCACCGGCAGCGCCGAGAGCTGGCGCATGTAGTCCGACAGCCGCAGGCCTTCGACCGGCACGTCGATGTCGCGGGCGATCTTCGCATCGACCGGAATGAAATAGTTCTCACCGGTAAGCTGCACGCCATAGCCGGCGAGATAGACAAAGGCGACCGTGTTCGGTCCCGCCTCCTGCACCTTCTGCACGAACTCACGGAACGACTTCCGCAGCGTCTCGCCGTCGAGGTCGCGCGCACCAACGACGTCAAAGCCCGCGGCCTGCAGCGTCTGCGCCACGAGGCCCGCATCGTTGGCCGCCGTCGGCAGCGCGCCGGACGCGTAGGCGCCATTGCCGATCACCAGCGCGAGCCGCTTCTCCTGCTCTTGCGCCTGTGCGGGCAGCGCGATCGATGACACCAGGCCGATGAACAATGCGAGCAGAATGCGCGTCATGATCGTATCCCCTATCGGATGCCAATCGATTGGATTCCTCGACGGGTGAACCACGGCTGAACAGGAATTACGCCAATTATGGCAATCCTTGGCCTGCCCTGTACGTTCCACTGGCTTTTCGTCGCGGCCCTTTCGGCGCGATCAGCGAATGGAACCGTGGCTAGGGTCGCCTGCACTGAAGCTGTCAGCGCTCAGCATGATTCCGCTGCTCAGGTTAGGATTCGGAGCCGGCGCATTTTCATGCGGACAAAGACCGCGTTGATCTAACTCAAGCGTTCTTCCGCGTGATCAGGATTGTCTCTCGTTTCAAGCTCGGAGTCCGACCTCAGCTCGTTCAAAACACGGGGACCAGGTCTTATGCGCGACCTTCGCAGTGCAATTGCATCCAGCCTGATGGCATTCGCCGCGTGGATGGTAACGACCAGTCCGTCACCGGCGGACACTGGCAGCGTGCATGTCCTCTTCTCCAAGGCCGGAATCATCGCCACCGTCGGCAATGGTACAGGCGTGCTGACATTCCACGGCAAAAAATATCCCTTCGACGTTTCGGGCGCGAGTTTTGGCGCGACGCTTGCGCTGTCAATTGATGAGTTCGTCGGGCAGGCCCAGAACCTGCACAATCCCGCCGATCTGGCAGGCACGTACACTGCGGTCGGAGCCGGAGGTGCTCTCGTGGCCGGAGCCGGCGCTGTGCGCTTGCAGAATGCGAATGGCGTCGTCCTGGTGCTTAGCGGACCGAGGTTAGGAGTGGAGCTCTCGGCCAGCCTGGCCCGCATCACCATTACGATGAAGTGACCGGGACCTACCGTCTGTGAAGCGTCTTCCGCTGGTCGTATTCAGTGCGCGGTAAACCCGCCATCCACCACGAGCGCATGCCCGATCACGAAGCTTGCGCCGGGGCTGCACAGCCAGAGTACGGCAGACGCGATCTCATCGGGGCGACCAAGCCGACCGATCGGTTGATCCCGCAGGATTTCCTTCATCGCTTCCGGTTCTTTGGAGAGCATCTCGGAAACCATGGGGGTGTCGATGGTGCCTGGGCACACCGCGTTGATGCGAATGCCGCGCGCTGCATATTCGAGCGCAGCACTCCTGGTCAGCCCAATCACTCCATGTTTGGTGGCGTGGTAAGCCGCACGCCCTGGCAGACCTATCAGGCCGCCAATGGACGAGCAATTGACGATGGCGCCGCGGCCCTGCTCTCGCATGTGGTTGAGCTCATGCTTCATACAGGTCCAGACGCCGCGTAAATTGATGGCATTGACCCGATCGAATTCTTCGCCCGAGACGTCGGCAGTCTCGATCGCAGGCGACTGCACGCCGGCATTGTTGAACGCGGCATCCACCCGCCCGAATTCCGATACGGTCCGTTCGACCGCTGCGGCGACGTCACCTTCATCTGCAACGTTGCATTGAATCCCGATCGCCTTATGGCCGGCCGCCGCCAACTCATCGGCGGCTCGGCGGACGGCATCTTCCCGGACATCGACGAGCGCGACAGCCGCGCCGGCGTCCGCGAAAGCTCTGGCGGTGGCCAAACCCATGCCGGATGCAGCGCCCGTGACCAGCGCGACCTGGTTCTTGAAAGACAGATACACTGAACTTCCTCCGTTAGTGCTTGTGTAGAGGACGGGCGACCCGTTCAGGCCGATTGAGATGCGGGTCCTTGGATCATTCATTCTGCAGCTTGTAACGCAGCCAGATAACTCCGCCCTCGAGCACCTGATGGCTCTCGAGGGTCATCGATCGAACGGCCGCCGATCGTCCCTGCTCCTTCTCCAGCGAGTCGAACACGGCCGGCGCGCCCTTCGCGCCGTCCACCGTCGGAAACAGGATCAGGCTCACCTCGTCGACGAGCCCTCCTCGCAGGAAGGCACCGTTGGTGACGCCGCCGCCTTCCAGCAACAAACGCTTCACACTGAGTTCGCGGTTCAGGACGTCCAACGTCAGCGGCAGATCGAGTTGTTGCTTTCCGCCGAAGACGTAGGAGATCCCCTCGCTGCGAAGTCCCGCCAAATGTGCATCCGAGACCTCCTCCGTCAGCACGACGACGATGGGATCATTGCCGATGTCCGAGCGGCCCCACACGATCTTCCCATGCGCGTCCAGCACGATGCCGTAGGCCTTTGCGTCGCGACGCGCGAGCCAGGGCTCGCGCGGGAAGACATCCTCTATGGACGAGGGATACTTGCTGCCCTTGGCATATTCCTGACCGGTTGTGCGTCCGACCAGCCAGGCGTCGCCTCCGATCTCTTCGTGCAATCGGTCGAACAGCCCTGGCGACACGCTGGCCTCAGGACTCCAACGGCTGAGAAGCGTGCGGCCATCGATGCTCGCCGCCATGTGGCAGATGACGTAGGGCTTCATTCGCTCTCTCCATCCAGTCGCCGCTTGGTCACTTGCGGTACTGCTCGTCGCTGACCTTCTCCATCCAGTCGACGTTCTTGCCCTCGAGCGATTCCTGGATGGCGATGTGGGTCATTGCAGTGGTCGGCGTCGCTCCGTGCCAGTGCCTCAGGCCTGGCGGGAACCACACCACGTCGCCCGGCCGCACCTCCTCGATCGGTCCGCCGGCGCGCCGCACCCATCCCAGTCCCGAGGTGATGATCAATGTCTGGCCGAGCGGATGGGTGTGCCACGCGGTTCGGGCGCCGGGCTCAAAGGTGACCTGTCCGGCGCCGACCCGCGCCGGATCGGGCGCCTGAAACAACGGCTCGACGCGGACCGAACCGGTGAACCATTCCGGCGAGCCCTTGGCGGCGGGCCGCGAGCCATTTCGCTTGATCTCGATATCCATGTCTCCACTCCTTCGCTCGGCGGCCGACTTCTCCGCCGCGGCCGGGCCGATCACGGTCAGGGCGAATCCGGCCGCGGTGCCGGCGAACAATCGTCGACGCGAGCACATCCCGATCATTTGCTACGGGGCCGCTTCTCGATCACGTCCTTGACCACCGGCGCCGCGGAAAACGCATTGGGCCAGCCGGCATAGAAGGCGAGATGGCCGAGCACCTCTCCGGCCTCTTCCCGCGTCAATCCGTTATCCATGGCCCGGTTCAGGTGATAGGTGATTTGCGCGACCTGTCCGGTCGCGACGAGTGCGCTTACGGTAACGAGGCTGCGGTCCCGAGGGGCAAGGCCGGGTCTCAGCCAGAGATCGCGGAACAGCACGTCGGTCGTGTACTGAACAAGACTGGGCGTGATCTCGCCGAACTGCTGCCGGACGCGCGTCGCCCGCTGCGTCTCCGCGGCCTCGTCGAGGGGGAGCTGCGGTCCGGACGCTGGCGGGAGCTGATCGGCTCCGATGTTGCGGCTCCTGAAAACCTCGCGCGCGGCCGGGATCGCGTTCATTGCATTCGCCCAGCCGGTGTAGAACGCCAGATGCGTGATAATCTCCGAGAGCTCCGACGGCTTCACGCCATTGCCGATGGCGAGATCGAGATAGTATGGCAGCTCGACCGTCTGGGCGCGGGCGATCAGGGCTGCGACGGTCACGATGCTGCGATCCCGCGCCGAGAGGCCGGGCCTCTTCCAGAGATCGCCAAGCACAACGCCTTGCGCGTAATTTTCGAGGGCGGGCGCGACCGCCCGAAGATCTTGGGGCGTGGGCATCGTTCTTGCTCCATTGGTTGCGGACGTCTGGGCCGAAGCCTGCGCCATCAGACAGAGTGAGACGGCGGCGGCTGCGAGCACTCTCATGGAGAACTCTCCTCGGTAGCAGATGGCTGGGTCAGCGATCGCGGGCGAACGTAGCGCTTTGGGCATTCGAGGATTAGATGATAAAATCCGATCAGATTTATCGGAGTGGCCTATAAATGGACCGCGAGAACGCGAGCGATCTACTTGCCTTTCTGGCAGTGGCGCGGGAGCGAAGTTTCACCCGGGCGGCGGCAAAGCTCGGAATCTCGCAACCGACCCTCAGCGAGATCGTCCGCGGCCTGGAAGAGCGGTTGGGTGTCAGGTTGCTGAACCGCACGACCCGGAGCGTCACACCAACTCAGGCCGGCGAACGGCTGTTCCTGAAGATCGGGCCCAAATTCGACGAGATGGATCTCGAACTGGCAGCCTTGGGCGAACTGCGCGAGAAGCCGGCAGGCACGATCCGGATCACCGCCACGGAACATGCCGCGGACGCGATCCTGATGCCTGCCCTGGCGAACATCCTGCCGCACTACCCGGATATCAAGGTCGAGGTGCTGATCGACTACGGTCTCACCAACATCGTCGCGGCCCAGTACGACGCCGGGATTCGGCCGGGCGAATTGGTGGCAAAGGACATGATCGCCGTGCGTGTGGGTCCGGACCTGCGCATGGCGGTCGTGGGCGCGCCCTCCTACTTCTCCAACCGGAAGCGGCCGCGGACGCCGCAGGATCTGACCCATCACAACTGCATCAACCTTCGCCTGCCCACGCATGGCGGGAGCCTCTATGCCTGGGAATTCGAGAAGAACGGGCGTGAAGTGAATGTGCGCGTCGAGGGCCAGCTTGTCTTCAATGGCGCCGGCGCGCTCCTTAGCGCCGCCTTGAAAG
This sequence comes from Bradyrhizobium sp. Leo114, assembly GCF_055229415.2. Lineage (NCBI taxonomy): Bacteria > Pseudomonadati > Pseudomonadota > Alphaproteobacteria > Hyphomicrobiales > Nitrobacteraceae > Bradyrhizobium > Bradyrhizobium sp. Leo114. The sequence goes on along the minus strand of NZ_JBUYEN020000069.1, from coordinate 12,523 downwards.
GCTTCGGGCTCGCCTACCTGACCGAGCAGCATGTGCAGCCGTATTTGTCGAGCGGCCAGCTTGTGCGCGTCCTGTCGGACTGGTGCCCGCCGTTCTCCGGCTATCACCTCTATTATCCGAGCCGCAGGCAGCCATCGCCGGCGTTCTCGCTGCTGGTCGATGCGCTTCGGTACCGCCGCAAATGATCGCTGCTGGAGTTTTGTCGAGGCGCGCCAAAGCCGCAGCGTTTCAGCCACGGCCTTGGACTGGATCACGTGCACGCTCAGCAGCACCTTCTGACATGTCCACCTTCACACCTTCAGCGTTCACGAGACGAGAGGATGTCGTTCAAGGAAGTCCTTGATGGCTGCGTTCACGGGTCCCGGGTTCGTCATGTTGACGGAGTGACCGCCCGCAATCAGGATCAGTTCCGCATTGGGGATTGCTGCCTTCATGGCTTGCGCCCTCGAAAGTGGAATGGCGGCATCAGCATCGCCATGGATGACCAGTGCGGGGACGCGGATCGAGGAGATCTTGTCGCTGATGTCGTCTCGGCGAGCGAGCGTGTCGAGACAGCTCAAGAGATTTGGCGCGGTCATGGCACGCCACTTTTCCCTCCATGCGGAGGCGCCAGGCCAGTTGGGACCGAAAATGATGTGCTCGACCGTGGTGGCGATTTCGTCCGGCAGCTTGCCCGCGATCCATGCACCGAGCAGCGCGCGATAGCTCGCGAGTGTTTTCGGATCATCTACGCCCGCCTGCGTTGCGATCAAGACCAAGGCACGGACGCGTTCGGGATTCATCAAGGCGCATCTCATACCAAGGAAGGAGCCCTGAGACACGCCGACGAGAATGGCGCTGTCGATGCCGAGAAACGAAAGGAGCGCGGAGAGATCGTTTGCAGAATCGTAGTACGAAAAGGCGGGCAACGTTTCCGTGGCAGTCTTCCCATGCCCACGCTCGTCCCACACGATGCAGCGGTATCTGTCCCGGAACGCCATCACCTGCGGCGAGAACATGGTGCCGTCAAGCAACAGTCCGTGCGAGAAGACAATCGCCGGGTCAGCGCCGCCCGTATCCTCGTAATAGAGCCGCTGACCGTTAACGTCCGCGTAGGGCACTTCTTGCTCCTGCTTACCATCTCCGTCATTGAAGCATGCGACATCGGCCCGACAAAGGCGACGGAATTTGAGCTACGGCGGTAACAGAGCGGCTCGCCAGCGGCGCGCCGGACGATTCCTCACAATGAGTTCAGCCGAGCGCGCAACTGGACGTCGGTCTCGGAAACGAGTTCGAGCAAGCCGCGATAGGGATCGCCGTCTATCCCAAGAACGGCTGCGAAGGCGGGCTCGGTCTTGATCCCGAGCGACCTTTGCTGAAGGACGGCCTTGCGGAGGCGTCCGTCGTCGAGCGCCAGCAATCTTCTTTCGATCTCGAAATGCAACCAGCCGTCCTGCTGATCCACCGGCCGAGTGTCGCCGAACACCTCGAAGGGCCACCCGCTCCATTCGAAGCGAGCGACCACCGGTCGTCCCGAGGAGGTCCACTGATAAAGACGGAAGCCATCGCAGGATTGGTATTGTTTCCAGATCGCCTCGGCAAAGACCGCCGGGTCAAATGCGTGACAGACGATGTCGATATCGCTGCCCGGCACGGAAATCGCCAAGGGAAGAGTGCCGACGACATGGGGATCGAACGCACGGAGCGTATCCAACACACCTGAGCTACTGATCGCGGCTTCGTATTCCATCGTTGCTCGCCGAGGCACGAACCGCCGCCACGCCGGCTCTCAGCCTTTCAGCATTCGCAGTACCACATTTCGTGTGATCCTCCATCATCGCTCCCAAGAGTTGCTGGACTTAGCGGCTCGTGAGATATTTGCGCACCTGTTGGCGAGCCGTCCCAGTCGTCAATCCGGAACTACTCGCCTTCGTCAAACGCTGAGGGAGAGTGTCATGAAGATCATCGTCATCGGCGGCACCGGGCTGATCGGATCGAAGCTGGTCGCAAAGCTCAGCCAACAGGGACACGAGGCCGTGCCGGCCTCTCCGCGGTCGGGTGTGAACGCGGTGACCGGAGAAGGGCTCGCGGCCGCGCTCACCGGCGCGCAAGTCGTGGTGGACGTTTCCAATTCGCCATCCTGGGAACCTGCCGCAGTGCTCGACTTTTTCGAGCGTTCCACCCGCAATCTCGTTGCTGCGGAAACCGCAGCCGGCGTGACGCATCACGTCGCGCTATCGATTGTCGGGACCGACCGCTCGCCGGATATCGCCTATTTTCGTGCCAAGATCGCGCAGGAGACACTGATCAAATCGTCCGGCGTTCCCTACTCCATCGTCCGTGCGACCCAGTTCTTCGAATTCCTGAGCGCCATCGCCGAAACCGGAGCGATCGGGAACAGGATTGTCGTTCCGTCGGCCCTGTTCCAGCCGATCGCGGCCGACGATGTCGTTGACTGCCTGGCAGAGGTCGCGGTCGGGCAGCCGCTGAACGCGACGATCGATATTGCAGGCCCGGAGAAGGCGCCCTTCAATGAATTCGTTGCGCGCCGCCTGAAGGCATCAGGCGACAGCCGGCTCGTTTTCGGCGATCCAACCGCAGAGTATTATGGCGCGCCGATCGACGATGCCTCGCTGACGCCCAGCGGTACAGCCAGGCTTGGACCAACCCGCCTGGAGGCTTGGCTCGCGAGACTTTAACGTCGGTCGAGGCTCGGCTGACCGAGACTCGGAGTTTCCGCACCGACCTCAGTTCGTGATCTTGTCGAACTGAATCAGGCTGAACGAGCCAGCGCCGGAGAGTCCCGCAAAGGTGAAGCCGGCCGATTCGGCAAGGGTGCGGTACTGGGCTTCGGTGCGCTCCAGGCCGCCCGGCTCCCGCAGCATGTTAAGGTCGCTCATGGCGCGCTCCCGGTCTTGAGCTGATGTCGTCGGACGTTCTGGCATGATCCGCTCGACGATGATCAGCTTGCCGCCCACTGGAAGCGCATCCCGGCACTTGCGCAGTATGATCTCGCTCCGATCGTCCCTCCAATTATGGAGAATGCTCTTCATCAGGATTGTATCGGCGCCGCTCGGGACCGCCTCGAAGAAATCGCCGGCAACGAACCGGCAGCGGTCGGCGATGCCAACCCGATTGAAATGCGCTCGCGCCTCCTTCTCGCAGCGTGCAAGATCGCACGCTATTCCCGTGAGATACGGATTATGCAGCAGCACGCCGGCGATCAGCTCGCCTGAGCCGCCGCCGAGATCCATGACGACGCGCGCGGTCGAGAAATCGTAGGCCTGAACGATTTTCGGAACGAGGCTCCGCGTCAGACTGACCATCGCGGCATTGAACCGGCTGACGACTTCCGGCGAATTGCCCATCACAGCATAGCGATCGTGTCCCTCTCCCCGCATCTCGGTCGCGGTCTTCCCGGAGCGAACGGAATCGACAAGGCCGGCCCAGGATCGCACGAGGACTTCGCCTTCGAAGAGAACCCAGTCCTTGAAAGAGGGATTGGCATTGCGATCAAGCTGTCGGCCGAGGTCGGTGATCGTAAACCTGTCCCCGCCTGCCCGGTTGCAGACCCCAATCGTTGTCAGCGCAACGAGCAGCCTGCGCAGCGCGCTTTCGTCGGCGGACACCAACCGGGCAAGCTCGGCCATCGATTTTGCATCGTCTCCGATCGCCTCGGCGAGGTCGAGCTTGGCGGCGGCATAGATCGCCGCCGTTACGCGGTGGGATTGCACGAGATCGAATATCGATTCTGATCCGTTCATGTGCTCCTCCAATAGGATGAGAGCCCGGGACTGCAGTCGATCGGAGTCTTCAATTGGTCGGAGTGAATCCCGTTGCTTGCACGATCGCTTTCCAGCGTTCGGATTCGGATGCGATCAGCCGGGCGAAGTCGCCCATCGCGATCGCGTCGGGCTCTACTGCCAGCTTTACCATGCCGGACCTTACCTCGTCGATGCGGAGGGCAGCCTGGATGGAATCATTGAGGCGCTCGACAATATCCGCCGGCGTCTGCGCGGGAACGAAAAACCCGTACCATGTGAGGTCCTCAAGCGAGGGATAGCCGAGTTCTCGCACCGTCGGCACATCAGGAAGAAACGGACTGTGGCGCGGTCCGGTGGTCGCCAGCGCACGAAGATCTCCGGATCGGACGAGGCCGAGCGAGCTGCCGACCGGCATAATGGCCGATGCGATCTCTCCTTTGACCAAATCCTGGATCGCGCCATTGCCTTGATAGGGCACATGAAGGAAATCGAAGCCCGCGGTGCGGCCCAGCATCGCGCCAAGGAAATGCAGCGTGGTGCCGGCACCCGCCGTGCCGTAGGTGGCCTGCTTTGGGTTGGCGCGGCACCAGGCGACGAAATCTGCAAGGGTCCTTACGTCACCCGGCACCTTCGGACCTACCGTGAGCAAGGTCGGGGTCGAGGCGACGGTCGACACCGCCGTGAAATCGCGCGGCTCATATCTGAGCGTCTTGTAGACGTGCGGAAAGAGCATCATGAATCCAAGCGGCGCGAACAGCAAAACCGTCCCGTCGGCGTCAGCCGTCTTCACCGCCTCGACCGCGACACGGCCGGCGGCGCCTGGCCGGGTCTCGACCACGATCGTCTCCGCATAATCCTTCATCTGGCCGGCAACGAGCCTTGCCAGGGCGTCCTGCAACCCCGGCGTAAAGCCTGTCAGTATATGCACGGTTCTTGCTGATGGTTGTGCGATGGCACGCTGCACGAGACCCGCGGCAGAGAACGCGACACCGGCCGCCGACACGGTCAACAAGTCACGACGTGTGATCATCAACTGTCTCCCAACCTGATCTCATTCCGCGCTTACTCTACCTTTGGATGTACCACGGCGAGGATGGACAGGCTTGGTCTCCGGCTTACTTTTTCCTTATCGTCGGCTTACTCTTGCGCTCGGGCATAAACTTCCATGATTGGCCGCGGTGCGGGGAAGTCGCTTGCGTTATTTTTTTGAAGATTTTTCATTTGATACCGCCCGGCGCGAGCTGCGTCGCGGCGCGGATGTCATCGCTGTCGCGCCGAAAGTATTCGACTTGCTTGGCTATCTGATCGGCAACCGGGACCGCGTCGTCAGCAAGGACGATCTCATCAAAGCCATCTGGCAAGGCCGCATCGTTTCGGATGTGGCCCTGACCACGCGCCTGAATGCTGCGCGCAGGGCGATTGGCGACTCCGGGGACGAACAGCGCCTCATCAGAACGTTTCCGCGCAAGGGCGTCCGTTTCATCGGCACGGTGCACGAAACGGCTGTGCCAGCGGGCGCAACGGTGTCGGACGGCTCGCCGAAACCGGGCTTTGCCATTCCTGATAAACCTTCGCTGGTCGTCCTGCCGTTCACCAATCTCAGCTCCGATCCCGAGCAGGAATATTTCGTCGACGGCGTGACCGAGAGCCTGACCACGGATCTGTCGCGCATGGTCGGGATCTTCGTGATCGGCCGCAACACCGCTTTCACCTACAAGGGCAAGCATGTCGATCTGAAGCAGATCGGTCGAGAACTCGGCGTTCGCTATGTCCTCGAGGGTTCCGTGCAGCGTAATGGAAGCCGCATGCGTATCAACGTTCAGCTCATTGATGCCGAGACCGGCAATCACCTGTGGGCCGAACGGTTCGACAAGCCGATCGCCGATCTCTTCGACATGCAGGATGAAATCGGCGCGCGTCTTGCCAATCAGCTTGGAACGGAATTGGTCACGGCTGAGGCGCGGCGGGCGGCGCGGGCGCCGCTTCCGGATTCGATGGACCTGTATTTCCAGGGCATGGCGTGTGTGAACCGGGGATCGGACCCGGCCAACCTGTCGCATGCGCGCAGGTTCTTCGAACAGGCCTTATGCCTGGATGCCGGCAACGCTGAGGCAATGGTTGGCATGGCGTTCGTCGATGCCATGCGGGGAACGTCCATGCAGACCGGCGACCGGACCGCACGCCTTCTGGCGGCCGAGACGTCTTTGACCAAGGTCCTGGCGTACGTGCCCAACCACGCGATGGCGCATTGCCTTCTTGGCGTCGTCCAGATTTTTACCAAGCGTGCCGCTCAGGGCATCGCCGAATGTGAGCGGGCCTTGGCGCTGGATCGAAATCTGGCCACAGCTTACGCATGGATTGGGCTTGGCAAATGTTATCTCGGTCGAGCCGAAGAAACTGAAGCCTACGTGATGGAAGCATTTCGGCTTTCGCCACGTGACAACCGAGCGTTCAGTTGGATGAATACAGCGGGTGTCGCGCAGTCCTATCTTGCAGCCGATGAAGCGGCTGCCTACTGGTTTAGGCGATCCATCGAGACCAACCGGAATGTCGCCGCGTTCGTTCACTTCTACCTTGCCGCGGCCTTGGCACATCTCGAGCGGATCGAGGAAGCACAGGCTTCGGTACAGGCGGGGCTGGCCCTCGATCCCGATTTCACGCTCTCCCACTTCCTCGGCATCGCGCCAATGGACAACCCGACCTGCCTCGCGCAGCGCGCACGGATCGCCGAAGGTATGCGCAAAGCAGGGCTACCGAACGGCTGAATAGGCGGACAGTAATTCCGCAGTTGGAAACTTCTGGAGAACACTAATGCCCTTGGCCGGAAAAGGCATGCTGCTGACGTCGATGGATATCGATCCCGCTGATGAGGCCGATTTCAATCGATGGTATGACCGCGAGCATCTCGAGGAGCGCGTCGCCATTGATGGCTTCCTGGAGGCGCGTCGCTACGTCGCGCATGAGGGAAAACCGAAATATCTCAGCCTCTACTCGACTGAGACCTTCGAGGTGTTGGATAGTCCGGCCTACCGCACCGCACTCGCCAACCAGACCGAATGGTCCAAGGCCAACATCGCGCGCTTCAAGAACATGATCCGCGGCGTCGCGCGCATCACCATCAGCCGGGGCACCGGCCGCGGCGCTGCGCTCGGCATCGTCCGGCTTCGTCCGCCCGGCGAAGGCAAAGACAGACTGCGCGAAGCGCTGCGCGACCAGCTCGATCCCGCCAAGCTCGATGGGATCATCTCCATCCATTTGATCGAAAACGACCCTGCCCTTTCGAAACCGCTGACATCAGATGCATCGAATGCCGCGCCGGGCGCCGGAGACTGGTTCGTGCTGATTGACGCGACCGATGTAAGGGCCGTCCCGACCGCCTTGGCGCTGGTGACCGACAACGCCGCCTGCAAGCCGCTGGTGATCTCCAGCGGCACTTACCGGCTGATGTGGGACCTCGCCAAGAGCGACCTGCCCCGCGCGTGATCCGCGGCGGCGGTGTCACGAATTGTTGCACCGCCGCATAAAGCCTTCATGGAGCTGAGCGGCAGGCGCGTGCTGCACCGCGCGAATGCCTGATGTCGCGCAGAATTGGCTTGTGTGCCTGATCTGGAATGGCTCTAATAAGAGCCGTCTATGATGCAATTGGAAAACCAGAAGAACGCCCGTCCGTTGGGCGTTCGCAGGCAAAGATAAGGCCGCGCATCTGACTTTGGGCTCCGACTTGGGTCCCGCGCGGATAAGGTAGGAATGAAACCGACTGATATCTCGGCGCCGGACTATTTTCACAAAGTAGTCGACTGCCAATGGGCCTGCCCCGCACACACTCCGGTTCCCGAATATATCCGTCTGATTGCCGAGGGGCGTTACAGCGACGCCTACATGATCAATTGGAAATCGAACGTGTTCCCCGGCATTCTGGGCCGCACGTGCGATCGTCCATGCGAGCCGGCGTGCCGTCGCGGCCGCGTCGAGGAAAATCCGGTCGCGATCTGCCGCTTGAAGCGCGTCGCGGCCGACTTCAAGGACGATATCAAGCACCGTTTGCCACGGCCCGGACCGAAGAACGGCAAGCGCATTGCGCTGATCGGCGGCGGCCCCGCGTCGCTCACGGTGGCGCGCGACCTTGCCCCGCTCGGCTATCACTGCACCGTATTCGACCAGGATCCCAAGGCCGGCGGCATGATGCGGACGCAGATCCCGAAATTCCGCCTGCCGGATTCGGTGATCGACGAGGAGACCGACTACATCCTGGGCCTCGGCATCGAGTTCAAGGGCGGTCACCGCATCGACAGCCTGAAGCAACTGCTGTCCGAGAACTATGACGCGATCTTCGTCGGCTCCGGTGCGCCGCGCGGCCGCGAGCTCGACATTCCCGGCCGCAAGGAGGCAGCCGCCAACATCCACATCGGCATCGAGTGGCTGTCGTCAGTGTCGTTCGGCCATGTCGAGAAAATCGGCCGCCGCGTGATCGTGCTTGGCGGCGGCAACACGGCGATGGATTGCTGCCGCACCGCGCGCCGCCTCGGCGGGGCGGACGTGAAAGTGATCGTCCGCTCCGGCTTCGACGAGATGAAGGCCTCGCCCTGGGAGAAGGAAGACGCGCTCCATGAGGACATCCCGATCCTCAATTACATGGTGCCGGTGGCGTTCATCCACGACAACGGCAAGCTTACCGGCGTCACCTTCCAGAAGGTGAAGGCCGAATACGACGCCAAGGGCCGGCGCAATCTGGTGCCGTCAGGCGAGCCCGACGAGACTGTGGCCTGCGACGACGTGCTGGTCGCGGTCGGCCAGGAAAACGCCTTCCCCTGGATCGAGGCCGATTGCGGCATCGAATTCGACAAATGGCACATGCCGAAGGTCGATCCGACGACCTTCGCGTCGACCAATCCAAAAGTGTTCTTCGGCGGCGATGCCGCGTTCGGCCCGAAGAACATCATCTGGGCGGTGGCGCATGGCCATGATGCCGCGCTGTCGATCCACAAGATGCTGTCCGGCGAGGACATCAACGAGCGCCCGCTGCCCGAGGTGCACGTTTCCTCGCAGAAGATGGGCATCCATGAGTGGAGCTACGACAACGACATCTCCACCGACAAGCGCTTCAAGGTGCCGCATCGCGACAAGGTGATCGCGCTGAAGGACATCCGCGCCGAGGTCGAGCTCGGCTACGACCTCAAGCTCGCACTCGGCGAGGCCGAGCGCTGCCTGAACTGCGATGTGCAGACGGTGTTCACCGCGCCGCTCTGTATCGAATGCGACGCCTGCGTCGACATCTGCCCGATGGATTGCATCACCTTCACAGAGAACGGCGAGGAGGACGATCTGCGGCAGCGGCTGAAGGCGCCCTCGCCGCATCACGACCAGGCGCTTTATGTCGCCGATGGGCTGAAGACCGGGCGCATCATGGCGAAGGACGAAGACGTCTGCCTGCATTGCGGTCTGTGTGCCGAGCGCTGCCCGACCGGCGCCTGGGACATGCAGAAATACCTCATCGATATGGTTCACGCGGGATCAACATGTCAGTCCAAAGCCCGATCAGCAGCGTAAACGACTTCGTCGTCCGCTTCGCCAACGTCAACGGCTCGGGTTCGGCGAGCGCCAACGAATTGTTCGCGCGTGCGATCCTGCGCCACGGCGTGCCGGTGTCACCGCGCAACATCTTCCCCTCCAACATCCAGGGCCTGCCGACGTGGTATGAAGTGCGGGTGACAGAAGCCGGCCATCTCGGAGCCCGCGGCGGCGTCGACATGATGGTGGCGATGAACCCGCAGACCTGGGACAAGGATGTCGCCTCGATCGAGCCTGGCGGGTATCTGTTCTACGATTCCACCAAGCCGATGCCGTCGTCGAAATTCCGCGCCGACATCACCGTGATCGGGGTGCCGCTGACCGCGATCACTAACTCGACCTATACCGATCCGCGCCAGCGCCAACTGTTCAAGAACATCATCTATCTCGGCGCGCTGTCCGCCCTGCTCGACATGGATCCGAATCTGATCGAGCAACTGATCGGCGAGCAGTACAAGGGCAAGGAGAAGCTGCTCTCCTCCAACGTCCATGCGCTGCATCTCGGCCGCGACTGGGCGCTGCAGAATCTGAAATGCCCGATCGGGCTCAGGGTCAAGAAGGCCGACAAGGTCGGCGACCGCATCTTTCTGGAAGGCAACAGCGCCGCCGCGCTCGGCGCAGTCTATGGCGGCGCCACGGTCTGCGCATGGTATCCGATCACGCCGTCATCTTCGCTCGCCGAGGCCTTCACCAACCACTGCAAGAAGCTGCGGCACGATCCGGAGACCGGTCAGGCGAAATATGCGATCGTGCAGGCCGAGGACGAGCTTGCTTCGATCGGCGTCGTGATCGGCGCCTCATGGAACGGCGCGCGCGCCTTCACCACGACCTCCGGCCCCGGCATCTCCTTGATGACGGAGTTCATTGGCCTCTCCTACTTCGCCGAGATTCCGGCCGTGATCATGAACGTGCAGCGCGCCGGTCCTTCGACCGGCATGCCGACGCGCACCCAGCAATGCGACATCATCGCCTGCGCCTATGCTTCGCATGGCGACACCAAGCATGTGCTGCTGTTCCCGGAAGATCCGGCGGAGGCGTTCGAGTTTGCCGCGACCGCCTTTGATCTCGCCGAGCGGCTGCAGACCGTGATCTTCGTGATGCTCGATCTCGATATCGGCATGAACCACCGGCTGTGCCGGCCGCTGCGCTGGGACGACGCGCGGCAGTATGACCGCGGCAAGGTGATGACCAGGGAGATGCTGGAAGAAGGCCGCGATTTCGGCCGCTATCTCGATGTCGACGGCGACGGCATTCCCTTCCGCACCTATCCCGGCACGCACCCGACCAAGGGCTCGTACTTCACCCGCGGCACCTCGCGCGACCGCTATGCGCGCTATTCGGAGGAAGGCCCTGTCTACGCCGACAACATGCAGCGCCTGGTGCGCAAGTTCGAGACTGCGCAGGATCTGGTGCCGCGGCCGCTGCAGGCCAATGCGGCCAAGCCGACCAAATATGGCGTGATCTATTTCGGCTCGACCGCGCCGGCGATGGACGAGGCGATCGAGATTCTGGACGCGCGCGGCCATCATCTGGATCGGCTCCGCATCCGCGCCTTCCCGTTCCACTCCAGCGTCGCCAGCTTCATCGCCGACCACGATTTCGTTTACGTCGTCGAGCAGAACCGCGACGCGCAGCTCCGGCAATTGATCGTCAACGAGAACGGCATCGATCCCGTGCGGCTGGTGCCGATCCTGCATTATGACGGCACGCCGATCACCGCGCGCTTCATTGCGAATGCGATCGGCGACCACCAGGACCATCTCAAGGTGACCCCTCTGCGCAAGGCCGTGTCATGACCTCTCCTTTCATCTCTCCGGCGTCATGCCCGGGCTTGACCCGGGCATCCACGCCTTTCTTTCTCCTGACCAGTACGTGGATGGCCGGGTCAAGCCCGGCCATGTCGCGGCGGGGACCGCAGGTGTTATTATGACCTACATTGCAAAGCCGAAATTCCATCATCCCGGCCTCAAGAAGAACGAGCTCGGCTATACTCACCGCGACTACGAGGGCAAGATCTCGACGCTGTGCGCCGGCTGCGGCCATGACTCGATCACAGCCTCGATCATCGAGGCCTGCTACGAGCTCTCGATCGAGCCGCACCGGGTGGCGAAGATCTCGGGCATCGGCTGCTCCTCGAAGACGCCGGACTATTTCCTCGGCAATTCACACGGCTTTAACTCCGTGCATGGCCGCATGCCGTCGGTGCTGACCGGCGCCAACCTCGCCAACCGCGACCTGATCTATCTCGGCGTTTCCGGCGACGGCGACAGCGCCTCGATCGGCTTCGGCCAGTTCGCGCATTCGATCCGCCGCGGCGTCAACATGACCTATATCGTCGAGAACAATGGCGTCTACGGTCTGACCAAGGGCCAGTTCTCGGCGACCGCCGACCGCGGCTCGAAGTCGAAGAAGGGCGTGGTCAATACCGACAATGCGATCGACCTGGTCGCGATCGCGCTGCAGCTCGGGGCCACCTTCGTGGCGCGCAGCTTCTCCGGCGACAAGACCCAGCTCGTGCCGTTGATCGCGGCCGCGATCCAGCACAAGGGCGCGTCCTTCATCGACGTCATCAGCCCCTGCATCGCCTTCAACAATCACGCCGGCTCGACCAAGAGTTTCGATTATGTCCGCGAGCACAACGACGCCGTGAACCGGCTCGACGTGCTGGTCGGCCGCGAGCCGATCCATGTCGACTATGCGCCCGGCACCGTGCAGGTGGTCGAGCAGCACGACGGCTCGCGGATCGCGCTGCGCAAGCTCGATGCCGATTACGATCCGCATGACCGGGTGGGCGCGATGACCTTCCTGCAGAAGCACGCCGCCAAGGGCCAGATCGTCACCGGGCTGTTGTACGTCGATCCGGAAGCCGAGGATCTGCACGCCCATCTCAACACGGTGGACACCCCGCTCAATACGCTGGATGCGAAGGCGCTCTGCCCCGGCTCCGCCGCGCTGGATAAGATCAACGCCAGCCTGCGCTGAAGCTGGCGAAATCAGATCAGAACGATTGACGGTGCTCCTCCCTCTCCCCGTTCTTACGGGGAGAGGGTTGGGGTGAGGGGCTCTCTCCGCGAAGACGGTGAGAGACGTGCTCGCGGAGGGGGGGGGGGGGGGGGGGGGGGGGGGGGGGGCGGGGGGGCGGGGGGGGGGGGGCGGCGGGGGGGGGGGGGGGGGCGGGGGGGGGGGGGGGCGGGCGGGGGGGGGCCGCGCCC
>NZ_JBUYEN020000068.1:0-32077 GCF_055229415.2 Bradyrhizobium sp. Leo114 | reverse complement strand
GCAGGCTCGCGCTCAACATCCTTCGGTCTTGTCCTGGTCCCACCTCCATACGTCGAAAAATCAAGCGCGCCGGCTGGGACGACAGCTTCCTCCTCACCTTGCTCGGCCATATGCGATAGCCCTGCCGTAAGAACGGGGAGAGGGAGGAGAGAGCGTGCCCGCTTAGTTCTGCTCCCTCACCGAGCGCACGATCCGGATCGGAATCCCCTTGGACGACGGGGTGAAGCTCATCGGATCGTGCGCATAAAGGGGCACCAGCGGGTTGGTTTCGGGATAATAGGCGGCGCAGCAGCCGTTCGGGAAGGAATAGCCAACCACGCGGAAATTGTGCACGCTGCGCTCCATTCCGTCGGTCGAGAGCGTGACGAGATCGACCCGGTCGCCGTCCGCAAGGCCGCGCTTCTTCATTTCCGCCTCGTTCAGGAACACCACGTCGCGCTGACCGTACACGCCGCGATAGCGGTCCGACATCGAATAGAGCGTCGTGTTGTACTGATCATGGCTGCGGATGGTGCTCAGCCAGAGCATCTCCGGATCGCTTTCACAGCTATCTTCGCCCAATCCTTCGAACAGCAGGAAATTGGCTTTTCCCGACGGCGTCATCCAGATGCGCTCGCGCGCCGTCGAGGTGAGATGGAAACCGCCGGGCACGCGGATGCGGGCATTGTAGCCTTGGAAGATCGGGAACACGTCCTCGATCGCATCGCGAATGCGGTCGTAGTCGGCGACCAAGGCCTCCCAATCCACCACGCTGCGGTTGCCGAGGGTGGCGCGCGCGATTCCGGCGATGATCGCCGGCTCGCTCAGGAGATGCTCGGAGGCTGGCTTGTTGCGGCCGCCGGAGGCATGAACCATCGACATCGAATCCTCGACCGTGATCGATTGCGGTCCGGTCGCCTGGATATCGATCTCGGTGCGCCCGAGGCACGGCAGGATCAGCGCATCGCGCCCATGGATCAGATGACTGCGGTTGAGCTTGGTCGAGACATGGACCGTGAGATCCAGATTGCGCAACGCGGCCTGCGTCTGCTGCCAGTCCGGTATCGCCGCGGCGAAATTGCCGCCCATGGCGACGAACACCTTCACCTCGCCGCGCAGCATCGCCTCGAGCGCCGTCACCACGTTGTGGCCGTGCGCGGCTGGCGGCTTGAAGCCGAAGCGATGCTCCAGCCGATCGAGGAATTCCTTGGTCGGCACTTCGGTGATGCCGACGGTGCGATCGCCCTGCACATTCGAGTGGCCGCGCACCGGACAGAGGCCGGCGCCCTCGCGTCCGATGTGGCCGCGCAGGAGCGCGAGATTGACAAGCTGCTGCACATTGCAGGCGCCGCGCTTGTGCTGGGTGATGCCCATGCCATAGACGATGATCGCGCGCTCGGCCTTCAGATAGACGTGGGCGGCATGCTCCAGATCCTCGCGCGAGAGACCGGACTGCCGCTCGATATCAGGCCATTGCGCCGCCTTCAGATCCGCGATGAACGCCTCGATGCCGGCGGTATGACCACGGATGAAATCCCAATCCAGGAGCTCGGGCTTGTCGCTTGCGCGCGCGGCCTCGTCTTCCTCGGCCATCACCTTCATGATGCCCTTGAGCGCGGCAATGTCGCCGCCGACGCGCACCTGGTAGAGCGGCGAGCTGATCTTGGTGGCCGAAAACGTCGCCATTTCGACCGGATTCTGCGGATACTGGAAGCGCTCCAGTGCCCGCTCGCGGAACGGATTGAAGGAAATGATCGCGGCACCGCGGCGCGACGCCTTCCACAGGCTCGTCATCATGCGCGGGCTGTTGGTGCCGGGATTCTGGCCGAAGATGAAGATGCAGTCTGCCTTATCGAAGTCGTCGAGCAGCACGGTGCCCTTCCCCACCCCGAGCGACTGCGGCAGGCCGACGCTGGTCGCCTCATGGCACATGTTCGAACAATCAGGAAAATTGTTGGTGCCGTATTCGCGGGCGAAAAGCTGATAGAGGAACGCGGCTTCGTTCGACGTGCGACCCGAGGTGTAGAACTCCGCCATGTTCGGATCGGGCAGCGCGTTGAGGTGGCGGCCGATGATCGCGAAGGCATCGTCCCAGCTTACCGGACGGTAATGATCGGACGTCCTGTCATAGATCATCGGATGGGTGAGCCGACCGACCATTTCGAGATCGTAATCGCTCCAGCCGGACAACTCGGTGACGGAGTGCTCGGCGAAGAACTCCGGCGTGCAGCGCTTCGCCGTCGCTTCCCACGCAACCGCCTTGGCGCCGTTCTCGCAGAACTCGAACGACGACGTATGCTTCGGATCAGGCCAGGCGCAGCCCGGACAGTCGAATCCTTCGGGCTGGTTCATCCGGCTCAGCGTCGTCGCGCCCTTGATCGGAACGCGCTGCTCGATCAGATGCTCGCTCAACGCCTTGAGCGCTCCCCATCCGCCGGCCGGCTGATGATAGGGACGGATGGATTTGCGAACGGTCATCGGCAAAGGCCTTTTTTAGAATGCCAGGGTCGGTTGAGTAAAGGAGAGCTGTCCAACCGATGTCTTTCCAAAACGAGGCGGGATTTGCACAATCGCACCGCTCGCCGCGTGAGAAGCTTGCACGTCGTGCTCACGCAACTGCGCGTCATCTGTCATCGCGGCAGTGCGTTCCAGAAAAAGCGTGTCATTACGGAAGCAAAACCAACGACGCCTGCCTAGGTCTTGATGAACGGACCGCTGATGAGCGGATCTGTGCCGGTTCGACCATCTCTTTCTGGAGTATCAGCTCATGTTCTCGCGACGAGATCTTCTGGCAGCGTCGGCTGTCGGAGCCGCAATGACCGCATCCGCGCATGCTGCAAGCTTCGGCAATCCGGACGAGCCGCCTCAGGGCGCCATCAACGCCAAGTCGCCCGGAAGTCTGACCGATCCCGGTCCGCAGAATCCAGCCATCGCAAAACAGTTTCCATCCGCATTCACTCCGCCCGCGACCGACGTTGGCGGCCTGCCCACGACCTGGGCATCCTTCAACAATGCACCGAGACGCATTCAGAACGGCGGCTGGGCGCGGCAGGTCACGGTCGACGATTTCGCGATCTCGAAGGAAATATCCGGCGTGAACATGCGCCTCGCCGCCGGCGGCATTCGCGAGCTGCATTGGCATCAGGCCGCCGAGTGGGCCATTATGACCTATGGCACCTGCCGCGTGACTGTTCTCGATGCAGAGGGGCGTCCTTATGTCGGCGACCTCAAGGCGGGCGACCTCTGGTATTTTCCGGCCGGCACGCCACACTCCCTGCAGGGCCTGGGACCCGACGGCTGCGAGTTCGTGATCTGCTTCGATGACGGTCACGCCGACGAGTTCAATACGCTGCTGCTGTCGGATTGGATGGCCCACACGCCGCCCGAAGTGCTCGCCAAGAACTTCGGAGTTCCGGTCGAAAGCTTCGCGAACATTCCGCTGCACAACCTCTGGATATTCCAGGGCACCGTGCCAGGCGACCTCGCCGGCGACCGCGCCGCGATGAGCAGGAACGCAGAGATGCCGCCGCATCCCTTCATCTTCTCGCTCGAAGGCTCGCGCCCGCTCAAGCAGTCCGAGGCCGGCACCATTCACGTTGCCGACAGCACCAACTTCAATGTCGCAACAACCGTAGCCTCGGCGCTGGTCACCCTCAAGCCGGGCGCGGTCCGCGAGATGCACTGGCATCCGAACGCCGACGAGTGGCAATACTACATCAAGGGCAAGGCCCGGATGACGGTGTTCAACACCGGCCCCAATGCGCTGACAATGGACTTCAACGCGGGCGACATCGGTTACGTCAAGAAGAACTACGGGCACTATGTCGAGAACGTCGGTGACACCGACCTGCAATTCGTCGGCGTGTTCCGCGCCCCTCGTTACGAGGAAGTCTCGCTGACGAACTGGCTCACGCATACGCCGCCCAAGCTGGTAGCGCAGCATCTCAACATCGACGAAGCGATGATTGCCAAGTGGCCCGACAACAGTCCGGGTATCATGCCGAAGGCATGAACCTGGGTATCATGCCGAAGGCATGAACCTGGGTATCTTGCCGAAGGCATGATCGCAGTCGGGCGGACTCATTGCGCCCGTCCGACATCCTCATGGAGCGGCAGGGTGAACTGGAAGGTCGCGCCCGGCCCGGCATTGCGGGATGCAGACAGCTTTCCGCCATGGGCCTCGACGATCGAGCGGCAGATCGACAATCCCAAGCCAAGGCCGGCCGACTTGGTGGTGAAGAACGCATTGAACAGCCGCTCGGCGTTCTCGTCGGAAAAGCCGACGCCGCAGTCCGCCATGATCAGGATGGCCTGATCGGCATCGAAACTGCGCTGCGATCGGATCAGCAATTCGCGCGGCCGATCCGTAACAGGCTGCATCGCCTCGATGCCGTTCATCACCAGGTTCATGACGACCTGCTGCAATTGAACCCGGTCGGCGCGGACGATCAGCGGATCGGTCGCAAGCTCCGTACGCAGCGTGATCTGCTTGCTCGTGAGCTCGCGCCGCATCAGCACGCGGGCCTCGTTGACGACCTCGTTGATGTCAAGAAGCGCCCGCTCCGTATCGGTCTTGCGTGCCAGCGCCCTAACGCGCCCGATCACGTCGGCCGCGCGGCTGACATCCTTGACGATCCATTCCACCGAGCGCCGCGCATGCTCCATGCCCGCCGCGCCGCGGTCGAGCCAGCGCAGGCAAGCCTCGCCGTTCGACATGATCGCGGCCAGCGGCTGGTTCACCTCGTGGGCGATGGAGGACGTCAACTCGCCGAGCGTGATCACGCGCGTGGCGTGCGCGAGGTCCGCCTGCGCGTCGTTGAGCGCGGCCTCGGCCTGCTTGGCGGCAGTGACGTCGGTCACCGCACCGATGTACTCGATGCCATCAGGACCGTCCTTCACGGCATGGGCCAAAGTGCGAATATGCTTTAGCGCGCCATTCGGCATCACCAGCCTGGCCTCGTGACCGAAATCCACGCCATTCTGCGAAGCCTCCTCGAGCAATTGCTGCACGAAATCCCGATCTTCGGGATGCATACGCCGCAGAACGAACTCCAATGTCGGCGTTGTGGCCGGATCGCATTCGAAGATCCGAAACGTCTCCTCCGACCAGCTGATCTCGCCGGTCGCCACCTTCCAGCCAAAGCTGCCGGTGCGGCTCAGCCGCTGCGCTTCGGCCAGGTACATTTCGCTCCGCAGCAGCCGGGCCTCGGTCCGCTTCTGCGCTTCGAGCGCAGCCAACAGATCGCGGCGAGAAAGCTCCAGCGATCTCGTCGCCTTTCGCTGTGCCGCAGCGATCCAGTTAACGAACAGCGCCGTGATCAAGAACAAACTCACGCGCGGGATCTGATGAACATCGATCTCGAACGAATTGATGGGAGAGGCCACGAAATACTCGAACGCCAAACCTGCAAGCGCAGTCGACACCAAGCCGGGGCCGAGGCCGCCGAACCAGGCCGCAAACATGATCGCGCAAAGAAATAGCGAGACGTACGGTTCGATGTTCAGGTACTCGACCGCGGCCTTGGAGGCGATCAGGGCTGCAGCGACCGACAAGATCGCAACCGCATAACGGGAGAACGTCGCCCAGGGCGTCTGATCGAAATCGGTCAGTCCCAAGCGCCAATCTGAAGATGGCCGCGGGGCATCGACGGACAAAGCGGGCGCACCTGTTTCGCTGCTACGCTGGCCCGGATACATGCCAAATGCTCCTTGTGCCGCCCGATCATGAAATCCCTGCTTACGGTCGCGCAAGAGCTCTTCCAACTCAAGACTCGTTCTTCCAACTCAAGAGCCGTTGAATTTCCGTGTGGCAGGAGTGGACGAGCCGTGAACGGCGGCCGCGATGCGGTTTTGGTGATCGTCGGGACCCGTCCCGTCTGGCGACCGACCGGGTCGGAAAAACCCGCCTGCCGAAGAATTCAGATCTTGACAGTCGGACCTTGCCCATCACGCCCCTGCAGGGCCTGTTCAAGGTTTTGAATGAGATTGTCGGTCTCGAACGGCTTGGTCAAGAGACAGACTGCACCGGCGCTTGCGGCGTGGGCGGACACGGCCGCCTCGGGAAAAGCCGTGATAAAGATGAAAGGTATCTCGTTGCCGCGGGCGCGCAGGCGAAGCAGGAGCTCGACGCCGTTAGTGCCGGGCATATTGACGTCGGCGATCACGCAGGAGGTCTGGTCGAGCACGCCGGACTGCAGAAATTCGTCAGCCGACCCAAACGTGAGAACGCCATAACCAAAAGACCTCAGCAGATTGTCGGTCGCGGTACGGACGGACGCATCGTCGTCGATGATGGAGATCATCGGTGTTGTCGGCAAGATCGCTGTCCTTTTGGGGAAACGGGGAATAAGGATCCGCTAGCGCGCGATGACTTTTCCTCGAATCGTCAGCCCGCCTAGATTCTTGTCCGGCACACGATCTGCCGCGCAAACGTTCCCCATTTGTCGCGCGGAAAAGCCGGCACCGCTTCCCCGGATCGCACGCTCGTAACGTTAAAATGCGCTCTATCAAGGTACCGGGGAATCATACTTAGGTTTCTCGCCCACAGCTATCGGCGGCGAATTCCGATCATTTCGGCCATCCTGACCAGATCGGCGAGCGATTTTGCGCCCATCTTCTTCATGACGCGCCCGCGATGGATTTTGACGGTGATCTCGGCAACCCCGATCTGCGCCGCAATCTGCTTG
This sequence comes from Bradyrhizobium sp. Leo114, assembly GCF_055229415.2. NCBI lineage: Bacteria > Pseudomonadati > Pseudomonadota > Alphaproteobacteria > Hyphomicrobiales > Nitrobacteraceae > Bradyrhizobium > Bradyrhizobium sp. Leo114. The sequence continues at coordinate 25,412 of NZ_JBUYEN020000068.1, read as the reverse complement.
TTCATGAGACCCGCAGCCACCAAAGCCAGTACTTCGCGTTCACGGTCGGTCAGGGTCTCGAAATGTTCTCGCAAGCCCGTAACGGCTTTCTCAGCCTCGCGCCTTTCGCGATCGCGCTTGATCGCGGTCATCACGGAATCGAGCATATCCTGATCGCGGAACGGCTTGGTCAGGAAGTCGATCGCCCCGCCCTTCATGGCGCGGACGCTCATCGGAATGTCGCCGTGACCGGTCATGAAGATGATGGGAATGTGGACGTCGGCCCTGGCCAATTCGAGCTGGAGGTCGAGCCCACTCAACCCGGGCAGCCGGATGTCCAGCACCAGGCAACTCGCGACATCAGGCAACTTGCTGTGCAGCAATTCCGCGGCGGAGCCGAACTCCTGCACCTCCAGGCCCACCGATTGGAACAGGTTGGCAAGCGCCCGTCGTACGCTCTCGTCATCGTCGACGACGAAGACAACTGACTCCTGGCCCGTCGTCAGGTCGTGAGGCGACGCAAACGGATTCATGCGCCATCTCCGCATGCAATGGCCGAATGAGAACTCCAGCGGACGGCAGCAGACGGATGTTTCGGATTCAAAACTGATTTTCCGGGTATCCCTGACCTCTGACGTTAGAACACATCAGCGGAACCTCCGCAATTCTACGGGGGTGCCGGGAACAGGACGCAACCATGCTCCCGCGGCGCTGCTGCTATGCCTGCGACAAAATAGCCAACCGGGATCGAAGGCCTAGCGGCCGACTTCCACACTGGCAGTGGTGCCGGCAACGAGGCGCACCCCGTCAGGCACATGATCGATGTGAATATGCACCGGGATCCGCTGCGCCAGCCGCACCCAGGTGAAGATCGGATTGACCGACGCGAGCCCGCCCTGCCCCGGCTGCGCGTTGGTGACAGTGATGCCGCGCGACACCCCGCCGACATGGCCACGGATGAGCTGGCTGTAGCCCATCAAGCGGACTGTCGCCGGATCATTGTCGCGAATCCTTCCAAGGCTCGTCTCCTCAAAATAGCCGTCGACCCAGAAGGAATCGGCGTCGACCAGCGAGACCAGGTTTTGGCCGATATTGGCGTAGTCGCCGCGCTGGGCCAGCAGATTCGTCACATAGCCATTGACGGGTGAGCGAACGGTGACACGGCTGAGATTGAGCTCCGCCTTGGAGACCATGGCCTGACCCGCGGCGACAGCGGCTTGCAGTTGATGCAGCGAGCTTGCCGATTGCTGAAAGACGTCCGTCGACACCCAGCCTTCTCCGCGCAGCTTCGCCTGCCGTCCTTCGTTGGCGCGCGCGTAGTCGAGCGCGGCCTGGTCGCGCGCAACCTGGGCGCGGGCAGCGTCCAACGCGATCTGGTAGTCGTTCGGTTCGATCTCGAACAGCACGTCGCCCTTGCGCACCATCTGGTTGTCGGCGACCGGCAGGTTGACGATCCGCCCGGCAATCTCCGGCGCGACGGTCACGACATAGGCCCGCACCATGCCGTCGCGCGTCCACGGCCGCCCCATATAGACGTCCCACGCGAACCATCCCAACAACGCCGCCACCACGACAGCGCCCAGCGTGAGCAGTGCCGGGATCACGGAACTGAGCGATATCCTGCGGCTCGCCCCGCCTGCCGAAGAGCGCAGCAGAGCTTTCCCATCGCCCGCCAATCGCGTCTGAACTTCAGACATCGCTATACCTCAGCTACCACCAAAACCACGCATGAAAGCAGAATGATATAAATCGCGAGCACGAACAGCGCCGGATGCCAGACATGGCGCAGCAAGCCGAAGCCCGCCACCATCCGTCGCAACACGACCAGGATAAGCCAGGCCGCCACCATCAGCAACGAAAGCGGGGCGACGTAGACGCCAAACAGGTTGACTTCCGAAAAGCTCATGGCGGCGATGTTTCGAAATAGGTCTTATGTTGTGCGAGCGTTTCCGATAGCACGAGGATGCTGCCGCGCGCCCGCTCCCTGACGGGCAATCCCGGCGTCGTGGGCGCGACCGCGGCAAGCTTCGCATCGAAGTCTCCGAGGCGCTCGATCGCAGCCGCGATATCGGCTTGCGCGACCGCATCCAGTGCAACGGAGAACTCCTGATCAAGGTCGAAGCGACCGGCGACGGGACGAAGCCGGATGATGGCATTGCCCACCACCAGGGCCGACAGGAGATCAGAACGTGCCGTCGGCTCGGTCTTTTCAGGGAGCGCCTGCAGGTAGTTGTAGATCCGTCCTTCCCACGCCTCCGATGTCAGTTGCAGCCGGTCGGTGGCAAGCCGCCGTAGTTCCCGCAGTGTCCGCCGCAGCAGACGGCGGACACGGAGCTCCGCCGACAGCGGCGGCACCATGCGGAACGCAAGCGCGGCCGCGCCGAGTCCCACGAAGATCGCCAGCGCGACATTGTAAAAGGCGAGCGTATTGTAGGTCATCTGGTTCGCCGGCCCGAGCAGCGGAATGAAAGTCGCGACCAGCGCGATGAAGACCGGCGGCAGCCAGGGTTGGGTCATCAGCGCACCGCCCGGAATGAGCACAAGCCCGATCACAAGGCAGAGGCCGGCGAAGGATGTCATCTGCGGCAGAAGCGCGAAGTTGGCGATAGCCGCGAGCACGGTGGTGATGGCGGCGCCGACCATGAACAGCATGGTGATGCCATAGGCCTGATCGGGCCGCGCCGAGAACAGGGTGAGCGCGATCGCCGCAAAGGCGACGGCAAGCGCGCCATTCGGCCACGCCGTCACGACCCAGAACAATTCCACCGCGGCGATCGCGGTGAATGCCCGTGCCGCATTGAGAAGCGAAGGAGCATAGTCCGGAACCGGAAACCTCTCATGCCGCCGCGCCCGAACGGGCTGCGCGGGATCAGTCAGCACGAGCAAGCCGCCAAACGCCCTTCGAAGCGCAAGCAGCGACCGCGCCGCCTCATCGACGATCAGCTTGATCGACGGCGTCGCACATCGCATCGTCAGCAATTCACGCACGGCTGCAGCACATGACCTGCGCAAACGCGCCGGATCGGTTTGTGCGATCATCGCAACGCCGGCGGATTGCGCCGTCAACTCCGTTGGAAAGCTGCGGGCGATCTGGCCGATTTCATGCCGCCCCTCTTCGCTTGGCAGCAGATCGAGATGGACGGCTACCCTTCGCCATGCGGACATTGCGCGAAGAAGACCAGTCGATGCCGACTCTAATTCCAGCATGTGATAGCGAACGTCATAGGACTCGCCGCCTGCCTCATCCATGAGGGGATCGAGAGCACCGATCCGCTGCGCCAGACCGAAGCCGATCCGGCGGGATCCCTCTCGCCTTTCCGACAACGTCGCGACGAGCTGAGCCAGGATTTCCGTCGCCAGCGCAGCCATCTCCTTCGCCAGCCGCCTTGGCGCATCGCCGAAATCCGTCATCGCCATCACCAGGCCCGAACACACGATGCCGACGCAGATCTCGCTGGCGCGGTTCACCGCAAGCGTGAAGACCTCGCCATTGGCGCCACCGGTGGCGCCAAGCAGGTCGCTTGCGACGATTGCAGCGGTAAAGCCCGCGAGCGCTGCCGAGTAGGACGCGAAATTGCGCAGCAGCGTTGCCACGAAAGCGCAGCCCGCGCTCCAAAGCGCCAGTCCAAGCAGGAATCCGACCCGCTGTTGCGGAAAGAGTGCTGCCAGCACCACGATCGCCACAGCGCCGATCGTCGTCCCGATCAGGCGAAACCAGCCCTTGCGCAGCGCAGCGCCGAGGTGCGGCTGGCTGGCGATCGCGGCCGATGCACCGGCCCAGGACGGAATCTCGAGCTGAAGCCAGAAGCTGAGATAGAGGGCGAGGCAAACGCTTGCCCACAAGCGCAACCCAAACATCAGCGCCGACGCCGGAACGCGCAGCCGGTCGGCAAGCCGTCTTGCTTCGGGAAGCCGGCCCGCAGTCCAATCAAGCAGAAGCGACGCCGCCCTGGTCATCTGCCTCACCTATGCACATCGGGCAGACTGCGCGCTGATCTCAATCGAGCTCATGCCGCATCAGTAATGATCGGTCATGGGACCGACCTTACCACGGAACACGCGGTAGCCGATCACGATGTAGAGCAGCATGAGCGGGAACACGAACAAGCCCTCGCCCCAGAACATGAAGGCGAGGCTGGAATGCGGCGCCGCTGCCTCCTCGATCGTGATGACGGAGGGGATCATGTAGGGCCAGAACGACAGCGCCAGTGTCCCGAAGGCGGTAACGAAGATCGTCGCCACCATGTGGAACGGCCAGTAATCGTTATGGCGCAGGATGCTGGTGGCAAGCACCAGCGCCGCAGTGGCACCGATCGCCGGGAACGCGAACAGATATGGCCTGTCGGTCCACCGCTGCAGGATCGGAAGATTCTCGATGAGCGCATGGGCGAAGACGACGATCAGGAACACCAGCACGGCGATCGCAAGGACCGGGATCTGGCGGCGCGCGGTGGCGCGAACCGCCCCCTCGCTCTTCCGCACCAGCCAGCAGGCGCCGAGCAGCGCGTATCCGAGGCAAAGGCCGATACCGCACAATACGGCAAAGCCGGTCAGCCAGCCGAGCGCGCCGCCGGAATATTCGCCATTGGTGAACTCAAGTCCCTCGACCAGCGCGCCGACCATCGCGCCCTGCATGAAGCTCGCAACAAGCGAGCCGCCGGAGAAGGCGACATCCCAGACCCAGCGCGAGGCCAGCGCCTTGTTGCGGAACTCGAATGCCACGCCGCGCAGGATCAATCCCAGCAGCATGACGATGACGGGGATGTAGAAGGCCGACAACAGGATCGCGTAGGCAGCGGAAAACGCACCCCACAGGATCACGCCAGCCACGACCAGCCAGGTCTCGTTGCCATCCCAGACCGGCGCGACCGTGTGCAGCATTTCGGCCCGATCCTTCTCGTTCTTGGCCAGGCCGAACAGCATGCCGACGCCGAGGTCAAACCCGTCGAGCAGGAGATAGATCAGGATACTGATTGCGAGCAGCGCTACCCAGAACATCACCATGTCTATTCTCCTGCACTGATGTAGCTGCGTGCGCCGACCGGGGGCTGATCGGCCATCGACATGGGCCGGTTCGGTGCCGCTTCGCGCGGCTCCGTGGTCGGAATTCCGGCCGGGCCGGCGCGCAGCAGGCGATAGATGTAGTAGGTGCCAAACGAAAAGATGAAGGCGTAGACCAGGACGAACAGGATCAGCGTGGTCAAGGCGGCGGACGCGGTGAGGAACGGCGTCATCGCATCAGCCGTGCGCAGCACGCCATAGACCGCCCAGGGCTGACGGCCGACTTCCGCGGTGTACCAGCCGGTGAGGATCGCGATCCACGGCAGCGGAAAGCTGAGAAAGATACCCCAGAGCAGCAGGCGGTTCCGCTCGAGCCGATGCTTGAGGCTGAGATAGGTCCCGAGCCAGGCCAGCCCCAGCATCACGAGACCGCAGCCGACCATGATGCGGAAGGTGAAAAACGGGATGATCACCGGCGGCCGGTCCTGCGGCGGGAATGTCGTCAGACCGACTTCCTTTGAGGTCAAGCTCATGCTGCCGATGATGCTGCCGAGCACGGGAATGCTGATCGCGTATTTGTTGGACTCCGTGCTCGAATCGGGGACCGCGATCAGCACTTCGGAGGCGGGCTGCTCGTCGTGCCAACGGGCCTCGATCGCGGCGAATTTGGCCGGCTGATAATCGTGGACATAGTCGCCGACGAGATGTCCGATGAAGAGCTGGATCGGAAGCAGCACCGCCGCAAGCGAAAGGCCCATGCGCAGCATCACCCGCGCCTCTACGTAATAGGTCCGTCGCAGCAGGTACCACGCGCCGGTCGCCGCCACGCAGAACGCACCGGTCAGGTAAGAGGCGATCAGCATGTGCGGAAAGCGCACCCAGACCACGCGATTGAAGAGGATCGCGACCCAGTCGTCAGGCGCGAACTGTCCCTTCTCCAGGACATAGCCGACCGGCGCCTGCATCCAGCTGTTGTTGACCATGATCCAAAACGCCGAAAGCGTCGTTCCCAGCGCCACCATGGCAGTGGAGAACAGATAGAACCATGGCGGCACGCGGTTGCGGCCGAAGATCAGGATGCCGAAGAAGCTCGCCTCCAGCATGAAGGCGGTGAACGTCTCGTACGACAATAGCGGCCCCTGGATCGGTCCCGACATCTTGGCCAGCACGCTCCAGTTGGTGCCGAACTGGAATCCCATGACCACGCCCGACACCACGCCCATGCCGAAGGCAACGCCGAAGATCTTGAGCCAGAACTCGAACAGTGTCCGGTACACCGGCTTGCCGGTACGCATGTGCATCGCTTCGAGCACGGTCAGCCACGCGGCCAGGCCGATCGTGAACGAGGGGAAGATGATGTGAAAGGAGATGGTGAAGGCAAACTGCAATCGTGACAGGAGAAGTGCTGTGGCATCCATCGGAAGTCTCCTGCCTTCTCAAGCCCGTTGCGCTGCCGACGTCGGTGTGGCGGCCGGCGGTGGAATGTTGTCGACCTTCAGAATTTTGGCGGTGGTCGCACGGATGCGCCGGCAGAAATCCGCATCATCGATCAGCGATATGCCGTAGGATGGGATGATTTCTTTCAGCTTGGGCAGCCAGGCATTCGCCGTGAGCTGGCCGGCAAAGCACTTCTCCAGCACGCTGATGGCGATGAAGGCCGCGGTCGAGGCGCCCGGCGACGCGCCAAGCAGCGCGACCAGCGAATGATCAGACGCGCCGACCAGTTCAGTGCCGAATTCGAGCAGTCCGCCGCGCTTGAGGTCCGGCTTGATGATCTGGACGCGCTGGCCTGCGACCTGCAGCCGCCAGTCCTTGGGATCAGCGTTCGGATAATACTGGTCGAGCGTCGCCAGCCGATGGCTCTCGGACTGCAGCACCTGCCCGATCAGATATTCGGTCAGGTCGAAATTGTCGCGCGCCACCGCAAGTAGCGGTTCGACGTTGGCGGGCCGGATCGACTCGAATAAATCGAGCCGCGAGCCGTGCTTGAGGAACTTGCTAGAGAAGCCGGCATAAGGCCCGAACAACAGCGAGTGCTGCCCGCCGATGACGCGCGTGTCGAGATGCGGCACCGACATCGGCGGCGAGCCGACCGCAGCCTTGCCATAGACCTTGGCGTGGTGACGCTTATTGACCGCGGCATCGTCGCAGCGCAGCCAGATGCCCGAGACGGGGAAGCCGCCATAGCCGTTCCCTTCCGGGATGCCGGATTTCTGCAAGAGCGGCAGCGCGCCGCCGCCGGCGCCGATGAACACGAACTTTGTCTTGACTGTCCGTTTCTCGCCGGTGTCGGTATCGCGAACCTCGATCCGCCAGCGACCATCCTGATCGCGAACGAGATCGGTGACGACGCTCTTGTAATGGACGGCGCAGCCGGGCTGGCTGACGAGATGATGAACCAGATGATGGGTCAGCGAGCCGTAGTCGACATCGGTGCCGGTGATGATCCGCGTTGCAGCGACCGGATCGTCGCCACTACGGCCTTCCATCACCAGCGGCACCCAGTCGGCGATCTGCTTCGGATCCTCGGTGTACTCCATGCCCTCATAGCAATGATGGGCCGACATCGCCTTGAACCGCTTCCTGAGGAACTCGACATTGTCGGCGCCGGACACGAAGCTCATATGCGGCACCGGATGGATGAAGGTGCGCGGATCCGAGATCGCGCCCTTGCCGACAAGAAAGGACCAGAACTGCCGCGACAGATCGAATTCGACATTGACCTGCAGCGCTTTGGAAATGTCGACGCTGCCGTCGGGCCGCTCCGGCGTGTAGTTCATCTCGCAATTGGCGGCGTGCCCGGTGCCGGCATTGTTCCAGGCATCCGAGCTTTCCAGCCCGCAATCCTCCAAGACCTCGAACATCGAGATGGTGAGTTGCGGCTCCAGCTCCTTGAGGAAAACGCCTACCGTAGCGCTCATGATGCCTGCGCCGATGAGGACGACGTCCGGCTCGCCAGTGGGGGTGCTCTGCATGGATATCTCCTTCCGGGTTGATATCGCTGTTCTGAACGACTCACGCCGAGGCGGGCTGCTGCTCCTTGGAGCGGAACGGCACATGCGCACCGGGCCGCAGCACCACATAGGCCCGGCGCCAGGATGAATTGTCGGTCAGTTTCCAGCTATGTCCGGAGCCGGCAGTGTCTTCCGCCAGCAGGATGTCGCCGGGATGCAGCAGGAAGTGCTCGCCGTCGCGGGTCTGGAAATCCAGTGTCCCGGAGAGCGTGATCACCAATTGGCGGATCGGCGCGGTGTGCCAGGCGAACGCGCCGCCCGATGCCGTCTCCTGGAAGGAGATGGTGACGGCGTCGGCCTTGCTGCTGAGCCAATCGCCGCGCTGGCCCGGCTCGAGCTCGATGAGCCCATCCTCGAAATGCGAATTGTGGTCCTCACCGGTCCATAACCTGACGCATCTGATCATGCTGTGCTCCTTCAGCTCGTCGGTGTGCCGGCTTTGACCGGCGCGTTGCCTTGGGCCACATAGGGCTTGACCATCTTGGCGGGATCGACGACGCGGTCGAATTCCGGCTCGCTGACGAAGCCGAGCTTCAGCGCTGCCGCCTTCAGCGTGAGATCGTTGTCCATCGCGTAGTGCGCGATCGCCGACGCCTTGTCGTAGCCGATCACAGGCGCGAGCGCGGTGACCAGCATCAGCGAGCGCTCGACATATTCCTTGATCTTTTTCTCGTTGGGCTTGGTGCCCTCGACCAGGAACTTGCGGAAGTTCGTGCAGCCGTCGGTCAGGATCGTGATCGACTGGGCGATGTTGTGGATCATCAGCGGCTTGTACACGTTCATCTCCAGATAGCCGCTGGCGCCGCCGAAGCCGACGGCGACGTCGTTCGCCATCACCTGCACCGCGATCATCGTCAGTGCCTCGGCCTGGGTCGGATTGACCTTGCCCGGCATGATCGAGGAGCCCGGCTCGTTCTCCGGGATCATCAGTTCGGCAAAGCCGGCGCGCGGACCGCAGGACATCAGGCGGATGTCGTTGCCGATCTTGTAGAGCGAGACCGCAAGCGTGCGCAGCGTGCCGGAAAGCTGCACCAGCGCATCATGCGCGCCCTGCACGGTGAACTTGTTGGGCGCACTGACGAACGGCAACCCGCTCAGGCGCGCGATCTCGGCGGCGACAGCCTCGGCAAAGCCCGGCGCCGCATTGATGCCGGTGCCCACGGCGGTGCCGCCAAGCGCCAGCCGGAACACGCCCTTGAGCGCGTCCTCGATCCGCGCAAGGTCATCGGCGAGCATGCCGGCATAGCCCGACCATTCCTGGCCGAGCGTCAGCGGCGTCGCATCCTGCATGTGGGTGCGGCCGATCTTGACCACGTCGTCCCACTGTTTGGCTTTGGCATCGATCGCGTCGTGCAGGGCCTTCACCGCCGGAACAAGGCGTTGCGTCACGTTGACGGCGGCCGCGATATACATGGCGGAAGGAAAACTGTCGTTCGAGGATTGCGACATGTTGACGTGATCATTCGGATGAACCGGATGCTTGCTGCCGAGCGGCGTGCCTGCGAGCTGGCAGCATCGGTTCGAGATCACCTCGTTGACGTTCATGTTGAATTGCGTGCCGCTGCCGGTCATCCAGACGTGCAGCGGAAACATGTCGTGATGCTGGCCCTGCAGGATTTCGTCGCAGACATGGACGATCAGCTTGTGGACCTTGGCATCGAGCCGCTTGCCGGCATGGTTGGCGTTCGCGGCCGCCTTCTTCAGGATCGCGTAGGAATGGATCATCTCGCGCGGCATCAGGTCCTTGCCGATGCTGAAGTGCTCGAGCGAACGCTGGGTCTGGGCGCCCCAGAGCTTATCGGCGGGGACTTCGACTTCACCAAGACTGTCGGTTTCCTTGCGGAAGTCACTCATGGTCGCCTCTCTTTACGCGCGGTTCGAAAGCAAGCATCGGCGTTGCGGCAAGGCTACGTGCGGGGTCGCGTACAGGCTTCCTGAAACGAACGTCTTTTACGGAATTGCATGTCAGCACTGCGCTGCGACAATTTTCGCGAATTTCCGTCGTCACGAGCAAGAACGACGCGCCAGCGCGGAAGGCCGCGCACAAGCACATCAGTACAAACGGCTACGTTTGCCGCTATCGCCGATAATGTTCACTTTGGCCGAGGCCGCGAAAGCACTCACGCCGTCGCAAAGCCATCACCTGTCTCAACGGAACGGCGACGCATTCCCGGCGCGAAGACAACACGGTCGGGATGCGTGAACACTTCGTAGCCGTCGTCGCGCGCAATGGCGATCAAGGTGATCCCCGCTTCGTCAGCGGTCTTGATCGCGAGCGTCGTCGGCGCGGAAACGGCGACGATGACGGGCGCGCCGATCATGGCAGTCTTCTGCACCATCTCGACCGAGATGCGGCTCGTGAGCAGAATGGCGCCGTTCGAGACCGACCTGTTGTGGCGGATCAGTGCGCCGGCGAGCTTGTCGAGCGCGTTGTGGCGGCCGACATCCTCGCGCACCGGGCCGACGCCGCCATCGGCCTGCCAGAAACCGGCCGCATGCACGGCGCGGGTTTTCTGGTTGAGGTCCTGCAGCGAGGGAAGCGCACCCATGGCTTCCAGGAGATCGCGGGCATCGAACGTCGCGCCCTTCTTCACCCTGGGAACCGCGCGCCTCGCCTCCACCAGGCTTTCGATGCCGCAAAGACCGCAACCGACGGGGCCCACCGAGGCACGGCGCCGCGCGAACAAGGCCGCGGTCCGATTTTCTGCAAGCCAGATCCGGACCTCGATGCCGAGATCAGTCTCGATCAGATCGAGACTCCTGATCTCCTCGGTGCGGGCAACGATGCCCTCCGTCACGGCGAAGCCGACGCCGAAATCCTTCAGATCGGCAGGCGTCGCCATCATCACGGCATAGGTCGATCCGTCGAAGGTCAGCGCGATGGCGGTCTCTTCCGCCACCGCTCGTGACGAAGAGCTCGCGCGGCCGCCCCGCCAGTTCAGGCCGGTTCGTTTGATGAAAGCACCATCGGCGGCCATGATCACCTCAGCTCGGGTTCGGCGTCGAATGCGCGGCGGGCTACACGGCTCAGGTCAGGAGTTCCTGTTCCGCGTCGCCTCGTAGAGGAACCAGGTCCGGCGCTCGGTCTCGTCGATCCAGTTTTCCAGCAGGCTCGCGGTGGCGACGTCGCCATATTCGTCACAGACATTGTGAACCTGGCGCATCTCCCGCGTGAGCTGTTGGTTGTCGCTGCCCAGTTCAGCCAGCATGTCCTGCGGATCGACATAGTCGGCGTCGTTGTCGAGGATGCGCTGCTGGCGTGCGATCTGACCGATCGAGCGGATCGTGGTGCCGCCGATCTTGCGCGCGCGCTCGGCGATCGGATCGGTCATCGCGAAGATCTGGTCGGATTGCTCGTCGAGCAGAAGATGGTAGTCGCGGAAGTGCCTGCCCGACATATGCCAATGGAAGTTCTTGGTCTTGACGTAGAGCGCAAACACGTCGGCCAGCAGGCCGCTGAGCGCCGCTGAGATATCGCGTGTCGCCTCGGCGTTGAGGTCGGTCGGGCTCTGCAATTCGGGGCGCGTGGACTTGAGCATTCGTGCCATCCTTGTTTCTTGGTCGGCGGCCGCAGCGTTTCCGGGCCGTGCCTGACGGTTGCGATACCGTGCATCGCGGAGCCTATCTTTCCAGAGCCTGCGGACTCTTTCGGATTCGCACGGATTTCGGGACATTCTTCCGAATTGGCTGCGAAACCCGCGCAGAACGGGGCGGGTCAGACTTTGCGAAAGCTTGCGCGGTACTGGCTCGGCGTGATCCCGAGGCGCTTGACGAACACGACGCGCATATGCTCGGCGCTGCCAAAGCCGCTTTCATGCGCGACCACTTTCAGCGCAAGGTCGGAGCCTTCGAGGCGGTTGCGCGCGGCATCGACGCGCGCGCTTTCGACGAATTCGGCCGGCGTCACATTGGTCTCGCGCTTGAACGCGCGCGCAAAACTGCGTGCGCTCATTCCGGCGACCTGCGCCAGCACCTCAACACCGTTCCGCTCACGCAAATGCGCCATCACATGAGTATGGACGCGCGCGATCGGCGAATCCTTCTCGGCCGGCGGCACGAGATAGGGACTGAACTGGGATTGCCCGCCCTGCCGCTGCGCCACCACGACGAGCCGCTTGGCGACCGCGAGAGCGACTTCCGGCCCGTGATCATCCTGCACGATCGCGAGCGCGAGATCGATTCCTGCCGTGACGCCGGCCGAGGTGAGCAGCGGCCCGTCGCGGAGATAGATGCGATCGAACTCGACCTTCGCCTTCGGGAACTGGCGGGCAAGACTAGGCGCATTCTGCCAATGCGTCGTCACCGTCTTGCCGTCGATCAGGCCGGCATGGCCGAGCGCGAACGCACCGGTGCAGATCGAGCCATATTGCTGACAGCGCGAGGCGCTCTCGCCCAGCCAGTCGACAAGCCGCGGATCCGGCGGCGTGGTCGGAAGCGCCGGTCCGCCGGCGACCAGCGCGAGATCGAACGCCTGCTCCGCATCCGCAAATGTCATCTCCGGCGTAATCGACATCCCGTTCGAGGCCCGGTATGGCTGCCGCTCGGCGCCGACCAGCGTGAGGCGGTAGCCGCGATCCGTTCCCACGAACACGTTTGTCTCGGCAAACACGTCGAGCGGACCTGCGACATCGAGCGCCTGCACTCCCGGAAAGATTGCCAGCGCGACCGCCTTCATCGACCAACAATCCAGTTGCTGCGCGTGGATGCGCGCCATGACTATGCATGCAATCCTGCCAGTCGGCCATGCATTTCAGCCAGCGGCTTCTTGCACGAATGCCATCGGCAGAAAAGCATGGTGTTTTGACGGTTTCGCAGGGATCGGCGGCGTTGTTCGCGCCAACGTAAAGCGTCAATTGTGACGTGAGCTATTCACCAAGACCATAAGGACATCAGATCATGACTAGGATCATTGCCGGTATCACCGTTCCCGACAGCAAGCTGGCGCGCGAGATCGACGAACTGGTTCGCGACACCGAATCCGAACTACTCTACCACCATTCCAATCGCGTCTTCCTGTTCGGCGCGCTGGCCGGGCAGCGCCGCGGGCTGAAGGTCGATCATGAACTGCTCTATGTCGGTGCGATGTTCCACGACATGGGCTTGCAGGCACCCTATGCCAGCACAAGCGAGCGTTTCGAGGTCGACGGCGCCAATGCCGCCGCAAGCTTCCTCCGCGCCCATCGCATCAATGAGCGCGACGTCGAGGACGTCTGGGACGCGATCGCGCTGCACACCACGCCAGGCATCCCGCAGCACAAGCGGCCGGTGGTGGCGCTGGTGACGGCCGGCGTCGAGATGGATGTGCTGGGCCTGGAATTCGACTCCTTCACCGCCGCACAGCGCCATGAGGTCTGCGCCCACCATCCGCGCGGCCACGACTTCAAGAACGGCATCATCGATGCGTTTGCGGCCGGCACGATCAAGAAGCCGCAGACGACTTTCGGCAACGTCAAGGCGGACGTGCTGGCGCTGCGCGACCCGACCTATCACCGGATCAATTTCTGCGACGTCATCCTCAACTCGAAATGGTCGGAATAATGAAGGCATCTCCTCGATGCGAGCCGATCGAACCGAGAAGGATTGACAGTTCACCACCTATGCGGATTCGCCCTGAACCTCCGATCTGGCGGCTGGTTGCCTAACCCTGCGCTGGCCGGCATGCTAGGCCTCCTCGATCCCTCCCTCCGAGAAGGCCTGAACACCGCAATGTCCGATCAGTTCTCCAACACCCAGCAGATCCGCAAACCGGCCGTCACCTCCAAGGGCGGCATCGTCGCCGCGCAATCGCGAAGGGCTGCCGAGATCGGTGCAGCGGTGCTGGCGGCGGGCGGCGATTGCGTCGATGCCGTGGTCGCGACCACCTTTGCGCTCGGCGTGGTGGAGCCCTGGATGAGCGGGATCGGCGGCGGCGGCGCCATGGTGCTCTACCGCGCCCGCGAAAACCGCTATGAGGTGATCGACTACGGCATGCGGGCCCCGAACAGCCTTCGCATCGAGGACTATCCGCTGACCGGCGACGGCACCGCTTCCGACCTGTTTCCCTGGGCGCGGGTGAAGGACGACCGCAACCTGCATGGCCCGGGCTCGGTCGCGGTGCCCGGCGTGGTGGCGGGCATGGAGGAGGCGCATCGCCGCCATGCCAAATTGCCGTGGAAGGACTTGCTCAAGCCGAGCGTCGATCTCGCCGGCGAAGGCCTGTTGGTCGATTGGTGGACCACGCTGATGATCGCGAGTTCAGCCGCCGACCTGCGGCGCTATCCGGCGAGCGCGGCCGCCTATCTGCAGGATGGCCTGCCGCCGAATGCGCAATGGGGCATCAAGTCGGTTGTGCGGCTGCCGCAGGACCGGCTGAAGGCAACCATGGCGCAGCTCGAGGCCGAGGGACCGCGCGACTTCTACGAGGGTGGCCTCGCGCGCAGCATCGCCGCCGACATCCGGGAGAGCGGCGGGGCACTGTCGGTCGAGGATCTGGCCGCGTTCCGCGCGCATGTGCGCGAGCCGCTGCGCATCCCCTATCGCGGCGGCTACGTCTATGCGACGCCCGAACTGACCGCAGGGCCGACGCTCGCGCATACGCTGCGCCTGCTGCAGCAGAGCGTCCGACCCTCGCCCTCCCCGGAGGCCGCCGCCTACACGGCTTACGCACAGGCGCTGCAGACCGCCTATCGCGAACGCCTGCAAGGCATGGGCGATGCCGATGGCCGCCGCTCGCTCGGCGCGGAAGCGGTCGCGCCCGCCTGCACCACGCATTTCTCCGTCGTCGACCGCGATGGCAACATGGCGGCGGTGACGCAAACGCTGCTGTCGACCTTCGGCTCCAAATTCGTGACGCCACAGACCGGCATCACCATGAACAACGGCATCATGTGGTTCGATCCGACGCCGGGCACGCCGAATTCGCTGGCGCCGGGCAAGCGCTGCCTGACCAACTATACGCCGGTCGTGGCGCAGGCTGCTGACGGCCGGCGCCTCGCCGTCGGCGCCTCAGGTGGCCGGCGGATTCTTCCGGCGGTGACGCAGCTTCTCTCCTTCGTGATGGATTTCGGCATGGACCTCGATGCCGCGATCCATCAGCCGAGGATCGACGCCAGCGAAGGCGCAATCGTGATCGGCGATGCGCGGCTGCCACCAGCGGCGCGCGAGGCGCTGCGCGCACGGTTCGACTATGAAGAAGCGCGGATGCAGACGATGCCGCTGAAATTCGCTTGCCCCAGCGTCGTGCTGCGCGACGGCGCCAGCAACAGCGGCGCCGCGGAGCCGTTCCACGTCTGGAGCGAAGCGGTGGCGGAAGGTTGATGTCTCTCTCTTCACCTCTCCCATCGGGAGAGGTCGGCGCGCAGCGCCGGGTGAGGGGTTACGGTTTCTCATGGGCACTCGAGCCCCTCACCCGATTCGCATCCTGCGATGCGATCCGACCTCTCCCCGATGGGGAGAGGTTTTGCACCTCCCGCATAGCACCAACTCGATCTCATCTCATCGGCTCAATTCAAGCCGATATCGCCGCCGACAGTACCGCTTCGAGTTCCTGCCTGACATCGTCGAGCGGTTGCGCGTTGCGGGCGGCGCGGCACAGCGCGAGCGCGCCCTCGATCGAGGCGACGACCAGCGCGGCCAGCCGCCGCGCGCGGGCCGGCGTCACGCCGTCGCGGCGCAGCGCGGCGATCATGATCTGCTGCCAGTCCGCGAACACGCCATCGGCGAGATCGAGCAAGTGGCGCTGCGCGGCTTCGTCCGGCGCTCCCGCATTGTCCATGGCGTCGGAGACATATCGCTCGACCGCCACGGCGAGCACCGGGCAACCGGCCTGAAACCTGCTGCGCTCGAGAATTTTTCGCCACAATGCGATGAAGGCGCGCAAGCCATCGATCGTGCCGCGCTCGCGCGTGAACTGCTCCAGCGGCTTGCTCACCTGTGCGCCGGCATAGACGATCGCATCTTCGATCAATTGCTGCTTGCCGCGCGGAAAATGATGGCTGATCGAGCCGCGCGGCGTGCCGGTATGGCGGACCACCTCGCGCATGCTGGTGGCGTTGACGCCACGGCGGCTCAAGAGGTCGGCCGCTCCCGCCACCATCTTTGCTCTCGTACTGGAAATCATCCTTGCCTCGTGGATTCGTCGATCCAGACTAGACTATGACACTTGACATAGCCAGCCCGATATGCGGCTATGTCAAATGTCATAGCTGGCCGGGCGAGAGTGGCGCGATGACGAATGCTGACAACGAAAGGGAGGAACTATGACCACGCCAGGCAGCATCCGGACTGAAGCACACGACCACATCTTCAAGATCGTCATCGACAACCCGGCCAAGAAGAATGCCTTCTCGCCGGAGATGATGGAGCAGCTTTCCGACGCGCTCACCGAGCTGCACAACAACGATACCTATTGGGTCGGCGTCATCTGCGCCGAAGGCAAGGATTTCACCGCCGGTCTCGACATGCCGAAATTCTTCGGTCCCACCGCCGAGAAACGCAACATCAAGGAGGGCAATGTCGACGCGTTCGGCCTTTCCAAGCGTTGCAGGAAACCGATCGTCACGGCGGTACAAGGCATCGTGTTCACGATCGGCATCGAGCTGATGCTGGCGGGCGACATCGTCGTTGCCGCTGATGACAGCCGGTTCTGCCAGATGGAGGCAAAGCGCGGAATCGCGCCCCTCGGCGGCGCACATTTCCGCTTCCTGTCGCGCACCGGATGGGGCAATGCGATGTATCACCTGTTCCTGTGCGACGAATTCACGGCGCAGCGCGCCCGCGAGATCGGCCTGGTCCAGGAAGTGGTGCCGGCGGGCCAGCAGATCGCCCGCGCGATGGAGCTTGCCGCCGCGATCGCGCGCAACGCGCCGCTCGGCATCCAGGCAACCAAGGAAGCAGCCGTAAAATACATCGAGGGCGGCGAGGCCGCCGCGATCGCCTTTATTCCGTCGATCCGCGAACGCGTCCTGAACAGCGCCGACGCCCGCGAAGGCATTCAGTCCTTCATCGAACGGCGGGCTGCGGTGTTCCAGGGACGCTGACGCGGCTGAACCTAAAGCTGCGTCAGGAGATCATCGATCCGGATCGGGAAGCGGCGCACGCGAACGCCTGTGGCGTGCCAGACCGCATTGGCGACCGCACCGGCGCTGCCGGTGACGCCGATCTCGCCGACGCCCTTGATGCCGAGCGCATTCACATGCGGATCGTGCTCGTCGACGGTCAGCACATCGAGCGACGGCACATCGGCATTCACAGGGATATGGTACTCGGCGAGGTTCGCGTTCAGGATGCGGCCGGAACGGTGGTCCATGACGGCTTCCTCGTGCAGCGCGAACGATACGCCCCAGATCATGCCGCCGAAGAGCTGGCTCTGCACCAGGCGCGGATTGATGATGCGGCCGGCTGCAAAGGCGCCAACCAGGCGCGTGACGCGGATCTGGCCGAGTTCGGGATCGACCTTCACCTCCGCGAAAACAGCGCCATGGGCGTGCATGGCATAGTTCGACTGCGCCGCAGGATCTGCCGCGCCGCCACCGCTGGCTTCGATTTCGGCGACGCCGGCGCGCTTGAGGATGTCGGCATAGCTCTCGCTACGCGCTTCATCGTCTCGGCGGAATAGCCGCCCTTCCCGCGCGATCACGCCGGCATTGCCGGCACCGAACAACGGCGAGCGCTGGTCGGAGGTCGCGAGATCGGCGAGCTTTGCGATCACCGCCGCGCCGGCGTTGTGGATCGCAGCACCGGCGGTCGCGGTATGGGCCGAGCCGCCGGCAATGCCCGCGTCCGGCAGATCCGACGTGCCCGACCTGAATTCGACCTGGTCGATGCCGAGCCCGAGTCCGTCGGCCGCGATCTGGGCGAGCGCGGTCCACGCGCCCTGCCCCATGTCATGCGCGCCGGTCTCCATCACGCCGGAGCCGTCGCTGCGGATCACCGCGCGCGCCTGCGCCTGGAACATCAGCGCCGGAAAGGTCGCGGTGCCCATGCCCCAGCCGACCAGGAAACCATCATCGTCGCGCATCTGCCGCGGCGCGAGCGGACGCCCTGCCCAACCGAAGCGTTCGGCACCCTTGGCATAACACTGCCGCAGCGCCTTCGAGGAGAACGGCTTTCCGGAGATCGGCTCGACTTCGGCGTAGTTCTTCAGGCGAAAATCGAGCGGGTCCATTCCGCACGCCACCGCGATCTCGTCGATGGCACTCTCCAGCGCGATCGAGCCGGTCGCCTCTCCCGGCGCGCGCATGAACAGTGGCGTGCCGGTATTGACGCGCACCGCTTCATGCGAGGTCTTGATCGCGGGGCTTGCATAGAGCGTGTGCGAGGCGTCGGCGGCCGGCTCGTAGAAATCATCGAACGTGCTGGTCGTGACCTTGGCGTGATGATCGATCGCGGTCAGGCGACCTTCGCCGTCGGCGCCGATGCGCAGCGTCTGCCGGGTCGGCGGACGATGGCCGACCGGGCCGTACATCTGGTCACGGCGCAGCACGAGCTTGACCGGACGTCCCACCAGCTTGGCCGCCATGATGCCCAGCACTTGTGGCCCGGAGACCAGTCCCTTCGAGCCGAAACCACCACCGAGGAACGGGCTGCGGATATGAATATTGCCAGGCGGAATGCCGAGCAATCCGCCGAGCCGCATCTGCGCCATCGCCATGCCCTGGCTCGGCGTATCGATCGAGAGCTTGTCGCCGTCCCAGGCCGCGACCATCGCGTGCGGCTCCATCGCATTGTGATACTGCGCGGGCGTTTCATACGTCGCCTCGATGCGTTTCGATGCACCGGCGAGCGCAGCATCGACATCGCCATGCCGGACCTCGGCCGGATTGCCGATACCGACCACCGGCGGCACATAGCTCTCGGCACCATCAAGGCCGACCCGCGCGGACTCGATGTGATATTGCGGCGACAGCAGTGCCGCGCCTTCGGTCGCGGCTTCCAGCGTCTCGGCGATCACGACCGCGATCGCCTGGTTCGCATAGCGCACCTCGTCGTTCTGCAGGAGCTCCATCTTGAATGCGAAAGGATTGGGCTTGCCGTCCGGATCTTCGGCAAGCGGCGGCTTGTGCGAGGGCGTCATCACGTCGACGACGCCGGGATAGCGCTTGGCGGCATCGACATCGAGGGAGGTCACGCGGCCGCGCGCGATGGTGGAGACGGCGATCACGGCATAGAGCATGCCCGCCGGGTGATTGTCGGCGGCATAGCGGGCCTGGCCCTTGACCTTCAGGACGCCGTCGCGGCGAGTCAGCGGCTGGCCGATATTCGAGCCGTGCCTGAGATGGGCAGGATCACGGGTGAGCTCAAGCGACATGGCGCACTCCTGATGAGAAGGGAGAGCCGGGAAGCGCGGGAATGCGCGCCGGCGTGCCCGCGGTGGCGAGCGTCAGCGCCCGCACCACGATACGCTCTGCGAGTTCGATCTTGAACGCGTTGTCGCCAGACGGCTTTGCATCGGCAAGCGCGATGCGCGCAGCCTCGCGGAAGCCCGCAGCATCGGGCGTAACGCCGGCAAGACTCTGCTCCGCGGCCCGCGCGCGCCAGGGCTTTGCCGCGAGGCCGCCGAGCGCGAGCCGTGCCTCGCGGATCAGACCTTGCTCCAGCTGCAGGCTCGCGGCGGCCGATACGACCGCGAATGCATAGGAGGTGCGTTCGCGAACCTTGATATAGCGTGCATGCGCGGCAAAGCCGCGTGCCTCCGCCGGCAGCCGCAGCGCGACGATCAGATCACCGCGCTCGAGCAAAGTCTCCCGCTGCGGCGTGTCGCCGGGCAGGCGGTGCAGCGCCTCGAGCGCGACCTCGCGCCGCCCGCTCTTGCCCTCGATCTCGACGACCGCATCGAGCGCAACCAGCGGAACGCAGAAATCAGAAGGATGCGTGGCGATGCAGGCCTCGCTCCAGCCGAGCACGGCATGCAGGCGGTTTTCGCCATGGCGGGCGTCGCAGCCGGCACCGGGCCAGCGTTTGTTGCAGGCGCTGGGGGCGTCGTAGAAATAGGCACAGCGCGTCCGCTGCAGCACGTTGCCGCCGACAGTCGCTGCGTTGCGAAGCTGCGCGGACGCGCCCGACAGCAGCGCCTCGGCCACTGACGGAAAGGCGCGGGCGAACTCCGCATCATGCGCGAGATCGGCATTGCGGACCAGCGTGCCGATCCGGACGCCGCCGTCGGCAAGATATTCGACGCGGTCGAGCCCCGGCAGGCGCGTGACGTCGACCAGCCGGCTCGGATGGCAGACGCCGCCCTTCATGAGGTCGAGCAGATTGGTGCCGGAAGCAAGATAAGTGGCGCCCTTCTCGGACGCGGCCGCGACCGCCTCGGCGATGGTGGCGGGCCTGACGTAATCGAACTTCATCATGCGGAGCGCCTCTGTTCGGAGTTCGCGAGAGTTTGTTGGGCCTCAAGCACGGCTTCGGTGATGCCGGCATAGGCGCCGCACCGGCACAGATTGCCACTCATGCCTTCGCGCACGCGCTCGGGATCATCGCCCGCCTGGCCTTCGGTGATCAGTCCGATTCCGCTCATGACCTGTCCGGGCGTGCAGAAGCCGCATTGAAAGGCGTCATGCGCGATGAAGGCGGCCTGCACCGGATGGAGCTGGTCGCCATGCGCGACACCTTCGATGGTGAGGATGTCGGCGCCGTCCTGGCTCACCGCCAAAGCGAGGCAGGAATTGATGCGCCGCCCGTCGACCAGGACGGTGCAGGCGCCACACTGGCCGCGGTCGCACCCCTTCTTGGTGCCGGTCAGATCAAGACGTTCGCGCAAGAGATCGAGCAGGGTGACGCGCGGGTCGTCGAGCTCGATCTCCCGCCGCACACCGTTCACGGTGAGGCTGATGGAGAAATTCATGCAGGGCTCCGATCAGTGCTATGGTGGGATTGTTACAGTGGTAATGCGCCGCCGGCGTCCGCCAATGTGTCGATCGGCGGACCTTTGCAGGCCGGGTACTCATCGCATATACGGAGGCATCCTCCGTTTTACAAGGGAGGGTGATCACAAATCTGATGGCCAGTCAGTTCGCAGGAATAGTTCGCAAGCCACGCGCAGATGCCGTGCGCAACCGGGAGCGCGTGTTGGAAGCGGCGAAAGCCGTGTTCAGCGCAGGTGGTCCCGAGGCCAGCCTGGAGGCCGTCGCGCGGCACGCTGGTGTCGGCATTGGAACGCTCTACCGTCACTTTCCGACGCGCGAAGCACTGTATGAAGCAGTGTATCGGCGCGAGGTGGATCAGCTCGGCGACCTCGCGGAGCAATTGAACGAAGAGGCGGACCCGGTCGAAGCGCTGCGGCATTGGCTGCATGCCAACGTGCAATTCGTCGCCACCAAGAAGGGCATGGCGGCGGCGCTGGCGCTGGTCGCGCACGGCTCGCCTGAGCTTCACGCCTATTCGCTCGACCGACTGACCAAGGCGATCGCCGCGCTGCTTGCGCGCGCCGTCGCCGCCGGCGAGATCCGCGCCGATATCAGCGCCGAGGACGTCCTGCGCGCGCTGATCGGCCTGTGCTACATGCACGACCAGGCAGGCTGGCAATCGACCGTGCTGCGGCTGTTGGATGTGTTCATCGACGGGCTGCGCCTGCAACCGGCGAAGGCGACGCTGCCGAAACAGAAGCCGACGAAGAATGCGGTAAAGCGAAAGCGCTAGCTCCAAGCACCGTCATTGCGAGCGCAGCGAAGCAATCCATGTCGCCGCAAGCCGAGATATGGATTGCTTCGTCGCTTTCGCTCCTCGCAATGACGACAGTGCAACTCACCCAAATCTATGATCGTAGCGCGCGATGGACAGCTCGCTCACATCGATCTCCGGCTTGCGTCCGGACAAGAGGTCTGCCAGCGCCCTGCCCGAGCCGCAGGCCATGGTCCAGCCAAGCGTGCCATGGCCGCTGTTGAGATGGAGATTGCCGTATTTTGTCGCGCCGATCACCGGAGGTCCGTCCGGCGTCATCGGGCGCAGGCCGCTCCAGAACGTCGCCTTGGCGAGATCGCCGCCGCGCGGAAACAGATCTGTCAGCGAATGATCGAGCGTCGCCCGACGCGCCGCATAAAGCTTGTCGGAATAGCCTGAAATCTCCGCGGTGCCGCCGACGCGGATGCGCTCGCCGAGCCGCGTGATCGCGACCTTGTAGCTCTCGTCCATGACGGTCGATTCCGGCGCGCCGCTGGCATCTACGATCGGCACCGTGATCGAATAGCCTTTCACCGGATACACCGGCAGCGAAATGCCGAGCGGCCTGAGCAGTCGCGGCGACCAGCTTCCGAGCGCGACGACATAGGCGTCGGCCTGCAGCATGCCCTTGCTGGTCGCAACGCCGGTGACGCGCGAGGCGTCGGCGATCAAGCCATCGATGGCGACGTTGAATTCGAAGCGCACGCCGAGCTTTTCGGCCTCGAGCGCCAGAGCCTGCGTAAACATGTGGCAATCGCCGGTCTCGTCCTGCGGCAGCTGCAGTCCGCCGGCGATCTTCTCCTTCACCGCGGCGAGCGCCGGCTCGGCGGCAATGCAGCCCTCGCGATCGAGCACCTCGAACGGAACGCCATATTGCTTGAGCACCGCAATGTCATCGGCGGTGTGGTCGAGCTGGGCGGCGTAGCGGAACAATTGCAGCGTGCCGCGGGAACGCTCGTCATAGTGGATGCCGATCTCGCTGCGCAACGCGCGCAGGCAGTCGCGGCTATATTCCGCGATCGGGATCATCCGGCTCTTGTTGACCGCGTACCGCTCCGCGGTGCAGTTGCGCAGCATCTTGAGCAGCCAGATCCACATCGCGGGATCGGGCTTCGGGCGAACCACCAGCGGACCGTGCTTCATCAACAGCCATTTGATGGCCTTGATCGGCACGCCGGGACCGGCCCATGGCGAAGAGTAGCCGGGCGAGACTTCGCCGGCATTGGCAAAAGAGGTTTCCAGCGCGGGCTTGGGCTGGCGGTCGACAACCGTCACCTCATGACCGGCGCGCGCGAGATAATAGGCTGACGTGACGCCGATGACGCCGCTGCCGAGGATGATGACTTTCACGCTTTTCAGGCTCCCGCCGCGGCATGACTTGCCGCTGCAAATAATCTCCGCAACGGCTGGAGCAAGGTCAGGCTACGCGTTTGATGACGTCGCCGAGGATCGACACGATCTCGTCGATATGACTGCGCTCGACGATCAAAGGCGGCGACATCGCCAAGGAGTCGCCGCTCTGGCGGAGGTAGAGGCCGCGATTGAAACAATCGACCATCATGTCATAGCCGCGTGCACCGATCGCGTCCTTGCGCGGTGCCACTTCGATGGCGCCCATCAGGCCGACATTGCGGATGTCGATCACGTTCGGCAGGCCCTTGAGCTGATGCAGCGCATCGCGCCAGTATTCGGCGAGCGAAGCGCCGCGCGTCAGCAGGCCTTCGTCCTTGTAGATGTCGAGCGTGGCAAGGCCGGCGGCGCAGGCCACCGGATGCGCCGAATAGGTGTAGCCGTGGAACAGCTCGATCTGGCTTTCCGGCCCGGTCATCAGTCCGTCGTAGATCTTACGGCTGGCGAACACCGCGCCGCAGGGAACGGTGCCGTTGGTGATGCCCTTGGCGGTCGTCATCAGGTCAGGCGTCACGCCGAAGAACTGCGACGCGAACGGCGTGCCGAGCCGGCCGAACCCGGTGATGACTTCGTCGAAGATCAGCAGAATGCCGTGCTTGTCGCACAATTCGCGCAGCCGCTGCAGATAGCCCTTCGGCGGCGGCAGCACCGCGGTCGAGCCCGGCACCGGCTCGACAATGACGGCCGCAATCGTCTCGGCACCCTGCAGCGCCACCAGCCGCTCGACGTCGTCGGCGAGTTCGGCGCCATGCTCCGGTTGGTCCTTTGCAAACGCGTTGCGGGCGAGATCATAGGTGTGGCGGATATGGTCGACGCCGGGCAGATGGGTCGCGAACGCACGGCGGTTGGCCACCATGCCGCCCACGGACATGCCGCCAAAACCGACGCCATGATAGCCGCGCTCGCGGCCAATCAGGCGCGTGCGGGTCGGCTGGCCGGCGGCGCGGTGATAGGCGAGCGCGATTTTCAGCGCGGTATCGACCGATTCCGATCCCGAATTGGTGAAGAAGACGCGGTCCAATCCCGTGGGCGCCAGCGCGGCGAGGCGTTCGGCGAAATCGAATGCGATCGGATGGCCCATCTGGAACGACGGCGCGAAGTCCAGCGTCATCAATTGCCGCTCGACCGCTGCAGCAATCTGCTTGCGGCCGTGGCCGGCATTGACGCACCAGAGCCCGGCCGAGCCGTCGATCACCTTCCGCCCATCGACGCTGGTGTAATACATGCCCTCGGCGGAGGCGAACAGCCGCGGCGTCTCCTTGAACTGCCGGTTGGCCGTGAACGGCATCCAGAACGAATCGAGCTTGATGGTGTTCGGAATCTGATGAACGGTCACGGCGTCGCTCCACTGCTGACGCAGCAGCCGAACATGCTCCCAAACGCGCAACAAGCCCTTTTCTGCCGTGCTGCAACCCATTGATCTCATTGGGGCGGACGCGGCATATTTGCGCGATCCGCAACACCTGCAACAGGGATTGTCCCATGAGCGTCGATATCGGTGGCCGGCTGCGATTCATTCGCGCGCAGCAGAAGCTGTCGCAGCGCGAACTCGCCAAGCGGTCCGGCGTCACCAATTCGACCATCTCGCTGATCGAGTCCAACCAGATGAACCCGTCCGTCGGGGCACTGAAGCGCATCCTCGATGGAATTCCGATGGGACTGGCGGAATTCTTCGCGCTCGAGCCGGAGCGGCGCCGCAAGGTGTTCTATCGTTCCGACGAACTGACCGAGATCGGCAAGAAGCCGATCTCCTATCGCCAGGTCGGCGACAATCTGTTCGGCCGGAGCCTGCAGATCCTGAAAGAGCGCTACGAGCCCGGCAGCGATACCGGCCGCGTGCCGCTGGTGCACGACGGCGAGGAAGGCGGCATCGTGGTCTCGGGCAAGCTCGAGGTCACTGTCGATGACGAGCGCCGCATCCTCAATCCCGGCGACGCCTATTATTTCGAAAGCCGCCGCCCGCATCGCTTCCGCTGCGTCGGCGGCAAGCCCTGCGAGGTGATCAGCGCCTGCACCCCGCCGACATTCTGAATGCGGCAGGCGCCGCGCGGCGCCTCACAGATTCCGGGTCTGCTTGTCGCCCCAGGCGATGGCCGCAGCGATCGTCACGAATATCGCCGTCACGCCAATAACGACCAGGATGGTATCGAGGGTCATGGCTTCTCTCCGTGGCTGATGGAGAAAAGCTAGCGGATTGGCAACGATCCGCTTTGCGCTCAATCAAATCCGAAAGGATGGTAGGCCTAGGCTGTGTGGACTCTTGGGATTCTCAAATCAGACGGAACGTGATTCAAGGCTTTCTTTTAGGAGGAAGCCTTGGGGGTTCTGGATCGGCTCGTTCTGAACGACACGCAATGGGACCGTATCTCC
>NZ_JBUYEN020000067.1:0-32253 GCF_055229415.2 Bradyrhizobium sp. Leo114 | reverse complement strand
CGGAGATACGGTCCCATTGCGTGTCGTTCAGAACGAGCCGATCCAGAACCCCCAAGGCTTCCTCCTAAAAGAAAGCCTTGAATCACGTTCCGTCTGATTTGAGAATCCCAAGAGTCCACACAGCCTAATGCAGGCCGTCTTCCTCGCGCCGGCGCAGCTCGTTCAAGAGATGCTGCAACTGAGAGGTCAGCGACGACTCCGGGCGCAAGCTTTGCTGCAGCCGTTCGCCGACCGCGTCGCAAATGGACCGGCAGGTCTTGTGATCGAGCAGCTCAAAATCAGCGTGGCTTCGGCTATTCATGATCGGTCTCTCGGCGAGTTCCATCTCGCCTTGCTTGAGCGAAAGCTCGCAAGGTCAAGTCCGACAGGCTGAATTTGTTTCCGATTGTCGCGCATCGACATCCTCGCTCGCAGGTAGGAGACCAGCGGGTTCCATGCGCAAAAAAAGCCCCGGCGTTGCGGCCGGGGCGCTCAAGTCTTGGGGGAGTTTAGGTTGGGGGAGTTCTGGTCAGGTCAGTAGCAGCGGTTGACGAGGCGCCAGCGGGGGCCCCAAGGGGTCGGCACCAGGCGGCGCGTGTAGCAGCCGCCATAGCCGGGGCCGCCGTAGTAGGCGGGGCCGCCGACAACGACGCGCGGACCCCAGCCCCAGCCACGATGCCAGCCACCGTGCCAACCGTCCCATGCCGAGGCGGAGGTCGGCGCCAGCGCAGCCGCGCCGAGCGAGGCCGCGGCAAGAGCGACAAGCGAGAATTTACGTAGCATGGTCGTCTCCTCGAGTTTCGGCGCCGTCGGAAGCGCCGGCGGTGACAATATCGCCCGTGACGCCCTCGCTTTAGCTGTGTGGACAAGCTTCGAAGGCGTCCGATCGATGCAGAGCTTAGGCCGCGCCGCCTGAACGGGAGCGCGACGGCTGCTACAGAATGGGTTCACGTTCGTGAAATTGTCGTAATCCGGGCCGGCTAAGGCTGTGCCGGCCCCGGGGGCTGACGCTGATCCTGATCGCCAAATCGTGCCCAAACTAAAGGGCGAGGGCGACACCGGGTCGCTTGCCGTCGCAGGATCACGCCGATATAAGCCCCCGCAACTCGTTAACCAGCGTTTGCAAGGACGATATTATGGCGACTGAACGCACTTTCTCGATCATCAAGCCCGACGCGACGGAGCGTAACCTGACCGGCGCGGTCAACGCACTGATCGAGAAGGCCGGGCTCCGAATCGTGGCCCAGAAGCGGATTCGCATGACCCGTGAGCAGGCCGAGACCTTCTATGCCGTCCACAAGGCGCGCCCGTTCTTCGGCGAGCTGGTCGAGTTCATGACCTCCGGCCCGGTCGTGGTCCAGGTGCTGGAAGGCGAGGGGGCGATCGCCAAATACCGCGACGTGATGGGCGCCACCGATCCGTCCAAGGCCGCCGAAGGCACAATCCGCAAGCTCCATGCGAAATCGATCGGCGAGAATTCCGTGCATGGATCCGATGCTCCGGAGACGGCCGCGATCGAGATCGCGCAGTTCTTCTCGGGCAACGAGATCGTCGGCTAATACGCTGGAGGAGTTTCGGTTCTGATGGAATTCAGAACCGAAACTCTAGATTCTTGTTTTGACGCGTTTTCTTCACGCGAACCGGTGCCCACTTCGCTCGAAAACGCTCTAATACAACGAAGTTGCGGCGGGCTGAGCGTCGCGAGGGGTGGCCGCAAGGCCGAAAGGAAGCGCTGTGGACTGGCTGTGGCAGATCGTTGATCCCGCGAATCTCGCGGCTTTCTTCACGCAGTTCAAGAGCGAGATGGCGACCTCGACGTTTTGGGTCGCCGTCGGCAAGATCATCTGGATCAATGTGCTGTTGTCGGGCGACAACGCCTTGGTGATCGCGCTGGCCTGCCGCGGGCTCGCGCCGCGCCAGCGGCTGTGGGGCATGATCTTCGGCGCGGCGGCCGCGGTGATTTTGCGCATCATCTTCACCGGCATCGTCGCGACCTTGATGGAATTCCCCTACCTCAAGCTCGTCGGCGGGTTGGCGCTGATCGTGATCGCAGCAAAGCTGCTCGTTCCCGAACATGATGACGAGGACAGCGTGGATGCGGCCGCGCATCTATGGGCGGCGGTGCAGATCGTCGTCGTCGCCGACATCGTCATGAGCCTTGACAACGTGATCGCGGTTGCCGCCGCTGCCAATGGCAGCGTGCCGCTTCTGGTGCTCGGCCTTGCGATCAGCGTGCCCCTGATCGTCGCGGGCGCGGCGTTGATCATGGCACTGCTCAGCAAACTGCCGGTGCTGGTCTGGGCCGGCGCGGCCCTGCTCGGGTGGATCGCCGGCGATGTGATCGCGACCGATCCGGCGGTCGATCCCAAGCTCGATGCGCTGTTTGCCGGTCCGGTCGGCAATACGCTCGATTCCTGGCTGGGCACGCTCGGCATCGGTCCGCATTTTGCCGGCGGCGGCCATGGCGGCGAGATCGCGCTGGCGCTGCTTGGCGTCATCGTGGTGCTGGTCGTCGGATCGATCTGGCGCCGGCGCGCGCTGCATCACGCCGAGCGGGCCGCCAAGGCGGCGTAGCGTATAAAATTACGTCGACTTGCATCCGCGATGAATGCTGCGCTCCCTCTCCCGCTCGCGGGCAGGAGTATCGCATATAGCTGTTTGATGGCCGTGAACGAGGCGGGCCTCATGGTTCTCCGAGCGATGCAGCATCGTCTCGAGACGCGCCGCAGGCGGCGCTCCTCACCATGAGGGTCTAAGATTCCGCCGCGAAATCAGACCTGAGGAGCCCGCCAAAGGCGGGCGTCTCGAAGGATGGGCTGCGAAGGAACTCCCAACCAAGTTCTATTTCATATGCGATAGCCCTGCCAGCAAGCGGGGGAGGTGAAAGTCGCTAGCGCCGTACGATCGAACCGGTGCGTCCGACCAGACGCGCCAGTTGCTTGAAGCGGCTGCCGACGCGGTCGGCGACGAGATCGACCATCCGGTGCTCGAACACCAGCATGAGTTTGCGTCCGTCGGTGCGGAAATGGGTTGCCGGCAGCACGCCGGGCCGTGCCGCCGAGATCAGGTGCGCGACGCGAAACGCGGCGCCAAGCAGGCGCGCGCGTTCGAGCATCGTGTGCGGCACCATCTCCTGGACGATTTCCGGCGGTTCGTTCTCCAAGCTCAGGCCGGCGTAGCGGTAGAATACCGAGAGCGCGACGAAGGTGCGGCCCTGATGGGTGATCGAGCCGAAATTGCCGTTGGTGATGAGGCTGAGCGTTTCCTCGCCGCGGTGATCGGGATGCACCCGCCAGCCGATATCAGACAACAGGCAGGCGGCATGGCGCAGCCTACGGTCCTCGTCGGTCTCGCGCAGCCTCACGACGCGCACCAGCCGATCGGTCCAGGCGATCAGTTCCTCCGCGTGGCGTGCCGATCGCGAGAGCAGGCCGTTCATGGTCTGCGCTGCGCAGATCAGGCCATCCTTGGCGCGCTCGGCTGGCGGCAGCATTTCGTAGAACAGGCCTTCGCGCACGCCGAAGGTGGAGAACACGATCGTCTTCGGCTTTGCCACCCGGATGATGTATTCAAGAACGAGCGCGGCGTAGGTGAGCAGCGGCCGCCGCGCGTCGGCCACAGCCTCGATATTGGCGAGCAAATTGGCGGCCGCCAGCCGGCGCAAGCGCTGCGCGAAATCGAGCGCGTCAGCGGCGGGAATCGAGTAGCCGTGCATCACCTTGAGCGGATAGCCGCTCTGGATGATGTGAATGCGCGCCAGCGCGCGCCAGGTGCCGCCGACCGCGTAGAAATTGCGGCCGCGGCCCGCCTTAAGTTGCGGAACCTCGGACAGTTCGTTGCGGACGATGCGCTCGGCGCGTTTCAGCGATTTGTGCGAGAGGTCCTGCAGCGCGAGGCTGCCGAGCGGCAGCGTCACGCCGCTGTGGACGCGATTGCCCTTGACGTCGATCAGTTCGACCGAGCCGCCGCCGAGATCGCCGACGATGCCGTCGGGCTTGTGCACGCCGGAGACGACGCCCAGGGCGGAGAGCTTGGCTTCCCGTGGGCCTGATAGAATCTCGATCCGCGTTCCGCAGATGCGCTCGGCCTCGGCGATGAAATCGGCACCGTTCCTGGCGTCGCGACAGGCGGCGGTCGCGATCGCATAGACGCGGCCGACCCTCTGGATCCGGCACAGCGCGCGAAACCGCCGCAGCGCCGTCAGCGCCTTTGCGACCGCATCCTCGGCAAGAAGCCCGGTGCTCTGCACCTCGCGGCCGAGACCGCACAGCGCCTTCTCGTTGAACAGCGTGGTGAGGTTACGTGACAGCGACTCGTAGATCACGAGACGCACCGAGTTGGAGCCAATATCGATGACAGCGACGCTGGTAGCGCGCTTGCGCGGTCGCTTCACCGGAAAGTCCCCTTGTGGTGGCTAGAGCATTTTCGGTTCTGATTGAATCAGAACCGAAGCTCTAGATTGTTGTTTTGACGCGTTTTCTTCACGCGAACCGGTGTCCACTTCGCTCGAAAACGCTCTAGCGCTCGTTGCGGCGAGTGAGACGGCGCGGTGAAGATTCCTTGAGAGACTTTCCACGGCCCGACAGACTCGGATTCGTCATGAAGTAATTATGAAGGTTGAAAGGCTCTTCGCCTTTCGCGGCCTTCATACGCGTTGACGATCCATCGGGCAACAATCGCCAGCTCTGCTCCGTATCCTTCAGATTCGCGACCATGATCTGTTCGAGAACCTGCTGATGCACCGTGGGATTTTGCAGCGGGCAGAGCACCTCGACACGGCGGTCGAGGTTCCGCGGCATCATGTCGGCAGAGGAGATATACACAGCCGCTTTCGCGCTGGGCAGCCCATATCCCATGCCGAAGCAATAGATTCGGCCGTGTTCCAGGAAGCGGCCGATCACCGATTTGACGCGGATGTTCTCGGAAAGTCCTGATAACCCCGGCCTGAGGCAGCAGATGCCGCGCACCACGAGCTCGATCGGCACTCCCGCCTGCGATGCTTCATAGAGCGCGTCGATGATGTCGGGGTCGACGAGCGAGTTCATCTTCATCCAGATCGCGGCCGGCCGGCCATGACGCGCGTGACCGATCTCGCCCTGGATGTGCTCGATGATGCGCTTGCGCAGCGTGAGCGGCGACACCGCCATCTTTTCGATGTCGCTCGGCTCGGCATAGCCGGTGACGTAGTTGAACACGCGCGCGGCGTCGCGGCCGATGACCGGATCGCAGGTGAAGTAGGAGAGATCGGTGTAGATGCGGGCGGTCACCGGATGGTAGTTGCCGGTGCCGGTGTGGACGTAAGTGGTAAGATTGCTGCCCTCGCGGCGCACCACCATCGACAATTTGGCGTGGGTCTTGAGCTCGATGAAGCCGTAGACCACCTGCACGCCGGCGCGTTCGAGGTCGCGCGCCCAGCGGATGTTGGCTTCCTCGTCGAAGCGGGCCTTCAGCTCGATCAGCGCCGTGACCGACTTGCCGGCCTCAGCCGCTTCCGCGAGCGCGCGCACGATCGGTGAATTCTGCGAGGTGCGATAGAGCGTCTGCTTGATGGCGACGACCTCGGGATCGCGTGCGGCCTGCTGCAGGAACTGCACCACGACGTCGAAGGATTCGTAGGGGTGGTGGACGATCAGGTCCTTCTGGCGGATCGCGGCAAAAATATCGCCGCCATGGTCGCGCACCCGTTCCGGATGGCGCGGCACATAGGGGGTGAATTCGAGATCGGGCCGGTCGAGCCGGGTGAGTTGCGACAGCTCGTTCATGGCCAGCACGCCGTCGACCAGGAAAACCTCGTCGTCGGCGGCGTTGAGTGCGTGCTGCACGAACAGGCGCAGCTCCTCCGGCATCTTGGCCTCGATCTCCAGCCGGATCACCGATCCGCGCCGGCGTCGCTTCAACGCGGTCTCGAACGTGCGGACGAGGTCTTCGGCTTCTTCTTCGATTTCGATTTCGGAGTCGCGGATGACGCGGAAGGCGCCCTGGCCCATGACCGTGTAGCCCGGGAACAGACGTCCGATGAAGAGGCCGGTGGCCTGCTCCAGTGTGATCAGGCGCAGCCGGCCCTCACTGGGGATGCGGATGAAGCGGTCAATCTTGCCGGGCATGCGGATCAGCGCGTTCATCGCCTTGCCGTCGGAGATCCGGGACAATTGCAGCGCCACCGTGAAGCCGAGGTTGGGAATGAACGGGAAGGGATGTGCCGGATCGATCGCGAGCGGTGTCAGCAGCGGGAAGATGCTGTGGAGGAAATGATCCTCGATCCAGGCCCGCTCCGTCTTGGTGGCGTCTCGCCCGTCGACGAGCTGGATGCCGACTTCCGAGAGCATCGTGCGCAGGTCGCTCCAGATCGCCTGCTGGTCGGAGGCGAGCTTGGAGACGGTCTGGTTGATCAGGACGAGCTGTTCGGATGGCGTCAGCCCGTCAGGGCTGCGCTCCGGGATGCCTTCACGGACCTGCGCCTTGATACCGGCGACGCGGACCATGAAGAACTCGTCGAGGTTATTGGCTGAAATCGACAGGAATCTCACCCGCTCGAGCGCGGGGTGGCCGGGATTGACGGCCTCTTCCAGCACGCGGCGATTGAAATGCAGCCAGGAAAGCTCGCGGTTGATGAAGCGCTCGGGGCTCGTCGCGATCGCCGGTAGCCCTTCAGCAACCTGTTCTTTCTCTTGTACTTCAATAGGTTGTGCCGATTCCATGAAGTTCTCGATCCATTCGAGTTCAGGCCCAGAGCCACTTAAGCAAATGCAACGCAAACCCTGTGATAAGTGGATGACGTTTCGATGACATTGACGTTCCGGAAGCCCGCGCCGTCAAGTCACAGGGATCAGGCGTTGCGCCACAGTTCCGCTGCCAGCGCCCGCGTCACCGGCCGGCCGAGCCGCAGCGCCTCGGTGTCGAGCAGCTCCACCGCCTGGCGGGCGGCGGCGTAGGAACGCTCGATCCGGCTGGCGAGATAGCTCACCAGTGATTCGTCTACGGTCATCTGTCGGTCCGTGCAGTATTTGATGATCAGGCCGCGAAACAAGAGATCGTCTGGCGGCAACAATGACACGGTCGGTACCGCGCGCAGCCGTGACCGGAGGTCGCGCAATTCGATCTCGAACGCGGAGGGCGGAATGCGAGCGGTCATCAGCACGAAGGCTTCGTCCTGGCGGGCAAGATTGAGCAAGTGAAACATCGCGCGCTCATCGAAGCCGTGCGGGTTCAGGTCTTCGACCACGAGTGCACCGGTCGCAAGGTCCGCCGGCACGGTCTCGGCCGACAGTGCGTGCGCCGCTGTCGAGCGCGCGCCGGCGCGCTCGGCCCAGATCGCGGCGAGGTGGCTTTTGCCCGCTCCTTCGGGGCCGACCAGCAGCATGATGCGGTTCGGCCAGTCGGGCCAGCTCTCGATCAGAGCAAGGCCGGCCTCATTCGCCGTTCCCTCCAGGAAGTCGTCGCGGGTCAGGCTCTCCGCATGCGGCAACGCCAACGCAAGCTGACGAGGGTGAACGCTACCTGCCACGCAAACTCTCCGGGACTTCCGTTCTCTTGACGCGTTTTCTTTACGCGAACCGGTGCCCACTTCGCGCGAAAACGCTCTTTACGCTCTAACGCGCTTCGATCGTGCTCATGTGCCGCACCCACTCCACGAGATAGAGGGAGACGGAAACCAAAGTAAAGATGGTGACAAATCCCATCAGGATCAGATCGTAAGGCCTTGGCTGGAAACCGAAACCGAGCGAGGCCAGCACCAGGGCTGCGAAGGCAACCTGAGCCCCCGTGTTAAGTTTCGAGACCATCAGCGGTTTTATCTCGACCGGCTTGTCGAACAGCCAGGACACGATCACAGCCGCTACGATCATGATGTCGCGCGAGACCACGAGGATGACGAGCCAGCGCGGCACCGCGCCCCAGATCCCGAGCGCGACGTAGATCGACACCAGCAGCGCCTTGTCGGCCAGCGGATCGAGCAGCGCGCCAAGCTCGCTCGTCATGTTGAAGCGCTTGGCGAGGAAACCGTCGACGGCGTCGCTGACGCCGGCAATCACGAAGATCGCAAACGCGATTTCCATCTGGCTGGAGACGATCGCCCAGACGATGACCGGCACCAGAATGATGCGGCCCAGCGTGATGATATTGGGTATGCTCAACTCGGTCGCTTCCCGGCTACCGGCCTGAATTCACGGAAGATTCGGCCCTTTTGGGGGCTGAGCCGGCTGTTATCTACATAGTATACCGCCTGCCGCCTTGCGAGCCATTGCGCGGGGGCGGAATTCCTCGTAACCAGCCGTCTTCAACTGGAATTTTGCATGACCGAGCGCAAGAACGGCCTCACTTACGCGGATTCCGGCGTCGACATCGATGCCGGCAACCGGCTGGTCGATCTGATCAAGCCGATGGTCCGCGCCACCGCGCGCGCCGGCGCAGACGCCGAGATCGGCGGCTTCGGGGGTCTGTTCGACCTGAAGGCGGCCGGCTTCAAGGATCCCGTGCTGGTGGCCGCGACCGATGGCGTCGGCACCAAGGTCAAGATCGCGATCGAGACCGGGCTGCATGACGGGATCGGCATCGACCTGGTGGCGATGTCGGTCAACGACCTCGTGGTGCAGGGCGCGGAACCGCTGTTCTTCCTCGACTATTTTGCCTGCGGCAAGCTCGACCCGGAGGCGACCGCCGCGATCGTCGCGGGTGTCGCCGAGGGCTGCCGCGAATCCGGCTGCGCGCTGATCGGCGGCGAGACCGCGGAGATGCCGGGGCTCTACAAGGACGGCGATTACGACCTTGCCGGGTTTGCAGTCGGCGCCGCCGAACGCGGGACGCTCTTGCCGCGGCCGGATATCGCCATCGGCGATGCCGTGATCGGCCTTGCTTCCTCCGGCGTTCACTCCAACGGATTTTCGCTGGTGCGCAAGATCGTCGAGCAGTCGCGCGTCAGCTTCGACGCGCCGGCGCCGTTCTCGCCGGTCATGACGCTCGGCGGCGCGCTGCTGGCGCCGACCAAGCTCTATGTCAAATCGTGCCTGCGCGCGATCCGTGAGACCGGGGCGATCAAGGGGCTCGCCCACATCACCGGCGGCGGCTTCACCGACAACATTCCGCGGGTGCTGCCGAAGCATCTGGGCGTCGGTATCGATCTGGCCCGGCTGCCGGTGCTGCCGGTGTTCAAATGGCTGGCGGAAGCGGGCGGCATCGCCGAGCTCGAACTGCTGCGCACCTTCAACTGCGGCATCGGCATGATCGCGATCGTGAAAGCGGATGCGGTCGAGCGCGTCATGGAGGTGTTCATCGAAAGCGGCGAGACCGTGACGCTGCTCGGTGAGGTGATCCACGCGACCGGCGATCATCGCGTCGTCTACAACGGCCATCTCGATCTTTCGCAATGAAGCGCAAAGTCGCCATCCTGATTTCCGGGCGCGGATCGAACATGGTCGCGCTGATCGAGGCCGCGAAGGCGGAAGGCTTTCCGGCCGAGATCGTTGTGGTGATCTCCAACCGCGCCGACGCCGCGGGTCTCGCCAAGGCCAGCGCGAGCGGCATTCCGACCATCGTCATCGAGAGCAAGCCGTTCGGCAAGGACCGCGCCGGCTTCGAGGCGATGCTGCAGCGTGCGCTCGACGAGAAGAACGTCGAACTGATCTGCCTCGGCGGCTTCATGCGGCTGTTCACGGCTGAATTCGTGCAGCGCTGGTACGGCAGGATGCTCAACATCCATCCGTCGCTATTGCCGTGCTTCCCCGGCCTCGATCCGCATGGTCAGGCGCTCAAGGCCGGCGTGAAGATCTCGGGTGCAACCGTGCATTTCGTGATCCCGGAGACCGACGCCGGGCCGATCGTGGTGCAGGGCGCGGTGGCGGTCGCCGATGACGATACGCCGGAGACGCTGGCGGCCCGCGTCATCCAGATCGAGCACCAGATCTATCCGGAAGCGCTGCGGCTGCTTGCGGCAGGCCGGCTCAGGCTGGAGGGCGATGTCTGCAAGACCGCGGAGAGCGCAAAGCTATCCGGCACGCTGATTTCGCCCGCGGCGAAATAGTGCAACGCTACATCTGACGCCATAAAGAAATCCCCCCGGGGTGATGCCGGGGGTAGCAATCATGATTGCCTGAGTGGATCGTGATGGAGTCTAGGAGACCTTGAGGTTTTCCGCGGATGCCTTGCCGCGGTTCTCCACCAGGTCGTACTCGATCGTTTGGTTTTCGTTGAGCGTAGAGAGTCCCGCACGCTCAACCGCCGAGATATGGACGAAGACGTCCTTGTCGCCGACGGCCGGCTTGATGAACCCATAACCCTTGGTCGGGTTGAACCACTTGACGGTACCCTTCGGCATCGCCTGTCTCCTCGTCTAGACGTAAAAAAGACGCGGCCACGCTTCGCGCGTGCCACGCCACAAACCGGCTTCCGGCAGTCTGATCAAATTCCGATTCTTAGACTTCAAGGTCACGAAACGCACAGTCGAACGGCCCAATCCGATTGTACCGGCGATTGCAACACGAAAATTGCGGGTTAGCAAGCCTTTGGTGTGCCACGGAAAATCGGTGCTCCGCGGCAACGCCTGTGGCCGATCGACAACAACGTTGCGGCTTCGGGCGAAGTGTGCCGGGCCGCGCGATTGACGGTCCCGGCGAGTTAAGGGCAAATCGGCCGATATCGATCGCTTTTTTCGCATTTTTCAGGCTCGCGTCGTTTGGGAATTAAATACATGCGCTGCTCGTGGCGTCCGTCGCGAGCAAGCTCCGCCGGAGGGGGCCGCGGCCTTGCATGGGCGTTTGCGGCCGCGCTTTGCCTGGCCATCGGCACGATCGGTTCGGCGCAGGCGCAATCGCGGCCGCCGACGATGCCCACACTAACCCCGACTCCACCCCCAGCGCCGAGCCCGACGCCGAGCGTAAGTCGGGCGCCGATCCCGTCGCCGAGAGCCAGCATCGTTAACGCCGATCTCGCGGCGGGCCCGGCGATAGCCAATCTTGGCAGCAACTTCCTGGAGCGGATCGGCAACCAGGCGACCAGTGGCTTCAACCGCTTATGGCGGACCAACCCCGGTGGAGGAGGTGCCTCCGAGAGCGTCGAGGCGCCGCGCTTTCGCACCTGGTTCGAGGGCTACGGCATCTCCGCGCGCAACGACGCCGTCGGGGATTTCGTCGGCGACCGCCGCAAGACCTGGGGCGGGGTGGCCGGCATCGGTGCGCGGATCGCCCCAGGCGTCAATCTCGGTTTCTCCGTCGACCAGAGCCGCACCGACATCGAAGTGCCTCTCGCGCTGCAATCGGCGGCCATCGACCTGACCCAGCTCGGTGCCCACGCCACCGTCGACAAGGGACCGTGGACCTGGGCGATCGCCGTGGTGCACGGCTTCGGCAACATCCGCTCCAGTCGCGATACCGGTCTTGGTTTTGCCGCGGCGGGTTACAACGCCAAGCTCGATGGC
This sequence comes from Bradyrhizobium sp. Leo114, assembly GCF_055229415.2. Lineage (NCBI taxonomy): Bacteria > Pseudomonadati > Pseudomonadota > Alphaproteobacteria > Hyphomicrobiales > Nitrobacteraceae > Bradyrhizobium > Bradyrhizobium sp. Leo114. Next base: position 20,867 of record NZ_JBUYEN020000067.1, on the reverse strand, counting down.
GCGCTGAGCGAGCTCAGCTATTACTGGGACAAGGACCAGAGCCGCATCGTGCCGAAGGCGAGCCTCGAATATGTCCGCGTCAGGACCGGATCGTTCCAGGAATTCGGCGGCCTCGATCCCGTTTTTGCCAGCGCCGCCACCGTGGAGCGGATGCGGGTCATGATCGGGGTGGAAGTCGGACACTACTGGATCTTCGACCAGAAGGTGTTCGACCTCTCAGCCTATGGCAAGTTCGTCGACAATGTCGCGCAGAACTTTGGCGATATCACCGTCAGCCTCGGCAGCCAGAGCATCACGCTGCAGGGCATTGCCGAAAGCCAATACGGCGCAGATGCCGGCGCGGCGGCGTCGCTCAGCCTGACCAATGCCGCGCGGCTCTATCTCAACTACGACGGCAAATTCCGCGCCGCGATGCAGTCGCACCAGGGCACACTCGGCGTCGAGTTCAAGTGGTAGTGGCCCCCGTCGGGAAAGGCTTTGGAGCCACGTAGTTCTGCAATCCGAAATGTTCGCGCGATCCCACCATCAACGGCGTCAATTCGTCGGGATGGATGAATTCGTCTCGGAAGCAGGCATAGACCTTGGGATCGAAGATGCTCTTCAGCCATTCGATCATCAGCGTGTGACGGTCCGAGTGGCGGAACTGACGATGATAGCAGAGCCATAGATCCAGTTGGTGGTTGACGCCGAGGTCGACTGCGACCAGCGGCGCGCCGAGCGCAATCACCGAGCTCGGCAGGAAGCCGATTCCCGCGCCCTGTTCGACGGCGTAGAGCGCGGCCACGCTGGAATTGGTGGAGATGCCGACGATGCCCTCCAGCGAGTCCACGCCGAGGATCCGCTTGTAGGTGCCGTCGCCATGCGGCACGCCATCCTGCTTGACGATGCGATGGTGTCTTAGCTCGTCGAGCGACGTCGGCAGGCCGTAGGCATCGCAATAGGCTTTCGAGGCGAAAGCGTGGATGTGCAACCGGCCGATCTTCGTCGCGATCAGTTCGGGATCGCTGGGGCGCTCGACCTGCAGCGAGATGTCCGCCTCCTGCCGCGGAACTTCAGCGCAGTCAGATACGCAACGCAGCTCGACGATGATGTTGCGGTAGGTCCGCTCGAACGTGATCAGCCGCGGCAGCACCCAGAAGTTCCCGGGTGCCTCGGTCACCGCGATCCGCACGGTGCCGCTCACCTCCGCCGGCGCCCGCGCGCGCCTGACGATGTTGAGGCTGAGACGCTCCATCTGTTCCACATCGAACAGCAGCGCCCGTCCTTCGCCGGTCAGCGCCAGTTGTGCCTCGTCGCGCGAAAACAGTTGGCAGCCGAGATCGTCCTCGAGCTTGTCGATCTTGCGCATCATTGCGGTTGCCGGCACGCCGAGGACGTCGGCGGCGCGGCTGAAGCTGCGGCTCCGTGCGCAGAGCAGGAACACCCGCAAATCTCCCCACTCAGGGCGAAGCGCGTCTTCAAGTTTCTTGCGCTGCATGGGCGCAGCGCTGCCGACCAGATCATGCGGCATACGTTTCTTGTCCCGTGTAAAGGGATGATGCCGCAACCTATGGGATGAAAGTGCACAAAGTGTTGCTTGCGACCTGGAATTTCAACACAAGTCCGCTGGGTTTGCGCACGGCGATAACTACCCGGCTACTCCTTGGCGCGTTCCACCTTGACCACGCGTCCCTTGTCGATCGCAAGCGCCAGCCGGCCGTGCTTGAGCTTGAGCGCCGCTTCGCCGAATAATTCGCGGCGCCAGCCGTGCAGGGCGGCGACGTCGGCATGATCGTCGGCGGCGATCTGCTCGAGATCGTCGACGGTCGCGATCACCTTGCTTGCGACTGCGTGCCGCTCGGACGTCATCCTGAGCAGCACCTTCAACAGTTCGACGATCGCCGCACCGTTGGAATTGTTGCGCGGCTTCTCGATCTTCGGCAGCTTGGCGAAATCCCGGGCGAGCCCGCGCTGCACGGCGGCAATGATGTCCGTGCCCCATTTCGAGCGCTCAAATCCTTTCGGCAGCGAGCGTAGGTTGGCAAGCTTCTCCAGCGACGTCGGCGCATGCGTTGCGATATCGCCCACCGCCTCGTCCTTCAGCACGCGCGAACGCGGCACGTCGCGACTCTGCGCCTCCTGCTCGCGCCATGCGGCGACCTCGATCAGCACCGCGAGCTCGCGCGGCTTCCGCACCCTGGTTTTCAGCCGCTCCCAGGCGCGCTCTGGATGGAAGTCGTAGGTGCGGGGCGAGGTCAGGATCTCCATCTCCTCGCTGACCCAGTCGTTGCGGCCGCGCTTCTTCAGGTCGGCATCGAGCGCGCTGAAGACATCGCGCAAATGCGTGACGTCGGAGACCGCGTATTGGGTCTGCTCGGCGCTGAGCGGCCGACGCGACCAGTCGGTGAAGCGGTGGGTCTTGTCCGGCCGATGGCCGGTGATGCGCTCGACGAGCTGGTCATAGGCGATGCTGTCACCATAGCCGAGCACCATGGCCGCAACCTGCGTGTCGAAGATCGGGTGCGGGATGGTGTTGGCGCGGTGCCAGACGATCTCGATGTCCTGCCGGGCGGCGTGGAATACCTTCAGCACCTGCTCGTTGGCCATCAACTTGAAGAACGGTGTGAGGTCGATGTCGGGAGCGAGCGCGTCGATCACGACGGCCTCGTCCGGGCTCGCCATTTGCAGCACGCAGAGCAGGGGGTAGTAGGTCGTTTCCCGCAGGAACTCGGTGTCGACGGTGATAACGGGGTGGGCGGCCAAGCGGTCGCAGGCCGCCTGCAGTTCCCAGGTGGTGTTAATCAGATCCATGAACAGTCCATGACGCTTCCGACACGCGTTCTGCCGAAAGCGCAGGTATGTCAAGGGGCTTGGCTGCAATTCTGGCCCTGCATAGGCTCAGGTCAGGCCGCGCGGAACAGGCGGCGGACGCCGCGTGGGCGTCGCAGGGCGCGAAAACGGTGGTTGGGCCGCCGCCTTACTCGTGACGACCGTGCCTGGAGGGCCGACGAGCGGCGGGCATTGCGAGCACGACCAGGCAGAGAGCCACCATCGCCATTCCCACGAATTCAAGAGCAAAGGCTTCCATCGGCAATCTCCCTAACAAAGTCGTAAGACTTGTCGGGATCGGGTTGACGGTCTGTTAAGGGATTTGGTTACCGGCCGTCCGCCGCCGCGATGGTGGATGCCGGGTTAATGGCGGGGCCGCGTGACGGTCGCTGGTGAGGCGGGCACTGTCACCCCTCACGGTGAGGAGCGCACCGGGTCCGCGCAAAGCGCGGCCCGAATGACAGGCTTCGCGCGTCTCCGGACGCTGCTTCGCATCGCCTTGAGAACCATGAGGCCCCGCCGGAGGCCTCGCCCTTCGAGACGGTCGCTTCGCAACCTCCTCAGGGGTGAGGGAATGGCTCGAGTACCCATCCTGCGGTTAACGAATAGCCCGACAGCGTTGGCTGCCGGGCGCACGTAAATATGCCTACATGAACGCCTCACCCTAGAACACGAAGGCGACCGAAATCCTATCCGGAAAAACACTGGTCAAGCGTCACAGGATCGCCGCGCCAATTCCCGCGATGGCGCTGAAGGCGACGACCACGAGCGGCGGTGCGCGCCAGGCGATGAGCAGCACGAATCCGACGAGGGCAATCGCAAAGTCCGTGGGCGTCTGCACCGTGTTGGTCCATACCGGATTGTAGAGCGCCGCGCCCAGGATGCCGACGACCGCTGCGTTCACGCCGCGCATCATCGCCTGGGCGCCCGCACGTTTGCGAAAGCTGTCCCAGTACGGCAGCGCTGCCAGCAGGATCAGGACGCCCGGAAGGAATATGCCGAACAAGCCGATGAGGGCTCCGGCGATGCCGTGCGACGACGTTTTGACGACGGCGCCGAGATAGGCGGCGAAGGTGAAGAGCGGTCCGGGGACGGCCTGGGCGGCGCCATAGCCGGTCAGGAATACGTCGTCGCCGACCCAGCCCGGCGTCACCACGGCCTCGCGCAGCAGCGGCAGCACGACATGGCCGCCGCCAAACACGAGCGCGCCGGAGCGATAGAAGGCGTCGAACAAGGCAATGCCCGCGTACGGCCACAGCCGTGCCAGGACCGGCAGGCCGACGAGCAGGATCAGGAACGCCGCCAGTGCGACGAGAGCGGCGGCGCGCGACACCGGCACGGCGAAATGGCTTTCTCCGCTCGGCTGCGCGGCGCGGCAGAGCCATAGTCCGGCGATGCCGCCGAGCAGGATCGCGCCGATCTGCGCTACCGATGATGTGCTGAACAGGATGATGAGTGCGGCGACCGTCGCGATCGAGGCGCGCTCGCGGTCGGGGCATAGGGTCCGCGCCATGCCCCATACCGCTTGAGCTACGATCGCGACCGCCACGAGTTTGAGGCCGTGCACCAGCCCCGTTCCGACCGGTCCGCTCAATGCGCTGGCGCCATAGGCAAACAGCAGGAGCGCGACGGCCGATGGCAGCGTGAAACCCGTCCATGCCGCCAGCGCGCCGCGATAACCTGCGCGCATCAATCCGAGCGAAAATCCGACCTGGCTGCTCGCCGGACCGGGCAGGAATTGGCAGAGCGCCACGAGGTCCGCATAGGATTGTTCGTCGAGCCATTTGCGGCGCTCGACGAATTCGCTACGGAAATAGCCGATATGGGCGATCGGGCCGCCGAACGACGTCAGCCCGAGCTTGAGGAAGACCAGAAGCACTTCGAGCGGCGAGCCCGCGCGCGGAGGTTTGGCCTCGCTGTCTGAAGTCCGCTCAATGTTCATCGTCCAGAATTCCCATCAGACAAGTTCCCGCGCCGGGATCGATGCAGGAACCGCAGTTCTCTTGAACTGTTAGCGCGCCAACCGTGACGCCCGTCCATCGAGTGCGTCGGGCTATCACAACTCAGCACGCAGGAGACTGGTCATGGCAAGTGCCGCCGAACGGGATCCCCGCCATCATACGCAGAAAATGCGAAAGGCGTTACACGACATAAAAACCCACCTTCGCGAGGACATCGCGAAGGTCGATGAACCACAGCTCAAGGCCATGTTCGAGACCTCAGCCGAGGTGATCGGCGGGCTGGAGAAAGCGTTCACGGATTACGAGCAGAAGAACGAAGCGGCTTGGCGCTAGAGCAGGATGACGGCGGGCATCATCCCTGTGAGGAGCCTGTGAGATGAACCGGGATGTCGATATCAGGAAACGCGCTCTGATCACGGGGACTGCCGTGACGGGAATCATCGCGACCGCGGGACTGATCCCGCCGTCACTCGCTGTAGCGCGGTCCAAGGAGGAAAAGGAGAAGACAGAGGTCACGCCGCCGGAAGATTTGATGCGCGAGCACGGCGTGCTCGATCGGGTGCTTCTGGTCTACGAAGCGGGGCTCCGCAAGTTTGCCGCTAAGGAGGATTTCGACCCCTCGGTCATGACGCGCGCTGCCGAGATCGTGCGCGACTTCATCCACAACTATCACGAGGAGTCGGAGGAGCACGCGGTCTTTCCACGCTTCAAGAAAGCCGGAAAGATGGTCGATCTCGTCGACACGCTGCTGATCCAGCACAAGGCCGGGCGGGGTGTGACCGAGACGATCCTCCGAACGGCACCGGGCAGTCGGCAGGATGGCGAGGACCGGCGACAGCTTACCGACTCGGTTCGCGCCTTCATCGCGATGTATCGTCCCCACGCAGCGCGCGAAGACACCGAGCTGTTCCCGATGCTGAGGAGCCTGGTTTCCGCGCATGGGTTCGATGCAATGGCCGAGGATTTCGAGCGAAAGGAACATCAGCTCTTTGGCGACGACGGGTTCGAGATGATGACAAAGCGGGTGGCTGATCTGGAACGACAAACCGGGATCGACGATCTCTCCCAATTCACCCCGCGATGAAACGCGCGCCGCAGTTGCGGCAGATCAATACGAGGTGGGCCAGCGGCACTAGGATATCAATGTAGCCGAACAGCTTGACGGCCAGGTTGTTGAGGTTATGGGGCTCGGCCTCCTAGGCACACCGGGCCCCACCTTAAATCTTCGTAAGATTGAGTGGAGCGAAATCCGTAGGATGGGTAGAGCGAAGCGAAACCCATCATTCGCGGCTTGCTCATCGCGATGGGTTTCGCTTTCGCTCTACCGATCCTACCGCGATTATCATCGTTCGATGGTGCCGGTGCGACGGATTTTCTTCTGCAACAGCATGATGCCGTAGAGCAGGGCCTCTGCGGTTGGCGGACAACCGGGGACGTAGATGTCTACCGGGACGATGCGGTCGCAGCCGCGCACGACTGAATAGGAATAGTGATAGTAGCCACCGCCATTGGCGCAGGAGCCCATCGAGATCACATAGCGCGGCTCCGGCATCTGGTCGTAGACCTTGCGCAAGGCGGGAGCCATCTTGTTGCAGAGGGTTCCCGAGACGATCATCACATCGGACTGTCGCGGTGAGGCGCGTGGCGCGGCGCCGAAACGCTCGATGTCATAGCGCGGCATAGAGACCTGCATCTGTTCGATGGCACAGCAGGCAAGGCCGAAGGTCATCCACATCAGCGAACCCGATCGCGCCCATGTCACGAGGTCATCGAGCGGCGCGACGAAGTAGCCGCGATCGCCGAGGTTATGCTCTACATTTTCTGCCAGTGACAGGGTGTCCAACATACGCGGTCTCCCAACACTCAGGCGGTATGTCCGCCCGGATTGGCATTCTTTGGTGTCTTCTTGGCCCGTTGCGGCGTCATCCTTGCCGGGTCCGGTTGCCCGGGCACTCCGCGCGGACCGAATTGCTGTCGTTGAAGATCATCCTCGGAGAACTCAGGCTCGACGCCGTTCGGCTCGACGCGCTTTATCGGAGTTCCCGGATCGCGATTGCGCTCGTTCATGCCATGCTCCATCGCTGATGGGTGTCGGGCCAACGACGGGAGCGGCGAATTGTTGCTAAGGAAGGCAGGCAAGCTTAGCGCGTCATTCCGGGATGCGCCGTAAGGCGCAGGCCCGGAATCCATTGGACCGCCTGCGCTGGCGGCGAAATGGATTCCGGGCTCGATGCTTGCGCATCGCCCCGGAATGACGGGGAGGTCGGCTCACGTCCCGCAAAATGTCTGCAGCACGCGCTGATCCGGCAGCGGCGGCTCGGCGTAAGCTGCGTATTGCGGCTGGTCGTCGTAGGGTTTTGACAGCACCGTCAACAGTTCCTCGAACGGCGCGTAGTTGTCATCGTTCGTCGCCGCCGCAATCACTGCTTCGACGCGGTGGTTGCGCGGGATGAAGGCGGGGTTGACGACGCACATGGCCGAGTGGCGCTCGGACGGCGTTTGTGGCTCGAGGGCAAGGCGTTCCCGCCAGCGCGTGGCCCATTCGTCGAAGGCCTGCGGATCCATGAACTGGGCGCGGACGTTCTCGTCGGCCGATGCATCCAGGGCTGCATCGCCGAGGCGGCGGAAGGTGAGGGTGAAGTCGGCCTGGTTTTTCGCCATGGCATCCAGGAGACCCTCGATCAGCGCCTCATCGCCGTCGCGTTCGCTAAACAGGCCGATCTTCCGACGCAGACCCGCTGCATAGGCGGCGCTGAACTTCTCGGAGAAATCGCCGAGGATGAATTGCGCCTGTTCGATCGCCTTCTCCTGGTCGTCGGAGAACAGCGGCAGCAGGCATTCAGCCAATCGCGTCAGATTCCACAGCGCGATCCGCGGCTGGTTGCCATAGGCGTACCGGCCCATCTCGTCGATTGAAGAGTAGACTTGCGCGGGGTTGTAGTCGTCCATGAAGGCGCAGGGGCCGTAGTCGATGGTCTCGCCCGAGATCGAGGTGTTGTCGGTGTTCATCACGCCGTGGATGAAGCCGACCAGGAGCCAGCGCGCGACGAGCTCGGCCTGGCGGGCGACGACGCCTTCGAGCAAAGCGTGATACGGACGATCCGACTTTGCCACTTCAGGATAATGCCTGTTGATCACGTGATCGGCGAGGGCACGCACGCCATCGGTGTCGCCGCGGGCGGCGAAGAACTGGAAGGTGCCGACGCGCACATGGCTCGCCGCCACACGTGTCAGCACCGCGCCGGGAAGCGCGGTCTCGCGGATCACATGCTCGCCGGTGATGACGGCCGCGAGCGAACGCGTCGTGGGAATGCCCAATGCGAACATCGCTTCGCTGACGATGTATTCGCGCAGGACCGGGCCGAGCGCGGCGCGGCCATCGCCGCGGCGTGAGAACGGGGTCGGGCCGGAACCCTTGAGCTGGATGTCGCGGCGGACGCCGTCCCGGTCAATGACCTCGCCGAGCAGGATGGCACGGCCGTCGCCAAGTTGCGGAACGAACTGGCCGAACTGGTGGCCGGCATAGGCCATCGCGATGGGGTCGGCGCCCTCGGGCAGGCGCTTGCCGGCGAGGATTTCCGCCCCTTCCGGGGTGTCCAGAAGGTCCGGATCGAGCCCGAGTTGAACCGCGAGCGGCCGGTTGAGCTTGATCAGGCGCGGGGCGGCAACCGGGGTCGGCGCGACACGGGCGAAAAAGTTCGCCGGCAGTGCCGCATAGGAGTTCTGGAAGGGGAAATGCACCGTCATAGTGTAAAGATAGGCTCGGGCCCCGATTAGGCAAACACTTCGCGCCATCGGGGCCGAAAATGTCCGGTTCGGGCGCAAATCAAGGCGTTCCCTTGGTTGCCGCACCTCGCGGCCTCGGGTAAACCGACCCCCAAATTCGGGCAGGCCGCTGGTCGCCCGATTCGAACCCTCCGACATCTGTTTGGGAAGTCCATGCATCGCTACCGGTCACATACATGCGGCGCGCTCCGCGAGAGCCACATCGGCGAGACGGTCCGCCTTTCCGGCTGGGTTCATCGCGTTCGCGACCATGGCGGCGTGCTGTTCATCGACCTACGCGATCATTACGGCATCACGCAATGCGTGGCGGACCCGGATTCGGCGGCGTTCCACGATGCCGAAAAGCTGCGCTCGGAATGGGTGGTGCGGATGGACGGCAAGGTCCGCCGCCGCCCCGAAGGCACCGACAACCCGGAACTTCCGACCGGGCAGGTCGAGATCTATGTCAGCGAGATCGAGGTGCTCGGCCCCGCCGCCGAGCTGCCGCTGCCGGTGTTCGGCGAACAGGAATATCCTGAAGACATAAGGCTTAAGTACCGTTTCCTCGACCTGCGTCGCGAGAAGCTGCACCAGAACATCATGACCCGCGGCGCGATCGTCGATTCCATGCGCAAGCGGATGAAGGAGCAGGGGTTCTTCGAATTCCAGACGCCGATCCTCACCGCATCCTCGCCGGAGGGCGCGCGCGACTTCCTGGTGCCCTCGCGTATCCATCCCGGCAAGTTCTACGCGCTGCCGCAGGCACCGCAGCAGTACAAGCAATTGATCATGATGTCGGGCTTCGATCGCTACTTCCAGATCGCGCCCTGCTTCCGCGACGAGGACCCGCGCGCCGACCGCCTGCCCGGCGAGTTCTACCAGCTCGACGTCGAAATGAGTTTTGTGACTCAGGACGACGTATTTGCGGCGATGGAGCCGGTCATCACGGGCGTGTTCGAGGACTTCGCCAAGGGCAAGCCGGTCACCAAGAACTGGCCGCGGATTCCATTTGCTGACGCGATCCGCAAATACGGCACCGACAAGCCCGATTTGCGCAACCCGATCATCATGCAGGAGGTCTCAGAGCATTTCCGCGGCTCCGGCTTCAAGGTGTTCGCGCGGATGCTGGAAGACTCGAAGAACCAGGTGTGGGCGATCCCGGCCAAGGGCGGCGGCAGCCGCGCGTTCGCCGACCGCATGAACTCCTGGGCGCAGGGCGAGGGCCAGCCGGGCCTCGGCTACATCTTCTGGCGCGAAGGCGGCGAGGGCGCGGGCCCGCTTGCGAACAACATCGGTCCCGAACGGACCGCTGCGGTCCGTGAGCAGCTCGGCCTGCAGGAAGGCGACGCGGCATTCTTCGTCGCCGGGGAGCCCGACAAGTTCTGGAAGTTCGCCGGCCTCGCGCGCACCAAGCTCGGCGAGGAATTGAACCTGATCGACAAGGACCGGTTCGAGCTCGCCTGGATCGTCGACTTCCCGATGTATGAGTACAACGAGGAAGACAAGAAGGTCGACTTCTCGCACAACCCGTTCTCGATGCCCCAGGGCGGATTGGAAGCGCTGCAGACGCAGGATCCGCTGACCATCAAGGCCTTCCAGTACGACATCGCCTGCAACGGCTATGAGATCGCCTCCGGCGGCATCCGCAACCACAAGCCGGAAGCGATGGTGAAGGCGTTCCAGATCGCGGGCTATGGCGAAGAGGACGTGGTCGAGCGTTTCGGCGGCATGTACCGCGCGTTCCAGTACGGCGCGCCGCCGCATGGCGGCATGGCGGCGGGGCTCGATCGCATCGTGATGCTGCTCTGCGGCACCACGAACCTGCGCGAGATTTCGCTGTTTCCGATGAACCAGCAGGCCGTCGATCTCCTGATGGGCGCGCCGTCGGAAGCCACGACGAAGCAGCTCCGCGAGCTTCACATCAGGGTGAATTTGCCCAATAAGTGATGCTCAGAGTCCCGTCGAGGCCTCGACCTGGAATTGCGCGAGCGCGATCAGCGGGTCGGTCTTGAGGAGCTGAACGAGCTGAAGCCCCGGCACCTTGCCGCGGGGCGTCAGCTTGATGATCAGCGTTTGTCCGGGACTCTCGACAAAGCGGACCACGGCGTCCACCGCGGCGGCGGCATCGGGATTGGCGGCGACGGCTTGGCCAAACGCCTTGATCTGGTCGATGATGGCACCTCTCGCCGCCTCGCGACTGACATTCTGAGCTCGGGCATATTGCGCGACGATCAGATCGACGCAGCCACCGTCGCGCAAGCTGAGCTCGATGGCTCCGGCCTCAATCTGGCCGGCGAGGCTCGCTGCTTGCATCGGATCGGTGGAGAACACGGCTCGCGGCACATTGGCGAGCGCAACGCGGGCGGACGCCTTCAGCAGGTTGCCGATCTCGAGGCTTGCGGGCGCGAGCACGAAGGCGCCGGACTGTTCGGTCCAGCCCGCGCCGAGATCCAGGGCGATGGCCGCCCGGTCGATGCCGGCCGCCACAAGCGGCTGCATCGCCGGATCGGTCGCGTCTACGGGCACGTTCAGCTTCGCCACCAGATGCGCCTTGCTTGGGACGGGGCCGACGAACTGGCCCCAGCTCAGGCTGATGGTGTCGATATTGACGAGCTTGTCGGTGTCGCGGAAGGGCGTGGCCGCGCCCTTGACCTCGATGCCTTCGAGCACCCTGAACAGACCGAAAATTTCATCCGGCGTGGTCCTTGGCTCGGCGTTGGCGCGCGCCGCGAAGCGCATCAATTGCGGGATGTCGAAGGAATTCAGCGCAAGACGGTCGAACCTGAACGGCCCCTTTGGCGTCTCGACGTCCAGGCCCTCAAGCGCCAATTGGCCGCGGCCGTTTTCCAGATTGGCGCGGATCGCCGCCAGCTTGAAAGGCCCCTGCGGCGTCAGCATCGTGTGTCCGCGCAATTCCGCATTGCCGATGCGGATGCCCTCATAGACGTCAGCCATCTTCGCCATGATCTGGCGCGCCTGAGCCTGGGTCGGAGGGCCGGCTCCGGGCTGCGGCATCAGCGCGAGGATCGCCGCCAGTTGCAGCTTTGACGGCCGCACGGCGATATCGTCGACCGTGATGCTGTCGATCTGCGCCCGCATGCCCTGGTCGGTGGCCAGCACATAGGGGCCGGCCGAGACTTCCCGGTAGATGCGGTGATAGCTGTCGTCGTTCGACCTCCCGGGATCGAGCACGGTGCCGGCCGCAGCGGCGTCGAAATCATGGGCGACGAGATTGGAGAGAGTGCCGGTCAGTTTCGCGCGCTTGCCCGCCTGCGGCGTGTTCAACGTGAAGGTGAAGCTGTCCGCCTTGGTGCTGGCGACCTTGCCATCCCTGATGTCTTGCAGCGCAACGCCCGAATAGGCGAACTCGCCACCATCAGGCGTCGCCGCGCCGCCATTGATCGTGCCGGTCACCGACGGGATCGTGACCGATGAGGCCGCAACCGCAGTGAACTGCTGGAGCGCAAAGCGATAGATGTCGAGCAGGGATTCCGAGGCCGGCAGTTGCGCCGAGTTGGAGGGGCCGGAATAGTCCTTCACCGTGAAGCGCGGCACCTTGTAGGTCACCTTGACCGGCATCTTGTCGGTCACCTCGGTTGCCAGCTCGATATCGGCCAGCTCGATGCTCTCCGCGGAGACGCGGGTCCGGTCGGGCTGGCGGACGCCGGTGGCGGTCAGGCTCGCGATCCTTAAGCGCGCCGGTGGCTGCGCCGCTGATTCGCCCACGATGTCGACGACCGTGACGGTGCGCGCCAGCATATCCACCGTCACCTTGCCATGACTGGCCTTGCCGCCGGCGGCGCGGACCTGCGCGAAGGCGGCCTCGATGCCGCTGGTCATGCGATGCTGCACGTAGAGATTGAAGCCGAGCAGGCCGGCGGCGGCGACCACGACCGCGGCGATCAGGCCGATCAAAATCCGTATCATCCGGTCAGCTCCGAATTACCGATCATCCCGGGGACAAACTGCCATGTTCTCAAGGGGATGACCGGAGAAGGAAAGGGCGGTATGGCCTCAAATATTGCGCAGGCGGGCGGCTGTTGACGGGAGTGCGATCCGATGTTGCATCGAGGGGGCCCGGCGTGCTTCACATCCGGCTCCATCTGCCGGACAACTGGCCTTGTTAGACTGCATAGAACAAGACTTGCATAGAATAAGAGCTTGAGGCCGGAAACGCGAGAGTACGATGTCATCCTCTTCTGAAGATCTCCATTCGGCGGCGCTGGCCTATCACCGGCTGCCGCGACCGGGCAAACTCGAAATACAGGCGATCAAGCCGCTCGCCAACCAGCGCGACCTGGCGCTCGCCTATTCGCCCGGCGTCGCCGCCGCCTGCACCGAGATCGCAAAAAACCCCGCCGAGGCGGCCTCGCTGACGGCGCGCGCGAACCTGGTCGCGGTGGTCAGCAACGGTACCGCGGTGCTTGGGCTCGGCAATATCGGCCCGCTGGCCTCGAAGCCGGTGATGGAAGGCAAGGCGGTGCTGTTCAAGAAATTCGCCGGCATCGACGTGTTCGACATCGAGATCAAGGCCGACACGATCGAGCGCGTGGTCGAGACGGTGGCGGCGCTGGAGCCGACCTTCGGCGGCATCAATCTGGAGGACATCCGCGGCCCCGAGTGTTTCGAGATCGAGGCGCAGCTCAAGGAGCGGATGAAGATCCCGGTCTTCCATGACGACCAGCACGGCACCGCGATCATCGTCGGGGCTGCGATCGTCAACGCGCTGCTGCTGAACGGCAAGAAGCTGTCCGAGGTGAAGATCGTCTGCTCCGGTGCAGGCGCGGCTGCGATCGCTTGCCTCAATCTGCTGGTGTCGATGGGGGCGCAGCGCAAGAACATCTGGGTCTGCGACATTGACGGCGTCGTCCATGAGGGCCGCAACACCTCGATGGACCGCTGGAAGGCGGTCTACGCGCAGAACACGGATGCGCGGGTGCTGGCCGACGTGATCGGCGGCGCCGACATCTTCCTCGGCCTCTCGGCGCCGAATGTGCTGAAGCCGGAAATGGCAAAGCAGATGGCGGAGAACCCGCTGATCATGGCGCTCGCCAACCCGGTGCCGGAGATCATGCCGGACGAGGCGCGGAAGGCGCGCCCCGACGCCATGATCTGCACGGGACGTTCGGACTTCCCGAACCAGGTCAACAACGTCCTGTGCTTTCCCTTCATCTTCCGCGGCGCGCTCGACGTCGGCGCAACCGCGATCAACGAGGCGATGAAGCATGCGGCGGTCGACGCGATCGCGCAGCTCGCGCGCGATCCGCCCTCGGATGCGGTCGCGTCGCGCTACGACACCGGTGAGACGCAGGGTTTCGGGCCCGGCTCGCTGATCCCAAGCCCCTTCGACCCGCGCCTGATCCTGCGCATTGCGCCGGCGGTGGCAAGGGCGGCGATGGAATCGGGCGTAGCGACACGGCCGATCAAGAATTTCGACGAATACACCGCGCTGCTCGAGCGCTTCGCCTTCCGCTCCGGCCTCGTCATGAAGCCGATGTTCGCCAAGGCCAAGACGCAGCCGGTGCGCGTGATCTACGCCGAAGGCGAGGACGAGCGCGTGCTGCGCGCCACGCAAGTGGTGCTGGAAGAGAAGCTGGCGCGGCCGATCCTGGTCGGGCGGCCCTCGGTGGTCGAAGCCCGCATCAAGCGGTTCGGCCTTGCGATCCAGGCCGGCAAGGATTTCGACCTCGTCAACCCCGAGGACGATCCGCGCTATCGCTCCTATGTGCAGTCCTATATCGAGGTCGCCGGCCGGCGCGGCGTGACGCCGGATGCGGCGCGTACGGTGGTGCGCACAAACAACACTGTCATCGCGGCGCTGGCGGTGGTGCGCGGCGAGGCGGATGCCATGCTGTGCGGCGTCGAGGGCCGCTACATGAGCCATCTGCGCCACGTGCGCGAGATCATCGGCTTCCTGCCCGGGGTCAGCGACTACGCGGCGCTGGCGCTGATGATCTCGACCAAGGGCGCCTATTTCATTGCCGATACGCAGGTACGGCCGAATCCCAGCCCGGAAGAGCTGTCGGAGATGGCCTCGCTCGCAGCGATCCACGTCCAGCGCTTCAACTTCAAGCCTAGGGTCGCGTTCGTGTCGCATTCGGATTTCGGCAGCTACGACACCGAATCCTCGCGCAAGATGCGGCGCGCCACGCAGCTCCTTAAAGAAAAGCATCCGGAGATCGAGGCCGACGGCGAGATGCAGGGCGACACCGCGCTGTCCAAGGCCGTGCGCGACCTGGTGCTGCCGGGATCGAAGCTGGAAGGCGAGGCCAACATCCTGATCATGCCGAATCTCGATGCGGCCAACATCGCCTACCAGATGATCAAGTCGCTGGGAGACGCGCTTCCCGTCGGCCCGATCCTGATCGGCCCGGCGCGGCCGGCGCATATCCTCACGCCGTCGGTGACGGCGCGCGGTGTCCTCAACATGACGGCGGTCGCCGCGGTCGAGGCGCAGGAGCGTGCGGGCCGCGCGCAGCCGACCTTGTTCGGCTAGAGCATGATCCGAAAAGCTCCTGCTCAAACAAGAAGATGAGATCATGATCCGATTCATCGGATCATGATCTTGGCGGAGACGAATTCGAATTGCTCGCGGCAGGCGGAACGACCATAATCGTTCCGGGCTCGGTTCACGACTGCGATCAATGGGGACGACCATGCCGGGGTTCATTGCTTTCGGACGAGTTTTGTTCGCCGTCCTGTTCATCTATTCGGGAGCAACCAAGCTGTTGGCGATCCAGGCGACCGCGGATTCCTTCGCAGCCAAGATCACCATTCCCGAGATTGCAGCGCCCTATGCGCACCAGCTTGAAACCTTGGCGGCAATGCCGATCATGCAGTTGATCGCGATTTCGGTCGGCGTGTTCGAAGTTATCGCCGGCCTGATGATCGCATTGAACTGGCTGGTGCGATTCTTCTCGATCCTGCTCATCATCCTCGTGGTCGGCGCGACCTTCTACTTCCACGATTTCTGGAATCAGCCGGCGCCTGACAACGCCCACACGCTGATGGAGGCGCTGAAGAACCTGTCGATCATCGGCGCGCTGTTCATCCTCGCCGGCTACGGCCGCACGCCGCGGAGCACTGAGGCAGCTTACGGCGATGCGTGAGAGACTTGTAGCCCGGGTGGAGCGGAACGCGTAACCCGGGATGGCGGTATCCGTATTTGCGAGCGGCCCCGGGTTACGCTGGCGCTTCCACCCGGGCTACGGCAGCCTCACGCTGTGTCGCGCCGCCACGGCGTGACGGTGACGCCTTGGTTGGCATCGAGGATTTGCGGCTCGCCCGGCTTCAATCCGTGGGATGCAAGGATCTGCTGCGGCGAGCGGGCAGGGACACCGGGAAAGCACGGCTCCCCGTCCGGCAGGTTCACCCGCGGCGCCTGCGACAGCCAGAACGTGTCGTAGCGGTCCATGAACATATCGAACACTGAAGGACCGCCGATGATCGCGACAGTGCCGGAAGTGACACCCGCTTGCGCGCTCGCCGTCTCGAACGAGGCGCCGGCGGGATTCCAGAGCGTAGCTTTCGGATTCGCGGGATCGGCCGCGATGGCGGGCACCTTGCGCGTCACGATGATGCGTTTTCGCTGTGGCGAGTTCGGCTGGTCTTCGTAGGAATTGCGGCCATGCACGATCAAGTCGGCACGGTCGAGGGCGGCGGAGAAGAACTTCTTGTCGCCCTCGAACTTCAATTCGTTCGGCATCACATTATTTGCGTTCGCCAGCCGGCCATCGGCGGAGACAATCACATAGCCTTCGAAACGCAACGCCGGCACGACGACTCGGGAGGCTATTCGTTGACCGTCGTCACGACGCTGTTGACCGGCCGTGCGCTCACCGTCGGCAGCTTGGCGTCCTTGGCCAGCTCTTCCTCATATTTCGGCAGCACCTGCACCGGGGATTTGGCGCGCATTGCGACGACCTTGTAGCCGCCGGCCTTCAGCCGGCTCAACAATTCGGGCAGGGCTTCGGCGGTGTGCTTCTGGAAGTCGTGCATCAGGATGATGCCCTTGCCGAGCTTGTCGACCTTCTTCATCACGGTGTCGATCACCGTCTGCGGCTTGCTCGCCTTGAAGTCGAACGAGTCGAGGTCGCAGGAGAAGATGGCGACGTTGCGGGTGCCGAGATAGGTCACCATTTCGGGCGGATGCTGCAGCGCCGGGAAGCGGAAGAACGGTGAAGGCGAGACGCCGAGCGCCCATTTGACCGCGGCGAAGCCCTTCTCGATCTCGTCCTTGCGCTGGTCTTCAGTCAGCTTCTTGTTGTTCAGGTTGGCATGCGACCAGGTGTGCGCGCCGACGGTGTGGCCGGCGTTGTAAACCTGCTTGAGGATCTCGGGATGGTAGGTCGCGTGCTTGCCGATCGGGAAGAAGATGCCGGTGGTGCATTCGTCCGCCAGCGCCTTCAGCACGGCGGGCGTGTTGTTCGGCCACGGGCCGTCGTCGAAGGTGAGGACCACCTCGTGGTCGCGCAGGAAGTCGAGCTGCTTGAAATGCTCGAAGCCGAAGCCGGGTCCGCCTGTCGTGTCGATCTCGACCGTGCGGCCGACGCCGAGCGCGTTCGGATTGTTGCAAGCGGCGCGTGCTGGCTGCGGTGGCTGTGCGGGGGCGGCCGCAGGAACCGGCGCAGGCGCTGCCTGCGGAGTGGCCGCCGGCTGCGCGGGCGCCGGAGCGGCGTTCGCGCCTTTGGCGACGGGAGCACCTTTGACCGTTGGGGGAGTCTGCGACCAAACCGCGGTGGACGAGAGCAGCGAAACTGCGCCCGCCAAAATCAGACCTGCCGCAATGCGCATGGCTGTGTTCCCTAGAGCTATCGTGCGGGTGGAGGTATCCAAAGCCCGCTCGAACTGCCGCCCACCCCAACTAATAGTAGCCTAGATGGTCACACCCCGCCAATGCAACGGAGGCCGACTTCCTGCACAGGTAAATTGCAGGGGATCAGGCCGCCGCCAGCGCCCGGGCGATGGTGGTCTTGACCCTCGTGTCCTCCGGCGCAACCTGTTCAGGGAAGACGTCGGCGATGTAGCCGTCGCGGCCGATCAGATATTTGTGAAAGTTCCAGCGCGGGACATCCTTCGGACGCGCCTCGGCAGCCCATCTGTAGAAGGGATGCGCATTGGGGCCTTTCACGACGGCCTTGGCCGCCATTGGGAAGGTGACGCCATATTGGTGATGCGCGGTCTCGGCGATTTCGGTGGCGCCGCCGGGCTCCTGGCTCCCGAAATCGTTGGAGGGGACGCCGATGATGACCAGGCCACGGTCGCGGAACTCCGTCCACAGCGCCTGCAGCCCCGCATATTGCGGGGTGAAGCCACAGAGCGAGGCGGTGTTGACGATCAGGAGCGGACGGCCAGCATGCTCGGCAAGCCGGATGTCACCGCCCTCCAGCGCCGGAAACGAGAAGGCATAAGCGGTGACCCGGCTCATCGCCGGCTCCGCTCGCAAGCTCCGGGAGTACAAAGGTCCGGCCAATACCGCCACCGCACCCGCGACAAAAATCCTGCGGCTGATCATGGCCATTCCCCTTCAGCGTGAAGATTCGGTGAACAATAACCCGGCCGGGTGGAGCGGGGCTTTCAACAAGACGTTACGGCGGAGAGGCGAAGCCGTGCTTGCGGCGTCGATTTGCGTGTCATTCCGGGGCGCGCGAAGCGCGAGCTATGATGTGCAATTGCACATCAGAGAATCCATTCATCCGCACGTGTTGTGGCCCGATGGATTCCGGGTCTGCGCCTTCGGCGCATCCCGGAATGACGGAGGAGAGAGCCTCAATTTATTGTGCTGGAGAAGGCCGGAGCTGGTCTGCGCTCCCAGCCAAGACGTTCAGCGCAGCGGGATGATGAAGTCCGTGCCTTCGCCGGTCTCGCCCTGGTTGATGCCCTGGTCGGAAACGATGATCGAGCCGCCCGTGGTCAGCGCCTCGTTGACGCGCGCCATCGCGTCCTGCGGGATGGTGATGCGGTCGAGCGCTTCTGCCGGGCTGCTCGCGAGCGGCTGCGGCTTGACCTCGGCGGAGGCCGTCGCGCCGCGGCGGCGCCGTCCCGGATAGGCATCTTCCTCGAGCCGCGCCGCTGTGCGTGCAGTCGGCAACGAGACCACCGACCAGCGCAGGAGGTTGGGATCGCTCTTGTCGACCCGGGCGGTGAACACATGCGTGCCCAGCGGCCGGTCGCCAGGCGCGATCACCACGGGCACCTCGAACAGCGGCGCAAAATTCTGCCGAACGTAAAGCTTGGAATCCTTGCGGCTGATCAGGACGGAGATCTGGCCGGTCCGCTTCGGCTGATCGAGCTTTGCGGCGGCCGGCAAACGTGAACCATCCTTCTTGACGTCGGCAGCGGGCGCGTCGCCCGGCTTGGCGGGCTCGGCCGCTTGCTCGGATTCTTTGGGCTCGGTCGATTTGGCGGCGTCGACTTTCGGTGCATCCTGCTTGACCGCTTCGGCCGTTCTCGCGGCTTTCACACGTTCACCGGCAAGGATTTCGGATTTCGAAGCTTCCGTGCTGGCAGTGATGTCGATCGGATTCTGCTCGCCGGCTGAGTTCGCTTCGCCGACCGCGCTGTTGTCCAGCCGGGTGGCCGGCATCGCACCGCTAGCGTCCGCAGTATGGGTCTGCTCGCGCAGCGATGTTTGCAACTCGGCATGACCCACGGTGGCGCGCAGCTCGATACCGGGTTCGTTGGCAGGCTTGAGATCCGCGCCCTTGTCGCCCTTGACGCCAAGCGGAGCATCCACCTTCGGTTCTTCGGCAACGGGTTGCGGCGCCACCTTTTGCGTGGCGAGCAGCGGATGCGACAAAGCAACGGGTGTGATCTCGCCGGGCGTGATGATGACGCGCGCGCCCATCTTGGTCCAATTCCACATCTTGATCGCGAATGACATCGGCATCCGGATGCAGCCGTGCGAAGCCGGATAGCCGGGCAGCACGCCGGCATGCATCGCGACACCCGACCAGGTGATCCGCTGCATGTAGGGCATCGGCGCGTTGCTATAGATGTTGGAGTGATGGAATTTGTGTTTCTGGATGACGCTGAAGATACCCATCGGGGTGGAGTGGCCCTTCATGCCGGTCGAGACCGGGCTCTCGGCAAACAGACCGTTGGCGTCAAAGACCCGCATCTTCTGGTCATGGATCGAGACCGTGATGATCAGCGGAGTCTGAGGCTTGATACCGGTTTCTTTCTCCGGGGCTGCAGCTTTTGCAGCGGGCTTGCGCGGCTTCTGCCGCCGCGGCTGAATCTGCGGCTCGGGCTGATAGTAGGTGGGATCATAGTCACGGTAGTAGTAGAGCGCGGCATCCGCCTGCGAGGCGGCGCCGAGCGTGCCTACCGTCGCCAGAAGCGCGATCTTCCAAGCCCGTTCACTTGCAGTATGCAATGTTGAAACCCGACGTCCGCTCACGCGCATAGTCCTTAAGATTCCCAGTCCGCTATTGGTTGGTTGTCGCAGAGGCGAAATACGTTCACCAGCGCAGGCACTTTAACCCTTCTGTGATCGTAGCGCTTTTCGTAGAAAGCGTAGCAAAAAAGCCTCACATTAGGTTAAACCGGCCAACGCGCCTCTCAATGCGCGCAGCCTTTCCTTTCAGCCTTTCCTTGCAGCCTTTTCGCCATACATAGGCCGCGCCAACAACGTAGCGGAGCCATCATGCACGCCAAAGCCATCACTTCTCCGCAACTGCCTTGGAAGAGGCTGGCTTTGGCCACAGTCGTCCTGGCGCTGGGACTGGTGCAGGCGGCAGTCGCTGCCGACGAGCCCGACCTGATCTTCCGCCGCTCCACCGTGTTCAAATGGATTTCGCCCAACGACAAGCTCGCGACCTATGGCGTCGACGATCCCGAGGTCGAGGGTGTGGCCTGTCATTTCACGGTGCCGGAGAAGGGCGGCTTCAAGGGCTGGCTGGGAGTAGCGGAGGAAGTCTCCGACATTTCACTGGCTTGCCGGCAGATCGGCCCGATCCGCTTCAAGGACAAGATGAGCCAGGGCGACGACATGTTCCGCCAGCGCCGGTCCCTGTTCTTCAAGAAGATGCAGATCGTCCGCGGGTGCGATGCCAAGCGCAACGTGCTTGTCTATATGGTCTATTCGGACAAGCTGATCGAAGGCTCGCCGAAGAACTCGACCTCTTCCGTGCCGATCATGCCGTGGGGCGCGGCCGACGCTGTCGTGCAGAAGTGCGGCGACTTCATCCAGTAGTGGAGGAAGGGCTAGGCTGTGTGGACTCTTGGGATTCTCAAATCAGACGGAACGTGATTCAAGGCTTTCTTTTAGGAGGAAGCCTTGGGGGTTCTGGATCGGCTCGTTCTGAACGACACGCAATGGGACCGTATCTC
>NZ_JBUYEN020000066.1:0-32413 GCF_055229415.2 Bradyrhizobium sp. Leo114 | reverse complement strand
CTATGGAAAGCCTGGTCCAAAGGTGATGCGCCTGGGCCTCGAAGCCTTCCGTCGCATCAAATACGGCACCACTTTGAGGCTCAAAAATGTGTGAATCGGATAGCCGGTCACCGGGGAGAGCACGAAGTAAGCCGTAAACCATCGCGCAGGGAAAGCCGGAATGCTTCGGTTGAACCTGTGGTCCTACCCCCGTGCTTTTTGTTGCACGGGACCCATGGGTGCAACCAGCACCCGACTTTCCCTGCGCCCTCTGCTATCGAGGAGGGTGAAAAGTAAAGCAAAGCTCGGACGCAAGGCGCCGCGAGAATGCGAACTCGTATCCCTCAGACTAGTCATGCCCGCGAAGGCGGCCATCCTACGGCACGATCACCGCAGCACGATCCACGCCGGAGCGTGGTCGCTCGCGCCTTCGTCGCCTCTGACGTCGCGGTCGACGCCGGCCTTCGTCAGGCGCGGCACGAGCACAGGACTGAGCAACAGATGATCAAGTCTCAGCCCCGCATCGCGCGGCCAGCGATTGCGCTTGTAGTCCCAGAAGGTGAACATCGGCTTTGCCGGATGCAGCGTGCGGATCGCGTCGCACCAGCCCTGATCGACCAGCGCCTTGAACGCGGCGCGGCTCTTCGGCTGGATCAATGCATCCTTGTCCCAGGAGCGCGTCGGATAGATGTCGAGCTCGGTCGGCGCGACGTTGTAGTCGCCGGCGAGCACGACCGGGACATCCTCTTTGAGAAGCTTCGCGGCATGCGCGCGCAATCGCCTGAACCAGGCAAGCTTGTAGTCGAATTTCGGCCCCGGCTGCGGGTTGCCGTTCGGCAGATAGAGGCTGGTGACGATGATGCCCTTGACCGCGGCCTCGATATAGCGCGCCTCATGATCGGTGCGATCGCCGGGCAGGGCGGTGCGGATCAATACCGGCTCGGCTTTTCGCGCGAGGATCGCAACGCCGTTCCAGGTCTTCTGCCCGTGCCACACCGCGCCATAGCCGGCCTTTTCGATTGCGGCAGTCGGAAACTCGCTATCGGTCGCCTTCAATTCCTGCAGGCTGACGGCATCGGGTTTTGCCGCGCGCAGCCAGTGCAAGAGGTTCGGCAGGCGGCGGTTGATGTTATTGATGTTGAAGGTCGCGATCTTCATGCGTCGAGACGACCGCGATCCGTTCTGACCCGATCAGGTCGGCCTGTTGCCGGAGTCGGCCGGCGGGGGCGGCGGCTCCTCCGCGGGATTGCCGCCCTTGTAGATGCGCGCATAACGCGGTCCGAGGCTGGTCAGCACCTCATAGCCGATGGTGCCGAAATGATGCGCTGTTTCGTCGACCGTGATGCCTTCGCCGATCAGCGTGACCATGTGGCCGCGCCGCACGGCATTCTTGTCGAGTTCGGTGATGTCGACGGCGATCAGGTCCATCGAGATGCGGCCGGCGATCGGACAGCGCTTGCCGGCGACCACAACGTCGGCGCCGCGGGTGCCGTCGTTCGAGCTCGCGGCGCGGAAATAGCCGTCGGCATAGCCGACCGAGATGACCGCCAGTCGCGTCGGCCGCCGCGCGGTCCAGGTGCCGCCATAGCCGACGGTCTCGCCGCGATCGATGTGGCGGATCTGCACGATGCGGGCCTTGAGATCGACCACCGGCCGCATCGGGTTGTCGGCCTCGGGCGTCGGGTTGACGCCGTAGAGCGCCGCTCCCGGCCGCACCAGATCGAACTGGAATTGGGGGCTGAGGAAAATGCCGGAGGAATTCGCAAGCGACGCCGGCACGCCGGTGAACAGGCTCGCGATCTCGCGGAAGGCCGCAAGCTGCCTCGCATTGATCGGGTTGTTGAGCTGCTCGGCGGCGACGAGGTGGCTCATCACCAGCGTGATGCCGTGATCGCCGGCATTGATGCGCGGGATGATGCCCTGCGCCTCGTTGATTGTGAACCCGAGCCGGTTCATGCCGGTGTCGATGTGAATAGCGGCGCCGCCCGACCAGCCGGAGCGACGGCAGAACACGTCCCATTCGGCGAGTTCGTTGAGATCGCCAATCACGGGCTGGCAGTCGAACTTGGCGTAGCTGTCGCCGGTGTTCTGGAAGAAGCCGCCGAGCGCATAGATGGTGGCGGACGGCACCGCCTCGCGCACGGCGCGCGCCTCTTCGATATTGGCGACGAAGAACGTCTTGCAGCCGGCGCCAGCCAATGCCCGCGAAACCTGCGCAGCGCCGCAGCCATAGCCGTCGGCCTTCACGACGGCGCCGCATTCGGCTGGAACCGCTGCTTTCTCGAGCCTGCGCCAGTTGGCGATGATGGCGTCGAGATCGACGGTCAGGACGCCGGTGGCGGTCGGAGGCACCGCGAGCTGGTGTGCGTCGGACGCAAGTTGTGCGCCCTGCGGGATCGATTTCGGATCGGAAGCGACGTTCATGGCGCCGTTTTACGCGGGCGGCAGCAATGGTTCAACCGCGCATCAATAAGAAGGCCGATCCGGCACATGTCCGTCATGGGCGAGGTCGCCGAACCGCGTCACGCTGGCTTCGAAGTGCAGCTCGACCGTGCCGGTCGGGCCGTGGCGCTGCTTGCCGATGATGACTTCGGCCTTGCCATGCGCGAGGCCCATGTCGGTCTGCCACTTCTCGTGTTCCGGTGTGCCCGGGCGAGGCTCTTTCATGGCGAGGTAATATTCCTCGCGGTAGACGAACATCACCACGTCGGCGTCCTGCTCGATCGAACCGGATTCACGCAAGTCGGCGAGTTGCGGACGCTTGTCGTCGCGGTTCTCCACCTGGCGCGACAGCTGCGACAGCGCGATGATGGGAACATTCAATTCCTTGGCCAGCGCCTTCAGGTTGGTCGTGATCTCCGTGATTTCCTGGACGCGGTTGTCGTTGCCGCGCTTGCCCGATCCCGACAGCAGCTGGATGTAGTCGATGACGATGAGGTCGAGGCCCTTCTGCCGCTTCAGCCGCCGCGCCCGGGCGGTGAGCTGAGAGATCGACAGGCCGCCGGTTTCGTCGACATAGAAGGGCAGGGACTGCAGCTCGATCGAGCATTCGCGGATCTTCTCGAAATCCATCTCGGTGATACCGCCGCGGCGGATGTGGCTCGATGGGATTCCGGTGCGCTCGGCGAGAATACGGGTGGCGAGCTGCTCGCCCGACATTTCGCAGGAGAAGAAGCCGACCGCGCCGCCGTGGATTGCCTTGATGCTGCCGTCAGCCTGCACCTCGCCCTCATAGGCCCTGGCGATGTTGTAGGCGATGTTGGTCGCGAGCGAGGTCTTGCCCATACCGGGGCGGCCGGCGAGGATGATGAGGTCCGACGGCTGCAGGCCGCCCATCCTGGTGTCGAGGTCGCGCAGGCCGGTGGAGATGCCGGACAGCTTGCCGTCGCGCTGGAACGCTTTCGCGGCCATGTCGACCGCAATCGTCAGCGCCTGGGCGAAGCGTTGGAAACCGCCGTCATAGCGGCCGGTCTCGGCGAGCTCGTAGAGCTGGCGCTCGGCGTCCTCGATCTGGGCGCGTGGGGCGAAATCGACCGGCGCGTCGAATGCGACGTTGACCATGTCTTCGCCGATCCGGATCAGGTCGCGTCGCAGCGACAGGTCGTAGACGGTCCGGCCATAGTCCTGGGCGTTGATGATCGTGGTCGCCTCCGCGGCGAGGCGGGCGAGGTATTGGGCAACCGTCATGCCGCCGATGTCCGTATCCGCCGGCAGGAAGGTCTTCAGTGTCACCGGGGTAGCGACCTTGCCCATCCGGATCAGGCTACCGGCGGTCTCATAGATCGTCTGATGGAGCGGCTCGAAGAAGTG
This sequence comes from Bradyrhizobium sp. Leo114, assembly GCF_055229415.2. Lineage (NCBI taxonomy): Bacteria > Pseudomonadati > Pseudomonadota > Alphaproteobacteria > Hyphomicrobiales > Nitrobacteraceae > Bradyrhizobium > Bradyrhizobium sp. Leo114. The sequence continues at coordinate 28,624 of NZ_JBUYEN020000066.1, read as the reverse complement.
CTTCGGCTCGAGGAAATCCGAGACGCGGTAGAAGGCGTCGTTGTTGACCAGGATAGCGCCCAACAGCCCCTGTTCCGCTTCGATATTGTGCGGTGCGCTGCGATAGGCCGGTGCTCCCGGCTCGGGCGCGAGCTTCAGGACCTTCGAATCAGTTGCCATGGACGGAATTATTCTTCGAATTTCGCCGTTATTGGGATTCCCGGAGCAGGGGCGGCGATAAAGCGCCACCGCTGTCCGAAGCGGAAGTGCCCATGCGCCTTATTCACGATTCACACAAGCGAAGTGTGAATCACGTGGCAGCGGTGCACGATGCTTGACGGATTTCGGGGGCGGGCGGCGAGTCGTGAGGAATGTTTTTGGGCAGGCTGAACCAAATTCCGCCTGGACGAACCAACATCCAAGGGAACGGCGCGTGACCGGCCTGCTATCTCAGGTGAGGATGAGATAGGCGAACGCAACCAAAGCGGCGACGATGCCCGCAGCGATCAGGGCGTAGTCGGTTTTCAGGTCGCGCGGCGGATCGAACAAGGATCTGTACGTCTCGTGGGACATGGCGGTGGTCTAGCCCAAACCGCCCGTCCACCTTTGTGAACCAGTTCACATGGGAATGATTTTTGTTGCGGCAGGGTAAGCGGGAACGGACCGAAGGGTTTCGGGTTAGCCAAAGCGATGAGCCAGCGATTTCATATCCGGCAATCGGAACAGGGCGACCGGCGGTGGCTGTTGATGCTGATCGACGCCATGGAGCAGGTATCGCGCCCGGAAATCCGCAAGGTTCCCTGCGACAAGCAGGTGCTCGCCGCCGTCGAAGCGCAGCTCGCGCGCCCGGCCGTGGCCCATCCCTGTTACGGCTCGTCCTTCAGCTTCCGCAACTGAGCCTATTCGCCCGCCAATTGCAGCCGCGGTCGCGCGCGCTGCTCAATGCCGCGCAGCTTGGCCTCTTCCTGGCCGATATAGTCGCGGGTGATCGGCACGACCCCCTGCCGCTTGGTGAGCTGGAGCTGGAAGTTCATCATGTTCTGCTTGCGGAACGACATTTCCGAAGCGGCCAGATAGAACTCCCACATCCGCGCAAAGCGCTCATCGTAGAGGCGGACGGCCTCTTCGCGCCGCGCCATGAAGCGCTCACGCCATGCCTTCAAGGTCTCGGCATAGTGCAGGCGGAGGATCTCCATGTCGCAGACCAGAAGCCCGGCCCTCTCGATCGCGGGCATCACTTCGGAAAGTGCCGGGATGTAGCCGCCGGGGAAGATGTATTTCTCGATCCAGGGGCTGGTGACGTCAGGCCCCGTGGACCGGCCGATCGAGTGCAGCACCATCACGCCGTCGTCGGTCAGCAACTCGGCGCAGCGGCGGAAAAAGGTCTCGTAGAAGTCGACACCGACATGTTCGAACATGCCGACCGAGACGATGCGGTCGAACGGGCCGGGGATGTCGCGATAGTCCTCGAGCAGGAAGCGCGCCGATTGCGAGAGGTTCTTCTCCGACGCCCGGGTGTTCGAAACCTGGAGCTGCTCGGTGGAGAGCGTGACGCCGGTGACGTCGGCACCAGTCATCTCGGCGAGGTAGAGGCCAAGCCCACCCCAGCCGGAACCGATATCGAGCACGCGCTGGCCCGGCCGCACCAGGAGCTTGGCGGCGAGATGGCGCTTCTTGGCGAGCTGGGCGTCGTCCAGCGTCGCATCCGGCGTCTCGAAATAGGCGCAGCTATATTGCTTGTCGGCGTCGAGGAAGAGGGAATAAAGCCGGCCATCGAGGTCATAGTGGTGAGCGACATTGCGCCTCGACCGTCCCCGCGGATTGAATTGCCAGATGTGCCTGCCGAGATAGCGCAGGAGCCATTGCGGCTTGGCCCAGCGCGGTAGCATGTCCGGCTGATCCATCAGGATCGCAAGCGCATCCACAATCGAGCCATTCTCGACGACGAACGTGCCGTCCATGTAGGACTCACCGAGACTGAGCTCGGGATCGAGCAACACCCACCGCTCCGCGGCTTCCGTCCGGAACCGCACCGAGACCGGCTGTCCGGCGCCGTCGCCGCAGGTGAACTTCGCCCCGCTTGCGGTCGTGACCGAAAGCGCGCCGTGGCGAACGAACTGCCCCAAGAAATAACGCAACAAACGGTCCATGGAAGCACCACAGAGTGACCGGCCGTTACCCTGACGCGCAGTGGAACAGATGGTTCCAATGTGAGTCAACATCACTGTAGGAGTGATCGGGGGGAAGCGCTATTGCGTTGTAGTCAAAGCGGATATTCCCGAATGTGACAATTGAGTGGATGCGTCACAAGTGCGCTTCCATTCGCCCGATATTCGGCTAAAAGGAGCCCGCCGCTACCGGATCGAGCAGGGCCGGAGGGGGTTTCCACGATCAGGAGAATGGGGATGTCGGGCCGAGCGCTCATTTTCGCGGCGGTGATTCTTGTTGTCGCCGGCCTTGCGGCGAACTCGGCGCATGCCCAGCCGACCAATCTGGAGGCCGGCAAGAGCCCCTCGCAGATCTTTGCCGGCACTTGCAGCGCCTGCCACAAGTCGGCGCGCGGCCTGCTCAAGAGCGTCAGCGCGTCGGCGCTCCCAGGGTTCCTGCGCCAGCACTACACCACGAGCAGCGACATGGCCTCGCTGCTGGCGTCCTATCTCGTTTCCAACGGCGCCAGCGATACGCGATATCAGGGCCGGCAGGAACAGACCAAGCACGGCAAGGATGCGAAGCAGCAGGAAGCCGCGCGCCCGGCCAGCCCTCCGGAACCGGAGCGGCCCAGCCGCAGGTTCTTGTTTCCGTGGAGTTCGTCCGAGCCCACACCCGACGCGCAGCAGGCCGCCAAGCCTGACGTTGACGGCCTCAATCCACAAGGCGAGGGCAGGCGGCATGGTCGCAACGCCAGGCGGCAGCAGCAGCCGAGCGAGGCGGCGCCTGACGCGGCCAGCCCGGAGCAGGGGGCCGAGCCCAAGCCGGCTGCCAAACAAAAGCTGGGTAAGCGCGGCAAGCCCAGCGAGGAGCCTGCCAGACAGGCCGAGCCAGCCGTGGAAGACAAGCCTGGTTCGGAAAGCAAGCCGGATACGGCCAAGGTCGAGTCGAAGGAGAACAGCGGCAGCGGGTCGGCACCGTTGCGGTCCGATCCTGTTCCAGCGGTAAGGCCAGCGTCTCCGGCACCCGCTGCAGCTCCGAGCGCTCCGGAACCATCCGCAAGCCCGCCTGCGGCTCCTGCAGCTTCGCAGTGACGGCGTTGGGCCGGAGCTGTTGCAGCAGCACGGCCTGTTCCACGGCGGTGTCACGGCGTTCCTGGTCGACAACGCAACGACGATCGCGGCCGCGACCACACGTGGCCAGACGGCGCTCACCGCCGAATACAAATTGAACCTGCTCTCGCCGGCATCCGGCAATCGCCTGATCTGCCGCGCGCGGGTGATCAAGCCGGGACGGCACGTCGCCGTCGTCGCAGCCGACGTGTTCTGCGTGATTGACGGCAAAGAGAAACACACCGCGACCGCGCTCGCTTCCATTGCCAATGCTGGATGAGAAGGCGGCGGCCCGAATCGAAAGCCCGGCCTGATCGAGGCCGGGCTTTGATCTTGCGGTAGATGAGGAGGCTTATTTCTCCTCGGCAGCCGGCGCCACCGGCTCCTCCTGCTGCGCTTCCGGATCGAAGAACTCGCCGGCGGCGGCAAGCGCCTCGGCTGCGGCGTCCTGGTCTTCCTGGCGGCTCGAGATGTCCTCACCGCGCTTGATGCGCTCGGCTTCATCCGCGCTGCGCGCGACGATGACGGTGATGCTGGTCTCGACCTCGGGGTGGACGGCGATCGTCACCTTCTGCTGGCCGATCACCTTGATCGGCGAGTCCAGCCATACCTGCGGCCGGTTGACGATGATGCCGTCGGTCGCCAGCGCCGCGACGATGTCGCGCACCGAAACCGAGCCGAATAGCTGACCGCTTTCGGAAGCCTGGCGAATGATCACGATCTCGCGGCCGTCGATCTTCTCGGCCACCTTGCCGGCTTCGGACTTGGCCTTGATGTTGTTGGCCTCGAGTTCGGCCTTCATGCCTTCGTACTTGGCGCGGTTATCGGCGGTGGCGCGCAGCGCCTTGCCGCGCTTCAGGAGGAAGTTGCGCGCAAAGCCGTCGCGCACCTTCACGACTTCGCCCATCTGGCCGAGCTTGGCGACACGTTCCAAAAGAATGACTTCCATATTGCTTCTCCTTCAATCTTGGTTTGGGTTGATCGGTCGAGTTCAGGATGCAGGGAGCGGGGGCGGCCTGGTCCGCAGATAGCGCTGGCGCAATCCGAACAGCGCATCGGCTATTCCGAGCACCACCATCGCGATCACGGGCCAGGTGAAGATCACGACAACGACATAGGCGCAGCTCAGCCAGAACGGGCGGCTGTTGAGCGATTGCGTCACCGTGTGCAAGACGGCGAAACCGGTAAGCGCGTACGCCGCCATCAGGGCGGTGGTTATGACCTGTGCGAGGATAGCGAGCAGGCCGCTCGTGAAGCAGAAGGCGATGGCGACGCACGAAGCCACCAATGTCATCGCCGGCAGCGCAGTCGCCCGCAGGTCGGGCCACGGACGTCGCAGGCGGCCCGAGGTCGCCGTGATCAAGGTCGCCAGCCAGAGATTGATCGTCAGCGATATCATCGTGACGATGACCGCCGCGAGCGGTGCGACCGCCACCATCGCGTCGACGACGCGTTCCATGTCGGCGCTCGTCGTCACCATGCGCGAGTCCAGAACCCGCATCAGGCCGCGCTTCATGGCAGCCGCTATGGTGGCGGCGTCGGTTCCCAGCGTGAGCAGGGCCGCCATCGTGGTGAGCACGGCAAAGCCCGCGATCCAGAGCAGGATACGGCCGACCGGATACCATTCGAGATTGGCGGTCCCTGGCGCCGGCACGCCGCCCGGGCTCGGGTCCGCAATCGGGCGTCCCAACAGCGCGAGATACCCGAGCCACCAGGCCGGCAGCGCAACCATGATGACAAAGGTGATGCAATAGGGCAGGCCGAAGATCGCGCCGAGGCCCAGCGCGGCCGCAATCCCGCCAATACTTGCCGTAAGCGGACCCCAGCCGAGCCCCGCCATCATCAATGGCAGCGGCGCCAGCCAGAACAGCAACAGCGAGATCATCGCGCCCGAAATCATCGAGGCGAACATCAACGCCGACGCGCAGCCAGCAGCGATAGCAATGAACAACGTCGCGATCATCAGCTGTCCCGCTCCTTTCGAGCGGTTAGAGGTCCTGCCTGAGAACCCCAACCATCGGCGACCGGACGACCCGGAAGCCTTATGAGCAAATGGTCCGCAGCGCGCGAGGTGCTGCGGACCGGATTGATTAGCGAATCACGTAGGGCAAGAGGCCGAGGAAGCGCGCGCGCTTGATGGCGCGGGCGAGTTCACGCTGCTTCTTGGCGGAAACGGCCGTGATGCGGCTCGGCACGATCTTGCCGCGCTCGGAGACGTAACGCATCAGCAGCTTGGAATCCTTGTAGTCGATCTTCGGCGCATTCGGACCCGTGAACGGGCAGGACTTGCGGCGACGGAAAAACGGACGGCGGGCACCGGCTTCGGCCATGATTCTTACTCCTCGGTCGCAGCTTCTTCATCGCGCGGACGGCGCGGGCCACGGTCGCCGCGGAATCCACCGCCGTCGCGATCGCCACGGAAGCCGCCACCCTCGCGGTCGCCGCGGAAGCCGCCGCCGCGATCATCGCGCTCACGGTCACGGTCAGCCTTGCGCATCATCGCCGACGGGCCTTCCTCGAGCTCCTCGACGCGGACGGTGAGATAGCGGATGACGTCTTCGCTGATCCGCTCCTGACGCTCGATCTCGCTGATCGCGGAAGACGGCGCGTCGACGTTCATCAGCACGAAATGCGCCTTGCGATTCTTGTTCATGCGGTAGGTGAGGGAGCGCACGCCCCAATTCTCGGTCTTGGTGACCTTGCCGCCGGCCTGTTCGACGATGCCGGTCATCTGCGCTGTCAGTTCGTCAACCTGCTGGGTGCTCGCGTCCTGGCGCGCGAGAAAAACATGCTCGTAAAGAGGCATGGATGTCCTTTCTAAAGTTGGCGCGGTTCCCGGCGACAAGCCCTTCGAGACCTTCGGAAAGGACTCGATGTTGCTCAGAAGGCGGAAGCACGGGACGACGGGCCGACTGGCCCTGCCACATCAAAATCAACGAATGAAATTGCTGAGACCGTCCGTTCAGCTCCCGGCCGGGACCCACGGATGGCGGGCTTTATAAGGATTTTGCGGGCCTTGGCAAGATTGGCGGCCAAGTTTTTGCCCGTGGTAGCGGGCCTATCTGCACTGGATCCGTTCGTCCAGCTCGGTCTTGATTTATTTGTTTGTATATCATACAAATAAGTCGAGGAGACATCTAATGGCAGCCAAAGCTGCGTCCGAATCGCCAGCCGGCGATCCCAAACATGCCGTTCGCGCCACACGTGCGGCCGGGCGCAAGATGCGTTCGCTGCTGCTCGACGCCGCAAGCCGCCTGTTTAGGGAACAGGGGCTGGCCGGCGCTTCGATCACCGATATCGCTGCGGCCGCGGACGCCTTTCCGAGCCAGATCACCTACTATTTCCGCACCAAGGAGGCGCTCTTCGTCGAGGCTGCCTGCCGCGACATGCTCTATGTCGCGCGTGCCGCGGAAGAGGCTGCGCTGCGGGCGGAGACGCCGCAGGACTACACGCGTGCACTGGTCGAGACGGTGACGGCAACCGATTCGGTTGCCTTCTTTGCGGAGGCGCTGACCCTGACACGGCGCCGCCCGGATCTCGCACCGCTGGTGGAGCGGACCATCGAGCGGCTGCACAGCGAAGGGCTGCGCGCCTATGCGGGGCAGATCGAACGGCACGGCTGGCGCACGCTGCGCGATCCGGCCGCGACCTCGCGGCGGTTCTGGGCGCTTGCGATCGGTGTCATCCTCGAAGGCTATGCGATGGGTCGCTCGGCGGAGGAGCTGTGCAGCGAAATGCTGCGCGTGCTCGGCGAGCAGGCCACCGCCACATCCAGCGGCGACAACCGGCGCCTGCGCCTGGTCGGCGATCCCAGCACATCCACTTCCACCTCACGCGACGAGGAGGCTTCGTCATGACCGCGCTTCGCATCCGCGCCCGCGACTTCCTGACCGAGGATCAATTGATCGCCGTGCGCCAGCGCTCGACCTTAAAGGGCGTCGCACTGATCGCACATGCCTGGGCGCTGATATCAGGCGCGATCGCGTTGGTGGCGTGGTGGCCGAATCCGCTGACATATCTCCTCGCTGTCGCGATCATCGGCTCGCGCCAGCTCGGGCTCGCGATCCTGATGCACGACGGCGCGCATGGATGCCTTTCAGCGGAGGAGAAGACCAATCTGACATTGAGCCAATGGTTCTGCGCCTATCCGATCTTTGCGGAGACGCGGGCCTATCGCCGCTATCACCTGCAGCATCACGCGCGGACGCAGCAGGAGGATGATCCGGATCTCGTGCTGTCGGCGCCGTTTCCGATCACCAGGGTGAGCTACCGGCGCAAGTTCATTCGCGACATCACCGGCCAGACCGGCTATCAGCAGCGCAAGGCGCAACTGCTCAATGCGCTCGGGCCGAAGCAGTGGCCATGGCGGCAGCGTGCTGCGCATTTCTGGCAGAAGCTCGGGCCGCAATTCATGGTCAACGGCCTTCTGTTTGCAGGGCTCGCGGCCGCCGGCGTGTGGTGGGCCTATCCACTGTTATGGTTGGTTCCACTGCTCACCTGGATGATGGTGATCACGCGCATCCGCAACATCGCCGAGCACGCCGTCGTTCCTGACAGCCACGATCCCCTGCGCAACACCCGCACCACGCACGCCAGCTTCCTCGAGCGGCTGTTCATCGCCCCCTATTACGTGAACTATCACCTCGAGCATCACCTGCTGTTCTACGTCCCGTGCTACAACCTGCCGCGGGTTCACCGCATTCTCAGCGAAAGCCGGCACGCCGGCCAAATGGAGGTGCAGCCGGGCTATCTCGCGGTGCTGAGGCTGGCGACCGCGAAGCCGGACCAAGAGGATCGGCCGGGGCAATTGGCGAGCAACGCACGCCGGGCGAGGGCCGGCGGGGAAGTCGGCGCGGACCAGAGGGCCGGCGGGTTCTAGGGGGAAGTCCCCATTTCAATGCCGCACCGCGGCTTGACATCCCGGCCCCGGACGGTGTCTTACGCGCCCGTCCAGAGCATGATCCGGAAGGAGCGGAAGCCGCCTTTCCCGGAGATCATGCCCAAACAGCTTGGGAGCGCCATGACGGCAGCATTCACTTTTCCGGGGCAGGGGTCGCAGGCCGTCGGCATGGGCAAGGCCCTCGCCGATGCCTTTCCGGTGGCCCGGGCGGTGTTCGACGAGGTCGACGCCGCGCTGGGAGAGAAGCTGACCGGGATCATCTGGGACGGTCCGGCCGAAACCCTGCAGCTCACCGAGAATGCCCAGCCGGCGCTGATGGCGGTCTCGATCGCGACGCTGCGGGTGCTGGAGACTGAGGCCGGCTTCTCGGTCGGTCGCGACGCGGCCTATGTCGCGGGCCATTCGCTCGGCGAGTACTCGGCACTGGCCGCCGCCGGCAGCCTCAGCGTCAGCGATACCGCGCGCCTGTTGCGCACCCGCGGCCTTGCGATGCAGAAGGCGGTGCCCGTCGGCGTCGGCGCCATGGCCGCGCTGCTCGGCCTCGACTATGAGGCGGCGATGGCGGTCGCCGAGGAAGCCGCCCAGGGCCAAGTGTGCCAGGCGGCCAATGACAATGGGGGCGGACAGGTCGTGGTTTCCGGCGACAAGGCAGCCGTCGATCGCGCGGTCGAGATCGCCAAAGGCAAGGGCGCCAAGCGGGCGATGCTGCTACCGGTGTCGGCTCCGTTCCATTGCAAGTTGATGCAGCCGGCGGCCGACGCCATGGCCGAGGCGTTATCCGGCGTCACCATCAAGGCGCCGTCCGCGCCGCTGGTCTCGAACGTGCTGGCGAGCGCCATCACCGATCCCGACGAGATCCGCCGCCGGCTGATCGAACAGGTCACCGGCACGGTGCGCTGGCGCGAGTCGGTCGCCTATATGGCAGGCAAGGGCGTGACGCGCTTCTTCGAGATCGGCGCCGGCAAGGTCCTGACCGGGCTGGTGAAGCGCATCGCCGATGGCGCGGTAGGAGTTTCCGTCGGCGGTCCCGGTGATATCGCGGCCGCCAAGGATGCATTGGCCGCTTCGGCCTGAAGCATGATCGGGAAAAGTGAGTGCCGGTTTTCCCTCGCGACAAACGCGATGCGTTTACGCGGAGATCATGCTCTAAGAGAGCCGAGAGGAGATAGTAATGTTTGATTTGACGGGCAGGACCGCGCTGGTCACCGGCGCAACCGGTGGCATTGGCGGCGCGATCGCGCAGGCGCTGCACGCGCAGGGCGCAACCGTTGCGATCTCGGGCACGCGGCGCGAGGTGCTGGATGCGTTTGCAGCCAAGCTCGGCGAGCGTGTTCACGTCCTGCCGTGCAATCTCTCCAACACTGCCGAAGTCGAAGCATTGGTGCCCGCGGCAGAGACCGCCATGGGACAGGTCGACATCCTCGTCGCCAATGCCGGAATCACGCGCGACAATCTGTTCGTGCAGTTGCGCGACGAGGATTGGGACGAGGTGATCGCGATCAACCTGACGGCGACCTTCCGCCTTGCGCGCGCCGCCACCAAATTGATGATGCGCAAGCGCTTCGGCCGCATCATCGCCATCACCTCGATCGTCGGCGTCACCGGCAATCCCGGCCAGGCCAACTACACCGCGTCGAAGGCCGGTATCATCGGCCTGATCAAGACGCTGGGCGCCGAATATGCCAAGCGTGGCGTGACCGCCAATTGCATTGCGCCGGGCTTCATCAAGACGCCGATGACGGATGCGCTGAACGACAAGCAGCGCGAGGCCATCCTGGCAAAGGTTCCTGCGGCGCGACTCGGAACGTCCGAAGACATCGCCGCCGCAGCCGTCTACCTTGCTTCCAACGAGGCCGCCTACGTGACCGGACAGACGATTCACGTCAATGGCGGAATGGCCATGTTTTGAGCGGGTTACCGGAGCGTTTTTGCGTGGCGGAATGCCCTACCGGCGACCGGGCGGGGCTTATAGTCAAGACTAGGGAATTATGATAACCGAACCAGCCGCGGATGGGCAAAGAACGCCATTGCAGGATGTTGAAACCCTGTATATTGGCGTGGCGACGCCTGCCGTTCGCCGGGACTTAGTCGGCCACGACCGCCGAATCAAGACTATGCGCGACAGCTCAGGAAAACTACACGACCACGATGGCTCGTATCGTCTGGGGGTCGGGTCCAATGGAACAAGCACGAGGGTGAACGATGAGTGAGATTGGCGAGCGGGTAAAGAAGATTGTAGTCGAGCACCTTGGCGTTGAGCCGGAGAAGGTGGTCGACAGCGCAAGTTTCATCGATGACCTCGGCGCAGACAGTCTCGACACCGTCGAGCTCGTGATGGCATTCGAAGAAGAATTTGGTTGCGAGATTCCCGACGACGCCGCGGAGACGATCCTGACGGTCGGCGACGCGACCAAGTTTCTCGAGAAGAACGCGAAAAGCTGACGCCCTTCGCGGTGCCGACGAAGCCGGACGGACCGTTGTCAGGCGGTCCCCCGGTTTCTTGTTATTGACCGCGCATTTCAGGACGGAGTTCTTGACATGAGACGTGTTGTCGTCACGGGGCTGGGCATGGTTACACCACTCGGCTGTGGCGTCGACACCAGTTGGGCACGTATCCTTGAGGGCCGCAGTGGGGCGCGCAGGATCGAGACCTTCGATGTCTCCGATCTGCCGAGCCAGGTTGCCTGCGTGGTGCCGCGCGGCGATGGCAGCGAGGGCACCTTCAATCCCGATCAGTGGATGGAGCCGAAGGACCAGCGCAAGGTCGATGACTTCATCATCTTCGCGATGTGCGCGGCCAAGCAGGCGCTCGACGATGCCGGCTGGCATCCGGAGAGCGAAGAGGACAAGTGCGCGACCGGCACCTTGATCGGCTCCGGCATCGGCGGCCTCTCGGGCATCGCCGACACGGCGGTGCTGCTCAAGGAACGCGGTCCGCGCAAGGTGTCGCCGTTCTTCATTCCGGGCCGGCTGATCAATCTGGCGTCGGGATACGTCTCGATCGAGCACGGCCTGAAGGGGCCGAACCATGCGGTCGTGACCGCCTGCTCGACGGGCGCGCATGCGATCGGCGACGCTGCTCGGCTGATCGCGCTCGGGGATGCCGAGGTGATGGTGGCCGGCGGCGCCGAATCGCCGATTTGCCGCATCGGCATGGCCGGCTTCTGCGCGGCGCGCGCGCTGTCCACCGGTTTCAACGAGACGCCGATCAAGGCGTCGCGTCCTTACGACAAGGACCGCGACGGCTTCGTGATGGGCGAGGGCGCCGGCATCGTCGTGCTTGAGGAATATGAGCACGCGAAAAACCGCGGCGCGAGGATCTATGCGGAGGTCGTCGGCTACGGACTCTCGGGCGACGCCTATCACATCACCTCGCCGTCGCCGGACGGAGACGGCGGCTTCCGCAGCATGTCGGCGGCATTGAAGCGTGCCGGCATGACGCCGTCCGATATCGACTACATCAACGCCCACGGCACCTCGACGCTGGTTGGCGACGAGATCGAACTCGGCGCGGTCGAGCGGCTGCTCGGCAATGCGGCGTCGAAAGTCTCGATGTCGTCGACGAAGTCGTCGACCGGACATCTGCTCGGCGCCGCCGGCGCGATCGAGGCGATCTTCAGCATCCTGGCGATTCGCGACAACATCGCCCCGCCGACGATCAATCTCGACAATCCGTCAGTGGAGACGGCAATCGATCTCGTGCCGCACACGCCGCGCAAGCGCGAGATCAATGTGGCGTTGTCCAACTCGTTCGGCTTCGGAGGCACTAACGCTTCCGTGATCCTGCAGCGTGTTATCAACTAGATCATGATCCGATTGATCGAATCGGATCATGATCTGACCTCTTTGTTTGGGCATGATGTCAGCACAAACGCTGCGCGTTTATCGCGAGGGAAAACCGGTTTCCACTTTTCCGGATCATGTCCGAGCAGGCGGATTGGAGCCAGTTCACCGTTTTGCCGCAATCGCCGATGACTTCTAGGCGCGGGCGCATACTCGTATAGTATTGATCGTATTGGCAGGACTTTAGATTTGTCAGGCCACGATTGAACCGGCAGGATTCAGGTCGAATCGATGAGTGAGAGGCCGCCCATTTCACCGCGAAGCCCGCGCGCCGCGCTGGAGCCTGAACAGGTCCCGCCGCCGCCGAAACGGTCGGACCGTGCCCGCAATCCGTTCGTCGTGGTCGGTAATGCCATCATCACCTTGCTGATCCTTCTGATGATTGGCGCGGGCATCGCCTATTACTACGGAAAGCAGACCCTGGAAGCGTCGGGACCGCTGCAGGAGGACAAGATCGTCAACATTCCGCAGCGGGCCGGCAAGCGCGATATCGCCGACATCCTGCAGCGTGAGGGTGTGATCGACGTCAATCCCTGGGTCTTCATCGGCAGCGTGTTTGCGATGAAGGCGAGTTCCGATCTCAAGCCCGGCGAATATTCGTTCCAGAAGAGCGCGAGCCTGCGCGACGTCATCGGCACCATCGTGGAAGGCAAGGTGGTGCAGCACGCCGTTACCATTCCCGAAGGCCTGACCTCCGAGCAGATCGTGGCACGGCTGTCAGACAACGACATCTTCACAGGTTCGGTGCGCGAGATACCGCGCGAGGGCACGCTGTTGCCGGAGACCTACAAATTCCCGCGCGGCACCACGCGCGAGCAGGTGATCCAGCGCATGCAGCAGACCCAGAAGCGCGTGCTGACGGAAATCTGGGAACGCCGCAATCCGGACATTCCGGTCAGAACGCCGGAGCAACTCGTGACGCTGGCGTCGATCGTCGAGAAGGAGACCGGCAGGGCCGATGAGCGCAGCCGCGTCTCGGCGGTGTTCGTCAATCGTCTGCGGCAGAAGATCAAGCTGCAGTCGGACCCGACCATCATCTACGGGCTGGTCGGCGGCAAGGGAACGCTGGGGCGGCCGATCAAGCGCAGCGAGATCACCCAGCCGTCGCCCTACAACACCTATGTCATCGATGGCCTGCCGCCGGGCCCGATCGCCAATCCCGGCCGCGCCTCGCTCGAAGCCGCAGCCAATCCGGCACGCACCCGCGATCTGTTCTTCGTTGCCGACGGCAGCGGCGGGCATGCGTTCACCGAGACCTACGATCAGCACCAAAAGAACGTGGCGAAGCTCCGTTCGATCGAAAAGCAGATCCAGAACGACACGGTTGAGCCTGCAGACGATCCGCCGCCGCCCGCCGCCAGCGCGCCGCCCGACACCAACCCGACTGCAACCACACCGCCCAAGCCGCCGGCCAACTCGAAGAAGCCGGCAAGGCCGGCACGGCAGGGCGCCGCGCAGTCGACGACGTCGCCGCCTGTGGTGGAGCGCTAGCCCGTCGCGGCGAACGTAATTCCACTTTCGGCTAAATCGGCTTAAGGTCGCACGCGTTCCAGCGAGTCTCACATCTCTTGTCAGAAAGTTTTATGCGATGGCCCTATCGAGCATGACCGGTTTTGCCCGAAGCCATGGCGCGAGCGGCCCCTATACCTTCGAGTGGGAACTGAAGTCGGTCAATGCCAAGGGCTTTGATTTGCGGCTGCGGCTGCCGCCAGGCTGGGACGAGCTTGAGGCCGTGGTGAAGAAGCGCGCGAGCGAAGTGCTGTCGCGCGGAACCGTCTATGCCAATCTCAATGTCAAGCGCGCCAACGCCGTGTCGGCGGTGCGCATCAACGAAGACGTCCTGGCCTCGATCGTGAAGGTCGCGGGCGAACTGGCGCAGAAGATCGACGCGGTGGCGCCGAGCATTGACGGATTGCTCGGCATCAAGGGCGTGATCGAGGTGGTCGAGCCTGAAAGCGACGAGGCCGAGGACAAGGCGGCGAGAGAGGCCGCCGCGCTGGCCTTCGAGCAGGCGCTGGCCCATCTCGTCGAGATGCGCCGCCGCGAGGGTACGGCGCTCGGGCAAGTGCTGATCCAGCGGATGGACGAGATCGAACAGCTCGCCAGGAAGGCGGAAGCGGCACCGGGCCGCAAGCCGGAGGCGATCCGCGCGCGACTTGCCGAACAGGTTGCGGCGCTGCTGGAGACCTCCGACCGTTTCGATGCGGATCGGCTGAACCAGGAGGCGATCCTGATCGCGACCAAGGCCGATATCCGCGAGGAACTCGACCGCATCGCGTCCCACGTCGCGCAGGCGCGTGAGATGATCGGCAAGGGCGGAGCGATCGGACGCCGGCTGGATTTCCTGGCACAGGAATTCAATCGCGAGGTCAATACCTGCTGCTCGAAATCGAACGATATCGAGCTCACCAATACCGGGCTCGAGATGAAGAACGTGGTCGAGCAGTTCCGCGAGCAGGTTCAGAATCTGGAGTGAGGACAATGGTGGCCCAAGGAGAGGCCCACGGCTTTGACGGGGTCGAGCGGCGCGGGCTGATGTTCGTGCTGTCGTCGCCGTCAGGCGCCGGCAAGACGACGCTGTCGCGGCTGTTGATCGAGCGGATGCCCGGCCTGAAAATGTCGGTGTCGGCGACGACGCGGCCGATGCGGCCGGGCGAGGTCGACGGCCGCGACTATTTCTTTGTCGACAAGACGAAATTCGAGAAGATGGTCGCTCAGGGCGAGTTGCTCGAATGGGCGACCGTGTTCGACAACCGCTACGGCACGCCGCGCCGGCCGGTCGAAGCCGCGCTGTCGGCCGGACAGGACGTGCTGTTCGACATCGACTGGCAGGGCACCCAGCAACTGCGCGAGAAGGCGCGCGCCGACGTGGTCAGCGTCTTCATCCTGCCGCCGTCGGCGGCCGATCTCGAGAAGCGCCTGCACACCCGTGCGCAGGATTCCGCGGAAGTGATCCGCGGGCGGATGAATCGCGCCACCCACGAACTCAGCCATTGGGCCGAGTACGACTACATCGTCATCAACCAGAGCGTCGATCACGCCTTCGCCGAAGTGCAGTCGATCCTGAAGGCGGAGCGGCTGAAGCGCGAGCGCCGCACCGGCCTGACCGAGTTCGTGCGCAACCTGCAGCGCCAGCTCGAGAAGTGATCCGCTCCGCTCAGGCGGTCGCGCTTTTCGCCAGACGCGCGAGCATTTCCTTGATCTCCCGCTGCGTATCTTCAAACGAGGGTTCAGGCGCAGGCCCGGGGCCCCGCTGCTCCGCTTCGATGCGAGGCGCTCGCGGCGATTCGACCGGACGTGGCGGGATCTCCTTGTGCTCGGCGGCCAGTTGAGGGGCGCGCTCGGCGTGATCGCGGTCCCAGGGCGCGCGCCACTCATTATCGACCTCGTAGGGTGGCGTGCCCGTGCGGTTGAGCCGGAAGATGAGGCCGCCGACCAGGCCGGCGAGCGCAAGTGTGCCTGCCATGATGAACAACAGCGTCGAGGTTGATTGCTTCTCAACGGTCGAATGCGTCGTTGCCGCGGGCGCCGGCGGCGGCGCGGATTGCGGCGCCACCGCCGGCTCTTCCTGTGGGCTCGCGCCGCTATCGGCGGCGGCGACCTTGGTGCCACCGGATGCGGCCATGCTCGATTGGTCAAGCCAGCGTGCCGAAACCAGCGAGCCGGAGGCGGGTGCCCCGACGGAAGGCGGCGCGTTGTCGAGGGCGGAGGCGAGCTTCTGTTTGGCGTCCGCCTGGGGTGGGGTCAGCTCAGCGCGCGCATCTGCGACCGACGGGCTGATGCTGGCCGCCGGCTGGGGCGGGTTGGCGGCTTCGGCCGGCGGCGGGGATTCCTGCTGTACAGGCGCGGCCTTCGCCGCCTTGCTGCTCCCTTCGCGGACATACCAGCACTTGCGCTTGGTGGAGCGCTCAAGGCGATAATACCAATGGCTTCCTGCAGGCGCAGCCCCCTGTGGAGCCGACAGGCAACTGTCGGCAGTCTTGGCGCTGTCGGCACTCTCGGTACTGTTTTCTGCTCCGGCGGTGAGGCTGGCACCCGCCAGCATCGTAGCAACAAGTGCTGAAATAAATTGGGCGGTACGCTTTGACATCTACATCCCCGATAACACCGGCTACCCCTTAACCCCTAACTCTCGGTAGGAAGTTGGGTCGCAATGCGCCGCAAATCCGGAGCGGGTGGGGCTTAATTTGGGCTTGCCGACCGCCCCAATTGCGGCAGATCGGGGCCTGGGGAAGCCACCCGGCAGCTATTGCTTGGAGGCAGTCCAGCGGCCGACGCAGCCACAAGACTGCCGAAAACTTCCCGAGCCGGAATGGTTTGAAATGCGGCCACTGCTGATCACGGTGATGCCGTTGGCTGCGCCGATCGGATCGACGCTGCCGTCCTCGCCCGGTGATCTAATTCTTCAGAACGATGCGTCCGACGACCTTGCCGGCGCGCAACTGGTCGATCCACTTCTGGACGTCGGCCATCGGTTCTTCCTGCATCGGCGTCGGCTTGATCTTGCCGGCACGCGCCAGCGCCATCAATTCCTGACCCTCGGCCAGCGTCCCTACCATGAAGCCCTCGATGGTCATGCGCTTGTAGACCCATTGCACCATCGGCAGGCTGAAAGTGCCGCCCATCAGGCCGGAGACCACGATCTTGCCGCCGCGCGCCAGCGCGGAGACTGCGAACGCCATGGACTTCTCGTTGCCGGCGAAATCGACCACTTCGTCAAAGCCGCCTTCAGTCTCTTTCAGGATGCGCTTGACAATGTCCGGCTCGGCCGGGTCGTAGGCGACCGCTGCGCCGTTCTGTAGCGCCGTCTCGCGCGCGGCTGGGCTGAGATCGGCGACCGAGATCGGTTGCTTGAACATCGCCTGTGCGAAGGAAAGTCCCATCATGCCGACGCCGCCGAGGCCGATCAGCAGCAGGTTGCGCTGCCGTGGGCGATCCACCAATCGTTTCAGCGCGCCGTAGGCCGTGACGCCCGAGCACATCAGCGTCGCCGCCTGATTGACCGGCAGCGGATCGTAGTCGAGCAGGTACTTTGCATCGGGCACCAGGACATGGCTGGCGAAGCCGCCGTCGATGGACACGCCCAGGAAACGCTGCTTGACGCAGAGGTTCTCATCGCCGTTCAGGCAGTCGCGGCACTGGCCACAGCCGATCCACGGAAACACAGCCTTCTTCTTGCCGATCAGGTCAGTCGGAACATCGGGGCCGACTTCCGCGACGACACCTGCGATTTCGTGGCCGAGCGTGAAGGGCAGGGTCATGCCGCGCGTGGTGTCGAGCTTCTTGCCGCCGCCGAGATCGGCGTAACCATCCTGGATGTGCAGGTCGGAATGGCAGAGCCCGCAACGCTCGATGCGGACCAGGACTTCGCGTCCTTGCGGCTTCGGCGTCTCGGCGATGGTCTCGCACAACGGCGCATCAAATTTCACGAGGGACTGGCGTACCATTTGCGCCATGGCGTTCGCTCCTTAGGCAATGTTTGATGTTGTGTTTCGTATATTGGCCAATTCACGAGCCATGGCAACAAAGCCGGAGATGGGAATAGTTTCGGCGCGTCGGGTGGTATCGACATGTGCTGCGGCGGCGAGCCGAGCCGGATCGACCGAAAGTGACTTCAGGCTCTGGCGTAGCATCTTGCGGCGCTGACCGAAGGCTGCGGCTGCCACCTGTTCCAGCGCGCGTCGGTCGCAAGGCTCGGGTGCGGCGCGTGGTATCAATCGCACCAGCGACGAGGTGACCTTCGGCTGCGGCACGAAGGCCGACGGCGAAATGTCGAACAGGATCTTTGTCTCAGTGCGCCAGTTGGCGAGCACGGCAAGCCGGCCATAGGCCTCGCCGTTTTCCTGCGCGACGATCCGCTCGGCGACCTCGCGCTGGAACATCAGCACCATCATGTCGTACCAGGGCGGCCAGGGTTCGATCGACAGCCAATCGACCAGAAGCTGGGTCGCGATGTTGTAGGGCAGGTTGGCAACGATCTTTGCCTTGCCGCCATCGAGCAGGGGGCGGGGATCGAAATGCTGCGCGTCGGCATGCACGATCTCCAGCCGTCCCGGGTATCGCTTCACGATGTAGTCGAGCGCAGCCAGCGCCCGCTCGTCGCGCTCGATGGCAATCACGCGTTTTGCGCCGAGCGCGAGCAGCGCCCGGGTCAATCCGCCTGGGCCGGGACCGACCTCGATCACGGTCGAGTCCTCGAGCGGACCCGCGGCGCGCGCGATCCGCGCGGTGAGGTTGAGATCGAGCAGAAAATTCTGGCCCAGCGACTTGCGCGCCGACAAGGAGTGTTCGCGAATGATGTCGCGCAGCGGCGGCAGATCGTCGAGCGCGCTCATTCAGGCTTCGTCGCGGCCATCCTTGCGGCCAGGCGCAGCGCCGCGATCAGGCTCGACGGATTGGCGCGGCCGGTGCCGGCGATGTCGAACGCCGTGCCGTGATCCGGCGACGTCCGGACGAACGGCAGGCCCAGCGTGACATTGACCGCGTCATCGAACGCGATGGTCTTGATCGGGATCAGCGCCTGATCGTGATACATGCAGATTGCGCAGTCATAGGTGGCGCGCGCCGCCTTGTGGAACAGCGTGTCCGCCGGCAGCGGTCCGCGGACGTCGACACCTTCGGCGCGCAGGATCTCGACAGCCGGCGCCACGATCTCGATATCTTCGCTGCCGAGCGTACCGTCTTCGCCGGCGTGCGGATTGAGACCCGAAATTGCCAGGCGCGGGCGGGCAAGCCCGAAGCGCGCCTTCATGTCGGCCACCACGATGCGGGCCGTCGAGACGATCAAGTCAGTCGTGAGCAGTGCAAGCGCTTCGCGCAGCGAAAGGTGGATCGTCACGGGCACCACGGCGAGTTCGGGCGACCACAGCATCATTACGGGCTGCGGCGCGACCCCGTTCTTGGCCGCGAGTTCGGCCAGGAATTCGGTATGGCCGGGGTGACCGAAGCCGGCGCGATAGAGCACGTTCTTGGCGATCGGGTTGGTGACGACAGCGGCGGCCTTGCCGGCCATGACGTCAGCGACCGCGCGCCGGATCGAGGATAGCGCTGCATCCGCACTGGTCGCATCCGGCGTGCCGGGCCGCGCCGTCGCCGGCTTGCCGGCCGGAACGACGGGCAAGGCTCTCGCGAACGTGCCGAGCGCCTCTTCGGGGGAAGCATCGGCGAGCTCGACCGCAAGGCCAAGACGGTGCGCGCGCTCAGCGAGGAACTCGCGGTCGCCGAGCAGGTAAAACGGCGGAAGCTTCAGTTCATCACGCCGCAACCACGCGGCAAGCGCAATGTCCGGGCCGATACCTGCGGGTTCGCCGGATGTCAGCGCAAGGGGCTTCGACATCATCAGCGATATTCGATCATGGCCGCTTTGCGGACTTCCTGCAGATAGGATTTCGATTTCGCCTCATATTTCTGGGCGTACATCTTCTCGCGGATTTCCCTCTTCTTCGGCGAGTCGATCATCGTCGTCTTGCGGCCGCACAGCACGACCATCTCCACGCCCTGCTTGGTGATCTCCGGCGGGGTCAGATGGCCGATCGGCGTCTTGTCGAGCACCTCGCGAATGCTCGGCGGGATGTCGGCCGTGGTCTTGGTCACGGTGTCGCGGATCGCCGCGTTGGGTATGGTCTTGAAATAGGAATTGGCTTCGTCGCAGCTCGTGATGCGCTCGCGCAGCCCCTCAGCTTCCTTCTTGCGCGCTTCGACCAATGCCGGCGTGGAGCCGCGCGGCACGATCAGCACGATCGGCTGCATCTTGTATTCGAAAGCTTCGATCTCGGTCTTTTCGCCGCCTTCCTGCGCGGCGGCCGCGACATCCTTCTCGCCGACCTGGAGGCTTTCCTTGTAGCGGCCACGCACGAGGCTGGTCCAAACCATGTCGGCCCTGATGCGGGACTTGAGCGTGTCGGCGCGAATGCCCTGGCTCTCCAGCGACTTCGTCAGTTGCTCCGGCGAGATCCGCATCCGCGCGCTCATTGCGGAATAGGATTGCTCGATGTCGGAGGAGGAGGGGTCGACGCCGAATTTCTTGGCTTCCTTGATCTTCACCTTTTCGTCGATCAGTTCCTCGATCACTTCCTGCCGGTTCTGCTGCTTGTGGGTGGTCAGGAAGTTCAGCTTGGTGCGCTGCTCGATGTCGTAGTTGGTGATCGGCTCGCCGTTGACCATGACGGCCACGGTCTGCGCTTTCAGCGGCGAAGTGCCGCAGAGCATCAGCGCGAGCGCGATCGCGGGAGCCAGGGTCGAAAGGCGAAGGGGTAACGTCGTCATGGTCATCTCAGCGATGTGGTCATATCAGCCATATCAACCTATCCGCACCGAATTTCGGCGGTGCGGATCACGCTCTACTGAAAGCCGCCGTTCGCGCCGCCCGCCGTCGTCGTCGTGGTCGCGATCGTCCGCAGCCCGATTTGGAACATGAACGAGTGGCTGAGGACTGGCGGCGTCGAGGGGGTGGAGTAGGTGTATGACGTGACATAGTTCGCTGCCAGCACGAAGCAGTCGTCCACATAGCCAGCGCCGACGACGTACTGATTGATCTTGTTCGCTTCAAGGTCCCAACGCGCAGAGCCGGATACTACCCAGTTCGAGGCGACCTTGACCGAGGCGGTGGTCAGGATGCCTTCGCGACGGGTGAGATAGCCGAGTTCCGGTTGGGCCGCGTAGTTGCCGTAGAGCAGGCTGACCGACCAACGGTCGAAGTTTGCGCGTCCCTCGGCCTCGAAGCGGTTGATGTTCCAGGTAGCCTCGTCCATTCGCGATCGGACGCTGAACGTGTAGGTCCGGTTGGGCGAATAGCTGACGCTGCCGACATAGTCGGATGCGGCATGCTGCAGGCCCGAATCGAGGCCGGTATTGGTCGCATCGGCGACCGCGAACGAGTTCAGGCCGAACAACTGGTAGGACTGTCCGAACAGCACCTTCACGGCACCGCCCCGATCGAACTGGGTGGTCGCCTGCACGCCGACGTTGGCACGGCCGCCGCCCTCGACACGGTCATAGCCGGAGAACTTGTCGACCGAGAACAGGTTGCTGGTGTCGAACACGAGGCTCTGTGCGTCCTCGTTAGGCAGCTTGCCGGCATAGGTCTCGTTCGGGCGGATGATGACCTGCGCGATCGGCTCGAGCGTGGTGGTGCCCCACGGCTGCACATTGATGAACGGGTAGCGATATTCGAGGCCGACGGTCGGCATCAGGCGCAGCGCCTGCGTCTCGCCGACGGGAAGGAAGTTCGAAACACCGGGCTGATTCGAGACTGAAGAATCGATCGCGTCGGCGCGAACGATCGCGAACGGCGTCCATATCTGGCCGAACGGGTCGGTGTATGATCGCCGCCATTGAGCTTCGGCCGTCAGGCGCGTGTAGGTGCCGGGGAAGCCGCGCAACAGGCATTGCGACGGCATCCGGGCCAGGGGATCGGCGGATGCCGTGGTGCACAGGCCAGCGGTGTTGGCGAGCGTCGTGATCGGGTCGAAGACCGCCTGGTCCCGCGTCAGGCTGGTGAAGTTCACCTTGTAGCTGAACTCGCCGCCGAAGATCGGGCTGTTGATCACATTGTTATAGTCGATCACCGGATGGACCACCGGCACCTGGCTCTGGTTGCCGGAGTAGCTCAGGTAATAGATCGTGCGCGCATCGAAGAAGCTGCGATTGCCGACGCCGGTCAAGTAGAGCTGCGAGATCGCTTCTGTCGGCAGGCTCAGGAACGCCGCAAATGGGTCCCGGTACTGGGCAAGCCGATAGTCCTGGAAGAAGTAGTAGTCGGACAGGAGCACGCCGTCCCAGCCCCAGACCCACTTGTCGTTGATCGCGAACTGGCCGTGGGTATCGATGCCGCCGCGGAACTGGCGGTCGCCCGGCTGGCCGGCGAAGGCGCCGCGGTCGAGCTGGTCGATGCCATAGGCGCGGATCGAGTAGGAGCCGTCCAGCAGGCGCTGGCGGAATTCACCCTGGAGCAGGACGCCCTGGCGCGTCGTAAAGCGCGGGTTGAACGTCGCGTCATAGTCTGGGGCGAGCGCGAAATAATAGGGGATCTCGACGGCGTAGCCATAGGTCGATGCCTGGCTGGGATTCGGCATCAGGAAGCCGCTCTTGCGCTTCACGGTCGGGTCGGGCGTCGAGAAATAGGGCATGTACGCCATCGGAACGCCGAAGAACTCGAGCTGGGCGTTCTCGAAATAGAGCATCTTCTCGGTCTGGTTATGGATGATGCGGGCGCCTTTGACCTGCCATAGCGGCGGCTTCTTCGGGTCGTCCTTACACGGCGCGCAGGCCGTATAGACGCCGTTCTCGAACACCGTGTAGTTGCCAGCGGACCGGTCGGCACGGGTCGCCGCCATGCGCGTCTGATCCTCGGTGTCGACGCGCAGCGAATCGACGAAACCATCCCGGTAGTCGTCGCTGAGATCCATGATGTTGGCGTAGGTGATCTTGCCCTGGGCATCCGTGAAGCGGATGTTGCCCTCGGCATGGAGGCGCTTGGTCTTCTGGTCGTAGATGACCTTGTCGGCCTCGACGCTGGTGCCGTTGTAGAACATCTGCACGTTGCCGACCGCGGAGACGCGCTGATTGTTGTAGTCGTAATCGACTTCGGTCGCCTGCACGAGCATCTGCCCGTCATTCCGGGGCGGGGCCGGAGTCGGTTTCGGCGGCCGCGGATTGTAGGTGAAGCTCTGCGCGGCGGCGGGCGTCGTCAGGTCAACGCCGATCGTCCCCGTAAGGATGAATCCAACGGTCAAGGTTAGTAGGAAGCCGGCCAAGCGAGTCCGCTGACGGCGCACGGTACTGCGCCGCCTGAACGCAGGCGACTCCAACTGGCGGGCGGCGACAACGGCCACTACCCGTCCTCCTGATATAGCAAGGCCAAGAAACCGGTGAGGCCGCCCACGCACACGGGCAACCACGCCGCAGCGATGGGATGCATCAACTCAGCCTTGCTCAAATCTTCAGTTACTTTCGAAAGCACGTAGAGCAGAAAGCCCGCACCCACGCCACTCAAAACCATCTTTTGCACGCCGCCGAACCGGAAGAAGCGCAAGCTGACCGAAGCGGCCAAAAGCACCATCGCAGCCAGCAAAAACGGCTGTGCAATGAGCTTGTGGTACTGCAGCCGGTAGCCCGCGGTTGCAAAGCCCGAGCTCTCCGACGAGCGGATGTAGTTCGGTAGTTGCCAAAACGACACAGTTTCCGGGGTGGAAAAGCTGTTGCGGACCTGGGCCGGGGTCAGCGTCGTGGCCAGGTAGAAGCTGTCCTGATCGATCGGGGGCTTGTCGAGGGAGTATCGACGTACTCCTTTGAACACCCAGCGGCCCTCGTCGAGGGAGGCTTCGCGGGCTTCGATTCGCTCCTTGAACTGCAGGCTGGTGTCGAAGCGGAATACGGTCAGCCCGGTCAGGCGCACGCCCTGCTGCTCGCTGCGGGCGGCGTTGATGATCGACTGGCCCTCGCTGTTGACCTGGTTGAGCCAGAAGCCGGAGGCGTCCTGGATGCCGCCGCCTGGCGCCGAGCCGAACAGCTCAGCTTCCATCTGCTTGGAGAGCTCGCGCAGGTTTGCCGACATCGGATTGTAAGCGGTGGTCGCCCCGATCCCCAGCACGATCGCGCTCGCCAGCGCAGGCGAGATGAACTGCCAGGCCGAAACGCCGGCGGCGCGCGCGACCACGAGCTCGAGCCGGCGCGACAGCGCGAGGTAGCAGGTCATGGCCCCGATCAGCACGCAGAACGGCATCAGCTTCTCGAGTAGCTGCGGGACGCGGAACAGCGAGGTCTCGGCGACCGTGATCGCGGAGGCCGTGACCAGCCCGGAGGTCTTGCGCACCATCTCGATGTAGTCGACCAGGACGAGCAGCACGAAGATGCCGACAAACACGCCGACGGCCGAGATCACGAAGCGGCCGGCGAAATAGCGCCCGAGCGTGTTGGTGACCATGCTCATGCGGTGGCCGGCCTTCCGAACAGGCGCGCGATCCGCGCATTGGACCTGTTGATGGCTTCGATCAATCCGGGGGGCGGCTCCACCACCACGCCGCCGATGATCATCCAGAGCCCGACGCCGATGCCGCCGAGCAGCATCAGGTACTGTGCGCCGACGGCAAGCGACGATTTCACCGCCATCACCGAGCAGGCGAATCCAGCCATGCGCAGGCCAAGCACCGCGAGAACCGAACCGCCGATCGAGAAATTGCGACTCTGGCGCGTCGTGCGCGGCGCGCCCAGGAAGGCGAATGTGAGTGCGGCAAATGCGAACGGATAGATCGGCGCCATGAAGCGGTCGTGCAATTCGGCGCGGAACTGGCCGGACAGTTGATCAAAGGTCGGATCATCAGCCGCGGGCCAGATCAATTCCCACAGATATCGCTCGCGAATCCCCAGCGTGACGTCGCGCTGGCTGGAGAATTTCGACATGTCGAACGCGTAGCGGCCGAAGGCGACGAGGGCAGGGTCGCGCTTGCCGGCTTCGAATCGCTGCAGGTTGCCGTCCTCCAGCACCAGATACGAACCATTCTCGTTCTTCAGCACCGTGCCATGGTCGGCGATGATGGTGACGCGCTCCTTGGGATCGCGGCGATCGTCGACAAAGATGCCGCCGAGCACGCCGCCCGGCAGGCGTTCACGAATCCGAATCGTCAGGTTCTGGTCGAGCTGGGCGAAACGGCCGGGCTGCAGGATATTGGTGAGCACGTCGGCGGTGATCTCGGCGTCCCATTGCTTGATGCGCCGCATGCCGTCGGGCGCGAGATAGGCGCCGATGAAGGCGACCAGCGCGGCGACCACGCAGGTGGCATAGAAGAAGGGACGGAACAGGCGGAATGGAGAAAAGCCCGCCGCGTTCATCACGATGATCTCGGAATCGGTCGCGAGCTTGTTCAGCGTGTGCGAGACCGCGATCATCAGCGCGATCGGCGCGATGATCAGGACGAGTGCCGGAATCACCAAGCCAGTGATGCCGAGGAAGGTGATGATGGTCTGACCCTGGCTGGTCATCAGGTCGATGCCGCGCAACGCCTGGGTAATCCAGATCACGCCGGTGAGGCTGATCAGGACTACCGCAAACGACGCGAGCGTCGTGCGGAAAATATACCTGTCAATCGACCCCATCCCGTTACCGCAAGATCTCACTTGGCACGCCAAAACGCACGGCTTCCCGACCAATCCCTTCGAAGGGCTCCCCTTTGGCCGTGCCGCTTATCCGTCCAGCCGTCATCCTCTCATTACCATCCCTTTGATCCGTCAACAAAATGGCTGAGCCAAGGCGCTTCTTCCATATGGTTAATTATTCCTCTTTGTGACGTTCCAGCCACGCCGCGCTTGGCAGTGCGGCGGCCGGCAGGCCATAGTGTTGATAAACCCCCGGGGCTGACCGATCTGGACGGCCGCGAACCAACATTCCACTTACTACCCACGCAAGCCGGTTCCCGCCTGCGACAGCCCTGATTCTGGAGGAGTTTACCGATGTCCGACGCCGTAAAGGTCGGCTTTGTCCCGTTTTCCGCGCCCGTCCGGGGCCTGATGGTGGTGTTTTGCGATGAGGCCCTGAAGTTCGGCGCGGCGACCGACAAGGCGCTTGGGAAGGCGGCGGAGACGGTCAAGCGGGCAGCCGCGGCCAACCAGTTCAAGGGCAAGAGCGGCGCGATTCTCGATATCCTGGCGCCGGAGGGAATCAAGGTCGAACGCCTGATCGTTGTCGGAACCGGCAAGGCGTCGGCGCTCAAGGAGAGGGATTTTCTCAAATTCGGTGGCGTCGCTGCCGGTAAGCTGAACGCGGCGACAGATACCGTCACCGTGATCGCCGAGTTGGCCGAAGGCGCGATGAAGGCGGAGCAGGCTGCCGCCATCGCCTCCGGTATCCGGCTCCGGGCCTATAAATTCGATCGTTACAAGACCAAGAAGAAGGACGGCGAGAACGAACAGGTGCGCGCCGATGTCTCGATCGCGGTCGACGATGTCGCCGCCGCCAGGAAGGCATTTGCGCCTGACGCCTCCATTGTCGAAGGCGTCGTCATCGCGCGTGACCTCGTGAACGAGCCGCCGAACGTGCTCTATCCCGAGGAGTTCGCACGCCGCGCCAGCCAGCTCCGCAAGATCGGCGTCGACGTCGAGGTGCTCGACGTCAAGGCAATGACCAAGCTCGGCATGGGCGCGCTGCTCGGCGTTGCGCAGGGCTCGGCGCGGCCCGGCCGCGTGGTGATCATGCGCTGGAACGGCGGCAAGAAGAGCGAGCAGCCGGTGGCATTCGTCGGCAAGGGCGTCTGCTTCGATACCGGCGGTATCTCGATCAAGCCGGCCGGAAGCATGGAGGACATGAAGGGCGACATGGGCGGCGCGGCCTGCGTGGTCGGGCTGATGCACGCGCTGGCCGCGCGCAAAGCCAAGGTCAACGCGGTCGGCGCCATCGGCCTGGTCGAGAACATGCCCGACGGCAACGCCCAGCGTCCCGGCGATATCGTCAAGTCGATGTCGGGCCAGACCATCGAGATCATCAACACCGACGCCGAAGGCCGGCTCGTGCTGGCCGACGTGCTCTGGTACGTGGCGAAGAAATTCAAGCCGAAGTTCATGGTCGATCTCGCGACACTGACCGGAGCGATCATGGTCGCGCTCGGCACCGAGCATGCCGGCCTGTTCTCCAATAATGACGAATTGGCCGATCGGCTCATCAAGGTCGGGCAGGAGACCGGCGAGCGGGTGTGGCGGATGCCGCTCGGCTCCGAATACGACAAGCTGATCGATTCGCAGTTCGCCGACATGAAGAACACCGGCGGCCGCCACGGCGGCTCGATCACCGCGGCGCAGTTCCTGCAACGCTTCGTCGACGGCACACCGTGGGCGCATCTCGACATCGCGGGAACCGCGATGGGCGCGCCGAAGACCGACATCAACCAGAGCTGGGGCTCGGGCTACGGCGTTCGCCTGCTGGACCGCCTGGTCGCGGACTATTACGAGGCGAAGAAATAAGCAGGGATGACCGAGGTCCTGTTCTATCATCTGCAAGGCATGTCGCTGGAGAGCGTGCTGCCGCCGCTGCTCGAGAAATCGCTCGAGCGCGGCTGGCGCGTGGTGGTGCAATCGACGTCGCTGGAGCGCGCCGAGGCGCTCGATGCGCATTTATGGACCTACAGCGACGATTCCTTCCTGCCGCATGCCACCTGGCGTGTCGCCGACGCATCGGATCAGCCGATCATCCTTTCGATCGACGACGGTAATCCGAACCGCGCCAACGTGCGCTTCCTGGTCGACAATGCGGCGATGCCCGAAGACAGCGGCAGCTATGAGCGGCTGGTGCTGGTGTTCAACGGCGACGACGCTGACGCCGTTGCGGCGGCGCGCGCGAACTGGACCGCCTGCAAGGCGAACGGATTCGAGGTGACCTACTGGCAGGCCGACGACCGCGGCCGCTGGCAGCGCCGGCAATAGAAGGTTGCGGAATTAATGATAATTTGCACTTTGTGTCCCGGAGTCGGCGGGAAGCCACGGTCATGCCGCAAAGGGATGGTCGGACAAAGATTTTAGGGCAAAGGCGCGCGCCGCGCGTAAGGCTTGGGGTATCGCTCCGCGCAAAAAAGCGCGGCGGGACAAGAGGGTAGAGACGGGAGCCCAATCGATCGTGCGAGACGGAACACTTATTCGGAAACCTCTGTTGGCCCTGCTGCTGCTTGCGCCGGTCATCTCCGGCTGTTCGGGCGGCTCGGATATTTTCTCAAGGGATGCCGAATGGTTCTCGCGGCCTGGCCGGCTGTTCATCCGCAACATTTCGATCGAGACGCCACCGCTGTCGCCGACCAAGCCGGTCACCGCCGAGGACATGGTCAGCGCCGAGGGCGGATGCCCCGGGATGGCGCCGGCGGGGCCTGCGAATGCCAATGCGCTCGCCGACGGCGCTGGCGGCGCACCACCGCCGCAGAGTACCGGGACAGTCGCGCTGGGACACACTGAGTGCGATGTGGTCCGCGGCATCGGCGCGCCCGACAATGTCGGTCTCTCCAAGAATGAACGCGGCGATCGTGTCGCCGTCGTCACGTATACGCACGGGCCGCGCGCCGGCATCTACACGTTCACCTCCGGCCGCCTGTCGTCGATCGAGCGCATTGACGTGCCCGCGCCGCCGCCGAAGGCCGGCAAGCCGAAGGCGAAGAAGCACGCTGCGACGTAAAGGTCGGCGAATTTCAATAGTGGGCAAAAGCGCGCTAGCGCTGTGCCCACCATCTGACGCTCTGCTCGTGATAGTGGGCACGCCCACCCGACAGGGTCGCTGCAGACTTCTGATTCAATTTTCAAACAGCGGAGCCTACGTCGGCTTCAAACAGCAGTAGGGATGTGCGTCCGCACTCTCGCGGCGTATCACGCCCGAGCTTTGCATCACTTTCCGCCCTCCTCGAAGACAGAGGGCGCAGGGAAAGCCGGGTGCCGGTCGCACCCATGGGTCCCGTGCAACAAAAAGCACGGGGGTAGGACCACAGGTTCAACCGAAGCATTCCGGCTTTCCCTGCGCGATGGTTTTACAGCTTACTTCGTGCTCTCCCTGGTGACCGGCTATCCGATTCACACATTTTTGAGCCTCAAAGTGGTGCCGTATTTGATGCGACGGAAGGCTTCGAGGCCCAGGCGCATCACCTTTGGACCAGGCTTTCCATAGTAGGCGGTCCATCCT
>NZ_JBUYEN020000065.1:0-32781 GCF_055229415.2 Bradyrhizobium sp. Leo114 | reverse complement strand
GCGCAGGCTCGCGCTCAACATCCTTCGGTCTTGTCCTGGTCCCACCTCCATACGTCGAAAAATCAAGCGCGCCGGCTGGGACGACAGCTTCCTCCTCACCTTGCTCGGCCATATGCGATAGCCCTGCATGGCGGCCGGCGCCTCGGATCCTGCTCTTCCGGACGTTCACTGTCGGTTATATCGATCGCGAGGATGCCATCCGTGGCATCTTCGGTTAGCAATTGTTCCGTGAACGGCTGCATGACCAAGCATGAGTGACCTGGATTGGCTATAGCGACGCTCGCCAGTTTTTTGAGCGGCGATCGCAAGTGAGCCCAATGCTTGACAATCAGCGACCAATTGCAACCGTCCTTTAGCGCGCCGTTCAGAAGGCCGTTTGACAACGGATCGTGAGGTGCAAAGACACCCAGGCTGTTTGCGATGTCGATCACATGCAGGCCAGTGGGAAGAAGCACCAGGAGGCCGACTTTGTCCTTGCTCATCCTAACAAGTCTCATGACTTTCTCCGTTCGGCAGCAGTGCGGTTGCCGTACCGCTACCTCGTTCTAGCGAGTAAAGTTGTTCCGCCCCGAGCATAGAACAGTACCAAGATTAGTAATTCTGGCTGTACCATCGCGCGATGGCTGCCGTCATTGGCGGTTTTGACAGGTTTGGTCATCAGGGTTAAAGGCGGGAACAGACACGGCGCTGTCCGCCCGCGTCTTTCCGGCATCATAGGATTTTCTGGACATTGCACGGAAATCTTGGCCGATAGATTGACCGCCTTGATGAGGCGATCCCACGAAAGGGGGCGTCTGCTTGTCCTGCAACGTCCAAAGGCATCGGCCTCGAACACTTTCTCGAATTTCGCTTTTGGCATCGCGTTTCTACAAGACGTCGGTGAAGCCTTCGCCATACCAACCATCTAGTACCGAGCGCACCTTCGTCAGTGCGTCCGACGATCAATACAGAGCCATCAACCTGCTCGGCCCAGCATCTTTGGTGACCACAGACGTTGTCTGGATTGTCTGGAATGTCAGGTGGGTCGCAGATGACACGCGACCCCGACTCCAAACGTTGCAATAGAACCTGCGCAGGCGAAGGCCAAAGCCCGCGGCTACCGCCTGTCGCACAATCTGAGAGCTCGTGGCTTTCGAGATCGACGATCAGCGTAACAATCGGAAGTGAAGGAAAGCATACGCGATGGTCGCATATGCCCTTAGCACCGACGGAATGAGCCGATCCAAAGCGTGCGTTTCGACAAGGCTGCGTGCGGATCTAATAGCCAGTAGACCCATTCTCATCCACGCTGAATTAGTATGGGTCAGGGAAGGACATCATGCCGACAAACCTGCCTGCGATTCCATCGACCGCCGTATTCCTATGTTCGGCTCTTCTTGCTTTTGGATATGCTGCCGCCGCACTTGCCGCTGCGCCAGCACCCGTAAAAGGCGACTATTTCCATACCGGGGCCGGCGCGCGATATCTGGAGCGAGCCAAGGGCGACATCGTCACCGTGCCCTTGCGCGGCAATATCAATGTCCTGATGGGATCCGGGGCAAATATCGTGGTTCTGTCGGGAAGCGAGGGCAAGTTCCTCGTCGATGCCGGCATCAAGCCGTCGAAAGACAAGTTGGAGGCGGCTCTCAATAAGATCAGCCCGTCACCCTTGAAATATGTCGTAAACACCCATTGGCACTGGGATCATACCGACGGAAACGAGTGGATGCAGGCAGCCGGCGCCACGATCATTGCACAGAGAAATACGCTGAAGCATCTTTCCGATACCACTCGCATCGATGATTGGAATTGGACGTTCGCTCCCCTTCCGGCCGGCGCGCGCCCGACGATCATCGTGGAAAATGAGAGGGATTTCACCTTTGCGGGCGACTCCATAAAGGTGGAACATTTCGGCCCCGGCCATACTGACGGCGATGTGTTGGTGTACTTTGAAAAGGCCGATGTGATGGCCTTCGGCGACACGTTCTGGAACGGATACTATCCGTTCATCGACAACGAACACGGCGGCAGCGTCAATTCGGCCATCGCCTGGGCTAACAAGGCTATCGAACGCACCACGAATCAAACAATCCTGGTTCCTGGTCATGGGCCGGTCGGCAACCGCGCTCACTTGATCGAGTTTCGCGACATGCTGGTCGCGGTGCGCGATAAGATCGTTGCACTGAAGTCACAGGGGAAATCCCTCGAAGAAATCATTGCGGCGAAGCCGACCGCGGCCTTCGACGACAAATGGGGAAGATTTGTGATCGATCCGGAGTTCTTCACCAAACTTGTGTACGAAGGACTGTAGACGGTAGCCGTGGCCGTGCCGCCATCGACAAAAGGGCTGGGTTGGTGCCACGGCGCAATCCAGGCTGCAGTGATATTGAAACGCCGCCTCGCGAGCTGGAATATTGGCAAAGAGGCTTGGCCGGCCTCAGTGTGAACGTCTGAACCGCTGCAAGGGGTGACACATGACTGATAGCTTGATCGTCGTCGTTTCCTCCCGCCCTTTCGACGACACGCTGAATGCCCTGGTCGCCAGCGTGAAGCACAGGCAGGTAGAGGTGTTCGGCATTGTCGACCACGCCGCCAATGCGCGGGGCGCAGGCCTTACGCTTGGCCGCACCACGGTGGTGACGTTCGGCGGGGCGAACGCCGGCACGCCTCTGATGCAGGCGCACCAGACGCTGGGCCTTGACCTGCCGTTGCGCGTCTTAGTCTATGAGACCGCCGAAGGCCACGTCCGCATCGCGTATCGCGAACCCCGCGATATCCTGGCCGGACAGGGCGTGGCGCCGGACGCTTTCCCTTCGGTGGGCATCATGTCAGCCATGCTGGCGGCCGTCTCGGCCGAGGCCGCCGGTGGGAAACCCGAATAGACAGAGCGCCAGGGCAGTCATGAAATCGAAACGGATGAGGAGATCCGCCAACGGTTCGGTCACGCATCCGGTGTTCATGTGCGGGGCGACAACGCCAACTTGGTGCGTGACCTAGGGCACGAAAGGACGCGTTAGGCCTACGACGCCGCCGACTCGGTGGTCTAAGCCGATGACAGCGTGATGAAATATGCACGCCGCCATGCGTGATGAAGGTTTCGCTATCGCTTGATCTCAACCGACGATGTGGCTTTCGAACGGCAATCATCTTGCGGAACGCTTTGGCGCTTGCGGCGAGAGCTGAACGTCACTTGGACACAAGGCAACAGGAGGACCGCTGTGATCGACAGACGCACCTTTATACGCTCCGGAGTTATGCTTGCAGCATCCGGTGCCGTTCTGCCATTTTCATCAAATTCAGCTTTGGCTGAGACTGTGACGTTGCCGTTCGGCAATGGCGAGCGGCCGCTGGTCAGATACCCTCAGAAGCGTTTGATGATCGGCCTGACCAGCCGGCCCCCACAGTTGGAGACGCCGTTCTCGGTGTTCAATGAAGATGTGCTCACGCCGAACGATGCGTTCTTCGTGCGCTACCATCTCGCCGATATTCCTCTAGAGATCGATCCGGATACATTCTCCGTTGAGATCAAAGGAAAGGTCGCCAAGCCGTTGAAGCTGTCACTGGCCGAGATCAAGAAGATGCCGGCCATTGATCTCGTGGCAGTCAATCAATGTTCCGGCAATAGCCGGGGATTTTCGGATCCACGCGTCGCCGGTGGTCAGCTCGCCAACGGCGCCATGGGCAATGCACGTTGGCGCGGCGTGCCGCTGAAAGCGGTACTCGATAAGGCCGGCGTGCAGCAGGGCGCCAAGCAGGTGACGTTCGGCGGCCTCGATGGTCCGGTGAGCGATAGAACACCGGATTACGTCAAGGCGCTGGATATCGATCACGCCCGTGATGGCGAGGTGATGCTGGCCTATGCCATGAACGGGACTGACTTGCCGCTGCTGAACGGGTTCCCGCTGCGGCTCGTGGTGCCCGGCTATTTTGGGACCTATTGGGTCAAGCACCTGAACGAGATCACCGTGCTCGACTCGGTGTTCGATGGCTTCTGGATGAAAGGAGCATATCGGATCCCGGACAACAGCTGCGCCTGCGTCGATCCCGGCGCCGCACCGAAGTCGACAGTGCCGATCAATCGCCTCAACGTCCGTTCTTTCATCACCAACCTGACCAACGGCGCCAAGGTGAAGGCCGGGGGCCCCACAATAGTCAAAGGCATCGCCTTCGATGGCGGAACTGGTATCAAGGACGTCAGCCTGTCGCCCGACGGCGGCATGACCTGGCAGGCGGCCAAGCTCGGCAAGGATCTTGGCAAGTATTCGTTCCGTGAATGGCAGCTCTCGGTCGGGTTGCCGCCCGGCGCGCATGACCTCAAGGTTCGCGCCACCAACCAGGCCGGGCAGACACAGCACGAAACTGCAACATGGAATCCGTCCGGCTACATGCGCAACGTGATTGAAACAACGTCTGTTACAGCAGCCTGAGGAGCCTAGTCATGACCTTGCACAGGACTGCGTTGAGAGCAGTATCGATGATGGCGAGTGTTGCTGCGATCGCCGGCATCAGCGTCGCAGTTCGGGCCAAACCGGTCTCTTACGAGCTCCCTCCGGAAACCGCCACGTTCAAGCCGGGGCCAAACCTTGAGGTGGCGCAAGGCAATTGCACCGCGTGTCATTCGTCCGACTACATAAAGACTCAGCCACAGGGCCCAAAGTTTAAGAAGGATTTCTGGCAGGCCGAGGTCATGAAGATGATCAAGGTGTACGGCGCACCGATCGACGAAGCGGACGTCGGCAAGATCGTCGAGTATCTGTCGCAGACGTATTAAAGCGACTGCCTGTCGATCCGGCCGAACTGGTCCCGCGCTGCCTCGGGGGCCTCACGGGTGGATCTCGGGACGGCT
This sequence comes from Bradyrhizobium sp. Leo114, assembly GCF_055229415.2. Taxonomy (NCBI): domain Bacteria; kingdom Pseudomonadati; phylum Pseudomonadota; class Alphaproteobacteria; order Hyphomicrobiales; family Nitrobacteraceae; genus Bradyrhizobium; species Bradyrhizobium sp. Leo114. The sequence goes on along the minus strand of NZ_JBUYEN020000065.1, from coordinate 27,956 downwards.
TCGAGGCGCTATATGGATCAGTCGGGCACCGGTGAAGATACTGGTCGACCAAATACTATCTGAAGTCAGGGAGCAGTTTGGCGCGTTCTCCGGGAAGGCGCTTGCCTTTTGCGGCAGCTCACGACGCGGGGAAGTCGCGCAGAAAAACGTAATGAGATGGTGAAAGTGGGTTCAGAGCCTCGCCCCTATCCCCTAAGTCGGGGCCGGCGGTTGGAAGAAATTCAGTCTTTGGAGCATGCCAAGCCGAGCGTAACATCGCTGCAGAGTGGCTTCGTTCGCGCATCGCGAACGGGCGTGGTGATCGGCTCGTGATCTGCCCGGGAACTCAGAACGCAATTTTCAATCTGCTTAAAACGCTGATGTCGCCGGGTGATGTGGTTCTCACTGAAGCGCTGACCTATCCCGGGATAAGGGCTGCGGCCGGATATGCGGGCGTTCGCCTGGTCGGGGTCCCGATGGACGAGCACGGCGTCGTTCCGACCGCGCTTGACGCGGCGTGTCGGCGACATGCCCCCAAGGCGGTGTATTTGGTTCCGACTATCCACAATCCGACGACGGCGACAATGCCGCCTTGTCGGCGTGAGGAGGTGGCCGAGATAGTGCGGAGAAACGACGTATTGCTGCTGGAAGACGACGCCTATGGCCCACTCGAGCCGGACGCGGTGCCGCTTGCTCATTGATTCCGGAGCGGACATACTTCATGGCGAGCCTATCAAAGTGTATCGCACCCGGCCTCCGTGTATCATTTGTCCTGACCCCCGGCCGCGCGTCCGCGGAGCTTCTGGCGACTGCGCTGCGCGCAAGCGTTCAGATGCCGACGCCACTAACCGTCGCGCTTGTCACGCGGTGGCTGCAGGACGGCAGCGCCAATGCGATCATCGGCGCCATTCGAGCCGAAGCGGCAGCAAGACAAAAGTTGGCCGCCAGCGTGCTCGCACCACACTGCTTTTTGGCACATCCCAACGGCCATCACATCTGGATCCCGTTGCCGGGTGACTGGACCAGCACCGAATGGGCGCCGCATGTTCAGAGACAAGGTCTTGCGGTCGCCAGCTCCGAGCCATTCACCGTCGATAGCGTTCCGCCTCACGCTGTTCGTATCTCGCTCGGCGCCGCCAGCAGTCGATCTGATCTCATCAGAGCATTGGATGTCGTCGCCACCGCATTAAATCATCGATTGACCAAATCCGTCTGAGCCAACGCAATCGAACCAACTGCGTTGCCGTTAACAGGGGCCGCTGAGTACCCATCCGGGTGACTGAAAATACCAGACGGCGGTTCTGATCTATCGAGGCAGTTTAACTGCGGTATGCCCAGGCCGAATCTAGCTTCCTTTCTGGCCTGTAGGTCCCCGGTCCATACAGCCTCATCGGGGCCAGGTTTATTTCCGGAAAGCGAGCGCTATTTCAGTCCGTGCAAACGCAAGAGGAAGAAAAAGGATGATAATTTCATTTTTACCTCTACTCCTGGCTTCGCAACTGATCGTCACGGTTGCGCATAACGTTCCAAACTTCGACATTGAACGGGGGTGCAAAATCGACAGTGCCTCCGTATTCGACCCAAATGTAGGTTTGAGCGCAGCGATCAAGAAATGTGTGGACGACGAGCAAAAGGCAAAGGATCAGCTTCAAAAGCAATGGACGCAATTTGCACCGTCCGAAAAGAAAATATGCATGGGGTTAACAGCTGACGACGCTTCGATCCCACCAAGCTACGTTGAGCTGGAGACGTGCTTTTATGGTCAACGGTTAGTACGACCGAAGGATTAGCAGGTAAGGCGAGTTTGTTATTCACATCAAGAGCGCAATAGAGCGCCCACTCGCGGACAAAAACCCGCAGCCTTCCGCCGGCGCCGTCTTGCCTTCGACAAGCTGCCGTTGGTGTCGAGGCGCGCTCCTGTCAATCGCACGCACGTTCATACAGGCGAGGCAATCCACTTCGTCTGATTCCATTCCACTCCCGCGAATCATATCCATGCGCGCCGTCACTGCCTGCCTTGTTTGCCGCGCGATGGGTTTCACCGGCGGGCTCGCCGTCGCCCACCGGATATGGATTGAACGAAAGTTGAAAAAAGAAAAATGAAGCAATCGTCATTGCCGCGATGCCGTCGATCACGTCGGGTCTGCACGCCACGGCGGCGGACGCGCAGCTCATCATTTCCGGCTAGCCGCGGTCTATGCGGTCTTTCTCATCACCGGCGGACGGCTTGGCGATATTTATGGACGCAATTTATGGACGCAGGTCCGTCTTCCTGATCGGGCTTGCCGGCTTCGCCGTGGCTTCCGCCTTCTCCGGTCTCGCCTAGTCAGGGCGACGACGTTCAACCCCGTGCGTGGCGCAAGGCACGAACGGGCGCGTTAGGCCCACGACGCCACCCGCTCAGTGGCCTAGCTTTGACGGCACGCTGCCGACGGCTGCCTCGCGAGATTTGTCGTCGGCGTGAACGACCGGCAGATTCCATTCTGCTCAGTTCACGTCCGCGTGCGCAATCATTTGTCTAGGAGTAGCAATGCAAAACATCGTTGTGCTGGTGGTATTGATCGTCATTGCTGCGTTATTGGCCTGGTCTGGTTTCCGCACTTGGCGTGTTAAAAACCACATCGGCAAATGGGGCGGCGCAGGTCTGTTGGCGCTGCTGTCCGTCCCGGTGTTGTCTGCCAGCGCGCTCGCGTCGCTCGGGATGATCAAGCGGCACAGCCGCTCCGCGCCCATCCCCGATATCAAGGTTGCGGCTACGCCGGATCTCACTGCGCCTGGCAAGGATATAGCCGACCGTCTTTGTGGCGCCTGCCATTCACACGCTGGCACGCTCACCGGCGGCTACGATCTCGCGGTAGAACTCCAGGTTCCAATCGGGTCCTTCGGGGCTGCAAATCTTACTCCGGCCGGGCCATTGAAGCACTGGTCCGATGGCGAGATTTTCCGCGCAATTCGTAACGGCGTCGACGCGGAGGGCCGGTGGCTGACATTGATGTCCTACGTCAGGGCCGGCCGACTGAGCGACGACGACATCAAGGCCGTGATCGCGTATATTCGTAGTGTACCGGCGGCAGGAAATCCGACGCCAAATCCACCCGATCACATGAATATGCTCGGCCTTGCCATGCTCGGTGCTGGCATGCTGCCAAGCGATCCGCTGCGCCGGCCGAGATCCGTGTGCTGCGGAAGGCGGTGCAGCGCAATTCCCGATAGCAGCATCGCGCACGCAGCCGCCGAACCCGTGCGAAAACGTGAAAGCCAGATGTTGTTCAACCACTCGGTTCGGGTGTTTGTGTTCGCTGCGATGAAAGGAATCCGCCAGAAGCTAAAATTCGAGGACGAGCTGCTCTACGTCTCCGCGTTGTTTCATGACTTGCATGACGCTCCGTGGAGCAGTTGAGCCATCGAGCTGGCGCGACAGGGCAGGGTGCAATCCGAATTACAAATCTCGGTACTATCTAATGAGCCGGATGAGCACATCGCTTCCGCGGAAGAAATGGAGCAGCGAGCAAATCCGGAGGCGCGATCAAGTTGATCGCGACCGGTACCGCGACGCCGACAGCTCAAAACCTTGTAAGGAATTCTCGGATGACGCAACGCATGAAGTACCGGAGCGTGACGCCGGCCGCTGGTCGCGAGAAGGATGTCATAGTCCGCGGCGGGTCCGCTATTTCACCGATCGAGATCGAAAGAGCGTTGCTGAGCCATCCGCTGGTGCGCGATGCGGCGGTCTTTGGCGCGCCGGATCCTGTGCTAGGCCAGCGTGTGGCGGCCGTTGTGCAGCTTGAGGGCGGTAGCGACGAGGCGGCAATCGATAACATTGTGGGCGCCACTAGGGAGCAGCTGGCGGATTACAAAGTGCCGGAGCTGCTGGTGGTCGTGGATGCTGTGCCGCGCAACCCGCTCGGGGAGATTGATCGCCAAACGTTGGCACAACTTATTCTTGGCATACCCGCTCACCAGCGTTTGCAGTGAGAACCGGCGCTAGAGCGGGGTGGGATTAGATTGAATCGATTGAGGATTCCGCGCGAAAGCCGTGCGCCGCCAGTCTTGCGAAACAGCAGCAGCCGCCAGCACCTGTCCTCGCTGCCGCAGAGCCAGACTAGGTTTCTGAAGACCGCGGCTATTCGTCATGTCCCACGGTGAGTTCTTTGACTAATGCCAACATAAAAGTAGCAGTGGCAGGTTGCTGACGATACAGAACGGAAAATTGGCGAGAGAAGTTCAATGGGACGTTTTTCGAACCGTAGATTGGAGCAAATTCTCTCCACCAACTCTGCTCCACCAGGTCGCAGTGTCGTCGATCAATATAATTGCTGCATCCTAGAGATCCGCGCCAACTCGCCTATAATCCCCAGTCGATCCGCGCCGGTCGGACCATCTATGGAGATCAAGTCGATAAACTGCTGTTGGCTGGGAAAATTACCGGCGTACCCTACTAGACCCCACGCGAGCGCTAATTATCCTGACCTAAAGCGGGATGGGGTTAGGTTGAATCGATTTGGGATTCCCAAATCAGTGTGTTTCTGATTCACCATGCTGGCTGGATAGGAGGCCAGCATGGATGGGCAAGCCTTATTCTCTGGATCTCCGTAAGCGTGTCGTGGCCGCGATCGAGGGCGGGATGTCGCGCAATCGGGCGGCCAAGCAGTTCGGGGTGGCGATCAGCACGGCCGTCGGCTGGATGCAGCGGGTCGAGGAGACCGGTAGCGTTGAGCCCGGCCAGATGGGCGGTCACAAGCCGAAGGCGGTTCGGGAGACCACGCAGTCTGGCTGTCGCAGCGGATCAGGGACGGCGATTTCACCATACGCGGTCTCGTTGCCGAACTTGCCGACCGCGGCCTGAAGGTCGACTACCACTCGGTGTGGGACGTTGTGCATGCCGAGAAGTTCAGCTTCAAAAAAAAGCGTGGCGGCTGGCGAACGCGATCGACCCGAGGTCGCGCGGCGGCGAGCCCAGTGGACAAAATATCAAGGTCGCGTCGAAGCTGAGCGGCTGGTCTTCATCGACGAGACCTGGACCAGGACTAATATGGCGCCCCTGCGGGGATGGGCGCCGCGCGGGCGCAGACTTCACGCCAAAGTTCCACATGGCCGCTGGAAGACCATGACCTTCCTGGCGGCCCTGCGCCATAACCGGATCGATGCGCCATGGTTCATCGAGGGGCCGATCGATGGCGTGAGCTTTCGCACCTATGTCGAGAAGGTTCTTCTGCCCGTCCTTCGACCCGGCGATATCGTCGTCCTGGATAACCTCGGCAGCCATAGGAGCAAAGCAGTTCGCCAGCTCATCCGTTCGGTCGGTGCCAAACTGTTCTTCCTGCCAAAATACTCACCCGACCTGAACCCGATCGAACAGGTCTTTGCCAAGCTCAAGCACCTGCTCCGCAAAGCTGCCGCGCGAACCGTCGACGCGGTTTGCGCCGCAATCGGCCATGCACTCGATGCCTTCACCTCCGAGGAATGCGCCAACTACCTCAAAAATTCAGGCTATCGAACTTAATGCCATCGCGCTTTAGCGATCGGAGTAGATTGGAGGCTGACCACCAATTGACCACCGAAACACCGTGAATAAACGGCGATAATGGTGGCCAATCGCGAGCAAACTGCACTGTTTTTGTTGATCTTTCCGATTGCTACTTACGTTCGGGACGCAAGGGACGCCCACAGTCAGATCGCTACTTGAACCGAATGTCGGTATCGGTGGTTGCCCCGCAACCAACCAATACGGCCTTCATCACCACTACCTCAGGGTTAGTCTAGCTTCGGTACACACAGCTCGAACTCACGAGGCCGTCGCGTCGACGGGGCTGATCGCATTGCCAATCAATCTCATTGTCGTGAAACGGTAATATTCGCTCGTTAGCTTCCGCGGCATCGTCGGCGACGGGGGCGGTTGCCGACGCATTATCTCGAGGCCGTCAGCAAGTGGATCGTCGAACACGTCGTGGACGGCAGTTGTTGTCCTGTCTACACGACGGACAGTCTAGGCTTCAATAAGTCGAAGCGATAGCCAGGCCGGATCGAAGCGGGTTTCAAGTTGTTTTGTCTTGGGCATGGTCCCGTGCGGACTTGGGCGGCCGCGCTAGCGTTGACGGGAATTATTTCGACGACCGGATTGGGGTTGGCCCAGACCGCATCAATGGACGGGCCGATCGAATTCAGCATTCCGACGCAGCCCTTAGCTTCCTCGCTCGATCGTTATGGAGACGTGACCGGACGGGAGGCCTTTTACGATACGAGTCTTGCGCAAGGCCGTGTGTCCGGCGATGTCCATGGTGTATTCACACCACGCGAGGCCTTGCAGAAGCTGCTGACCGGAACGGGGCTGTCGGCGCGGTTCATGGCCGACAATTCGTTCGTGCTATTGCCGGCGTCGCAAATCGGCAAGCCAGCATCACGCCCGTCGGGCTCGGCGGCGTTGGATCGGCAGTACTATGGTCTCATTCAGGACCGACTTCGAGACGCATTCTGTCGAAGCAGCGACGCCCCTCCGGGCAACTATCGCTTTGTCGCAGTGTTCTGGATCGGTCCAACCGGCGCAAACGAACGGTCGCAACGTCTTGGCTCATCTGGCAATGTTGGCGTCGATCGGCGCATAGACGCAATCCTGCGCGATGTCAGATTTGATGAGCCGCCCGCAGGATTCCGGCAACCGGTCCTCATTATGGTCGTACCGCAAGCGGCCGGCGTGACCATGGGCTGCGACGCCCCGCTCCCGGTCGCGCGACAGACGAGAGGCGCACCTTGACGGACGCAGCTCTTTCGACCTTACGACGACTGTTCATCGATCGGTATGATGACCTCAAGGCACGACTGACGAAGCGGTTGGGCTCCGCGGACCTCGCTGGAGACGCGTTGCACGATACATGGGTACGACTGTCCCGTGCGGATTCCGTCGGCGTCGTCCAAAGCCCCGACAGCTATCTTTTCCGCGCCGTTCTCAATGCGGCAGAAGACCAGCGCCGTGCCGACAAACGCCATCTGACAGCCATCGAGATCGACAGCCTGTTCGATCTGGCTGACGAGACGCCTGGCCCCGAACAGGCTTTGCAGGCGCGCTCCGATCTGCAGACATTCGAGTCGGTGCTCGCTGAGCTTCCTCCGCGTCGCCGGGCCATCCTGCTGGCCCGGCGCCTCGACGGCCTGTCGCGGGAGGAGATCGCCGCCCGGCTTGGCGTTTCGATCCGCCTGGTGACAAAGGAATTGCGGCTCGCCCACGAGCATTGTGTTGCACGTTTCAGGAATTTGCAGGATTGATCGTGTCCATTTGGCCGTCGAGAATCGTCCTTGAAGCCAAAGGGCCATTGATGGCCGATAGCAGCAACGCGCCGGGCGGCGCGGGACCGAGATGACCACAATGCGCGACCATTCCGCCGAACTTAGGCCGGTGGAACGTGAGGCTGTCGCCTGGGCGCAGAAATTGCTGTCCGGGGACGTAACGTCGGACGATGCAGAGGCGTTGAAGCGCTGGTTGGCGCAAGGCCCCGATCGCGCCGCGGCATTTGCAGCGGCGCGTCGCGCTTGGCGCGACGTCGGACCGATCGGTGAAGTCCTGCGCCATCGCGGGGGCGAACTGGCCGTCGATCTCTCTGAACTGAGCTTGCGCCGTCAGGTCATGAACCGGCGCGTCCTGCTCGGCGGCGGATTGGCTGCGGCCGCCGGGGCGACGTATCTCGCTATCGATCCGCCGTTAGGCTTATGGCCGTCGCTATCCGAGGTGCGCGCTGATTTTCGCACCGGAACCGGGGAGCAGCGGGTCGTGACCTTTGCAGAGAATGTCTCGATCAACATGAATACGCAGACGAGTCTTGCGATTCGCCATCCCCAGGATGGTGTCGATCGAATCGAACTGATCGCGGGTGAGGCGTCGTTTGCGACGTCGTCCCACACGCGCCGAGCATTGGCGGTGCTGGCCGCAGGCGGCTCGGCCATCGCGAACACTGCCCGCTTTGACGTCCGCCACATAACGTCCGACCAGAAGGGGGCCGTGTGCGTCACCTGTTTCGATGGATCGGTTCACATTGTACACGGGGCAAACGCGGCGGAACTTCAGCGGGGGCAACAGATCCGCTACGACTTGAGCGGACTTAGCCAAATTGCGACGGTCGACATGGAGAGTGCGTCTGACTGGCAACGTGGCATTGTCGTCTTTCGCGCGACGCCGCTGGCGGAGGTGGTCGCGGAAATCAACCGTTATCGGCCGGGCCGCATCATCCTGACCAATGCAGTCCTTGGGAAGCGCGAGGTCAATGGCCGTTTCCGAATCAATCAGATGGACGATGTTCTGACGCGGTTGGAGCAGGCCTTCAACGCCAGGATCCGGACGTTGCCCGGCGGCATCATGCTGTTGGGCTGATGGCAAAAAAAGACTCAAAAAAATTCTGGATTCTGTGCCCGTTTGCGATCGGGTTTCCGTCTTGCTTCTGACATCACCCTGGAGACCGCCAGCCGGCGCGGCGAAGGTCGCACTGGTCGCGAGGGATTGCAAGGAGCCCCTGCGTGCCCCTCCATCACTTCGACTGCCGCTCATCCCATGCCCGTCGGTCGTTACTCCGCACCGTCAGCGTGCTTGCGCTCACATTAGTGGGCGTCCACAGCGCGCAGGCAAGGCCGCTCGGCGGCTCGTCGAGCGTTGCGGCGACGACGGCTGCGATCAACGCGGCCAGTGCGGCTTCGCAACAGGCGCAGGAAGCGGCGAAGCAGAGCCAGGGCGCGCTGTCGCGGGCCGTGCAATCGATGCAGGCGGTGCAGGCGGCCGCGCGGGCCGCCGCGATGGTCTCGCAGCGCTCGACGACGTTGCCGCAGGTGAGCGTGCCGAATGGCCTGGGAGCGGGCGGGCTGCAGGTGGCGCCCGGCGGCACCTGGCAGGGCGCCAATGCCCCGACGCAGTCGGTCAGTGGCGGCCAGACCAATGTCGGCATCCAGCAGACCGCCGCGCAGGCCGTCCTGGAGTGGAATAGCTTCAATGTCGGCGCCCAGACCACCCTGACCTTCAACCAGCGCGGCAATGCCAGCTGGGTGGCGCTGAACCGCGTCACCGGCAGCACCAGCCCGAGCCAGATCCTCGGCAGCATCAAGGCCGACGGCCAAGTCTACATCATCAACCAGAACGGCATCATCTTCGGTGGCGCCAGCCAGATCAATGTCGGCTCGCTGATCGCCTCAACCGCCAGCATCACCAACGCCCAGTTCCAGACCATTGGCATCTACTCGGCGCAGAACGGCACCGACAACAACAACAACCACCCCAAATACCTGCCGAGCTTCACCGGCGCCGCTGGCGTGGTCAGCGTGGAGGCCGGGGCGCAGATCACGACCCATGCGCCGGCCTCGGCGACCTCGGGCGGCGGCTATGTGCTGTTGCTGGGCACGCAGGTCAGCAACGCCGGCCTGATCCAGACCCCGAACGGGCAGGCCGCGCTCGCCGCCGGCGACAGCTTCGTGCTCCGCCCCGGCTACAGCACGATCGGCAATCCCAGCTCGACCACCCGCGGCACCGAGATCGCGCCGCTGTTCGGCAGCGGCAGCTTGAGCGGTGCGGTCGGCAACAGCGGCCTGATTTACAGCCAGCAGGGCGATATCACGCTGGCGGGCCATGCCGTGACCCAGGACGGCGTCTTGCTGTCGACCACCTCGGTGAACCAGCGCGGCACCATCCATCTTCTGAATTCCGCCAGCGACGGCACCGGCCGCGTCACCCTGACCGGCAATGCCTTCACCGCAATCGTGCCCGAGACCGACAGCGACGCCATCGCGCTCAATTCCAAGCGCGACGCGCTGATCGCGGATTCGACGACGCAGAACATCGCGCGGCCCGCTGCCGCCGCCGGGCAGTTCGACAACCTCTCGCTGCTGGCCGACCGCGAGGACCAGTCGCGGATCGAGATCGTCAGCGGCGGGATCGTCGATGTCCAGAACGGCTCGCTGACCCAGGCGCAGGGTGGCCAGATCGCGGTCGGCGCCGGCCAGCGGGTGTTCGTCGCAAAGGGCGCCACGCTCGACGTCTCCGGCACCACCGGCACCGTGCTGCCGATGAGCGCCAACAACATCCAGGTCAACGTCCAGGGCAACGAGCTGCGCGACAGCCCGCAGAACCGCGACAGCCGCAATCTGTTCAATGCCAATGTCTGGATCGACGCCCGCGACCTGACGCTGGTGCCGGCCGGCACCGGCGGCTACGCCACCGATCGCTATTATACCGCGGGCGGCCTCCTGGAGGTCTCGGGCTATCTCAACAACACCGGGCACCGGATCGGCGAATGGACCGCGGTCGGCGGCAGCATCACGCTGGCGGCGCCGGAGGTGATCGCGCAGCCGGGCTCGACCTTCAAAATCTCCGGCGGCTCGGTGAGCTATGCGCCGGGCTACATCATGACCAGCAATCTGCTTAGCGCCGATGGCCGCCTCTACAACATCGGCAATGCGCCGGCGGACGTAAAATTCGCGGCGCTCGGCGGCAGCTTTAGGCGCCCGCATCGCGTCGAGGGCAAGGTTGACGATCGGCTGACCGAGATCTGGGCCTCGCCGTTCGGCAAGGGCGCCGTCAATCTAAAGTGGGAGGACGGCTACACCGCGGGCCGTGACGCCGGCAGCCTGATCCTGTCGACGCCGACCTCGCTCTTCGAAGGCCAGATCGTGGCCGGCGTGATCGACGGCGAGCGCCAGCGCAACGCCCGCCCGGCCGGCGTCACCGACGGCTACAAATTGACCCAGAACGTGGCGCCGCTCGCCGGCACCTTGGCGCTCGGGCAGTACACTGCCCTCGGGCTGGCCGGCGCCTACGGCAGCGATGTGGTGTTCGGCAACGTGGCCGCCAATGTGGCCAGTTCGATGTCGGCGGCGAGCTCAGTGCCGACCGAGCGCACCAACACCGCTTGGTTCGATGCGCCGACGCTCGACAGCTTCGGCCTAGGCGGCCTCAACATCAACACGACCAACAAAATTGCCGTCAACGCGCCGCTGAGCTTCGCGCCGGGCGCGCAGGTCAAGCTGGTCGCACCGACTGTCGACGTCGCGGCCGACATCACGGCGCGCTCCGGCACCGTCACCGTCAGCAACATGCTTACCAGCGCTGCTGTGGGCACCAAGACGCTGACGACCCCAGCGGGCGGCGCCGACCTCACGCTGAGGAGCGGCGTTACGATCGACGCCCGCGGATTGTGGGTCAACGAGTCGACCGATCCGGACAGCGCCGCCAAGCTCGGCTTCCTGAACGGCGGCAGCGTCACCTTCGATTCGTCGCAGAATGTCACCTTGGCGGCGGGCAGCACCATCGACGTGTCGTCTGGCGGCGCCGTCCTTGCCAACGGCAAGACCCAGGGCGGCAAGGGCGGCAATGTCACGATCATGGCCGGCCACGCACAGCAGGACGCCGGGACGCCCGGCGATGGGACGCTCGTTCTCGACGGCATCATCCGCGCCTATGGCGTCACCGGCGGCGGCACGCTGACGATCTCTTCGCCTGGCAACCTCCTGATCGGCGACAACGCAGCGCTGGCCGGCGGCGTGCTGCCAGCCGGCACGCCGGCGCCCGTCGCGCTGAAGTTCAGTCAGGCGCTGACGATTCCGGCGGGCCAGCCGTTGCCCGTTGCGCTGACGCTGACCTTTACCTCAATCGCTTATGACGCGCCGCTCCCGGTCGACGTCCGGTCGGCGGGTGCGCCGAGCACGCCGACCGGCGCGGACTGGACTATTCCGACAGGGATATTGGTCCAGACGCGGGTGAATGGCAGCACAGACTATTACGGCGAAGGTCGCGTGCTGCCGGCGGGGTCGGTCATCTCTGGCTTTAGCCTGGGCGGATACACCGGTGATGTCTTTCCGGCCGGCACCGTCTTCCCTTCGAGCGTTTTTCCCAACGGCATTCCCGTCAAGCCCTATCAGATCACGTACGCCGCTGGATCGGTTCAATCCACGCCGATGACCTATCCGGTCGGCGCGCCCATTCCGGCGGGGGCGGTGCTCCCCGTGACCGTGGCGATCGCGCCGGCGCCCGCGCTCACTCCCTCGTTCTTCACCGCCGGATTCTCGAATTACGACATCAACGGCGGGCAGGGTGTTCTCGTTGCGAACAATACCGTCCTTGCGCCCACGATGCCGGTCTACCGGTTCAGCGCCGACAGCTATACAGCGCGCAGCGGCAGCGATCCGTCGTCGGCGATGTCGCTATGGCTGCCGCCGCTGTTCACCGAAAGCCCGACGAGCGCGACGCTGACGCAGCGCGCCGGCGCCAGCGTGACCTTGCGGTCGCTGATCAGATCCGGGGGCGGGGGGCTCGTCGATGGCGGCGCGATCGTGGTGAGCGACGGCGCGTCGATTGCCGTCGATCCCGGGCAGAGCATCAAGCTCGATGCCTTCGGTCAGATCACCGTGCTCGGCAATCTCACCGCGCGCGGCGGCAGCATCAACCTCGTCAACGACGCTGATGGCAGTTCCTTTGACCAGGGGCGCAACTTCGATGCGGCGGGTAACGGTCGCGGGGTTTCGATATGGATCGATGCCAATGCCAGGCTTGACGTGTCGGGCCTGGCTTACGACGCGGCCGATTCCGCTGGGCGCCCTTACGGGCAAGCAACCGACGGCGGCGCGATTGCCGTCAACGGCGGCGGCGCCTTCGTGATCATCCGTCCGGGCGCCGAACTCAATGCCGACGGGACGCAGGCCGCGATCGATCTCGCGGCGGGCGGCAATCCGCAGACAGCCAGCCAGCCGCTGACGCTTGCCAGTAACGGCGGCTCCATCCGGCTGTCCTCGCAGAGCGGGCTCTACCTCGACGGCGACGTGCACGCGTTCGCCGGTGGCGCGGGCGCCGCGGGCGGCAGCCTCTCGATCGCGCTCACTACGCCGGTCTTCCAAACGCAGTCGTTCCCCTTTGACCTGACTACTAAGTCCGCCTCTATTCCAGCGACCGCAGTCCTCCCCAGCGTGATGACCGTGGTGCAGGAGCGCCAGCCGTCGTTGTTGCCGTCCGACATCGCGCCCGGCACCAAGGCCGCCTCGCTCATGTTCGGACGGACCACGGTGAGCGCCGACATGGTCAAGGCCGGCGGGTTCGACAGCCTGACCCTGACCTCCGGCGACTACATGCACTTCTCCGGCAACGTGTCGCTGGCGCTCGGCCGCAGTCTGACGCTGACCGCGGCGGCCTTCACGTCAGGGGCGCCCGTGTCCGGACCGATCGATTCCTCGATGCAGCCGACGACCGGCAGTGTGAAGCTGTCGGCGCCCTACATCCTCTTCAGTGAACCTGCGTCCGAGGTCAAGGACGGATTCACCAGCGGCAGCATTCGCAATCCCGGCGGCGCGGCGGTGCCGACCATCGGGACCTTCGAAGCTGACGCAAACCAGATCGACATCCAGGGCCTCGTCCAGTTCTCGGCGCGCGCGCCGAACAACATGTTTGCGCCGGGGTTCCTGACGACGAAGCTGGTCAGCCAGGGCGACATCCGCTTCCTGTCGATGGCTGGGGTCATCACGACGCAGCTTGCCACCAGCGGCAATCTCGATCTCCTCGCCGCGCAACTCTATCCGGCGACCAACACCCTTGCCGCCGTGATCGCGGGCAGCGGCAATTCCGATCCCACCGTGACGCTGACGATCGGGCGCACCACCGACACCATTCCGGACGCGCCGCTGTCGGTTTTCGGCAGCCTCGCATTCCAGGCGCCGATCGTCGAACAGGGCGGCATCGTCCGCGCACCGTTCGGCTCCCTGACCTTCGGCATGGGCTATCCTGTCTTCACGCCACGCGTCGATCTGCTGCCCGGCAGCCTGACCTCGATCTCGATGGCGGGCCTGAGCATCCCCTATGGCGGCACCATCGACGGAGTCACCTACAGTTACAACGGGGCCAGCGTGCGCTCCGTCGCTCTGACCAACTATGGCAACACGGGGAATTGGTCCGGCATCACGCTGGATGGGCAATCGGTCAATGTTGCGAGCGGCGCAATATTGGACATGTCCGGCGGCGGTACGCTCAGCGGCGCGGGTTTCGTCTCCGGACGCGGCGGCTCGGTCAACGTGCTCGGCACCCCGCTCGCCAACGCCAATCCCGCGACCGCGGTCAGCAAGGCCAGCGACAAGGTCTACGCCATCGTGCCCGGCTATGCGTCCAGCTACGCACCGATCGCGCCCGAGAACGGCGCGGGCGATCCGGTGGTCGGCCAGCAGGTCACCATTCCGGCGGGCGTTCCGGGCCTGCCGGCCGGCACTTACACCTTGCTGCCGTCGAATTATGCGCTCTTGCCCGGCGCGTACCGCGTCGAGCTTGGCGGCAGCAGTACCAACTCGATCACGAGCCCTGCATCGGTGGGCAATGGCACCTACGTCGCATCGGTGTCGACGGGCATCGCCAACACCGCGATCAAAAGCAGCCTCCCGGTGACGGCCCTGATCACTTCAGGCGCTTCGGTTCGCAACTATTCGCAATACAACGAGCAGAGCTACAGCGATTTCCAGATTGCGAACGTGACGCAGTTCGGCGGCGTGCGTCCGCTGCTGCCGGCCGACGGCAAGGCGCTGCAGGTGAAAGTCGAGGCGCCGTCATCGCCGGCGACGCGATCGGCACTGACGTTCGACGGCACGGCCTTGTTCCAGGGCGCGCAGGGCGGCATTGCGGGACAAGCGTTGCTGCAGGGCGTCGGTGAAATCTATGCCGATGCGCCGACAGCCGGGTTCACCAGCGGCTCGGTGCGCGCAGCCGATCTCAATGCGCTCGGTGCACCGCGCCTGATGGTCAATGGCTACGATGGGATCGTCAACGGCGCGATCGTGTTCCAGGGGGGAAGCGACATCGTCATCCGTGACGGGGTCACGCTCAGAGCAGGTGAGATATTCCTGGTCGGCGGCAACATCAGCGTCGGCAACAATGTGACCTTGACCACGGTCGGGCGGGGCACCGCGCCGTTCGATTCAGACTCGATCGGCATGCGTTACAACACCGCCTACGGCGTCTCACTGCTGGCGTTGTCCAACGGCAACCTCAATTTCCTCGGTTCGCAGGGCAACGGCGCCATCACGATCGGAGCAGGAGCGCAGCTTTATTCCGAAGGCACGCTGGCGTTTGCGACCAACGGCGCGTCGAGCATCGACACCAGCGCTCATTTCGGATCGCGCAACATCGCGCTCGCGGTCGGCACCATCAATATCGGCGACGCCGCGACCGTCGCCGCGGCCGGCGCACCGACCGGGTTGCTGTTTGACCAGACGCTGTTCAACACGCTGGTCAACGGCGATCCGCTCCATGGGGCGCCGGCACTCAAGACCTTCACACTTAGCGCAGCCAGTGCCGTCAACCTGTTCGGCAGCGCCGCGCTCGACGCCACCGGCAGCGGCGTCGATCTCGTGCTCAACGCGTCAGCGATCTACGGATACGGTGCGGCAGGCGACCGCAACGTGATTGCCGCCAACAGGATCACCTGGAACGGGATCGCCGGCGCCACGCCGCCGGCCATCGCCGCGGGCGGGCCGGGCACCGGCACGGGCACGCTTGATCTCGTCGCCGACGTGGTCGATTTCGGCCGCTTCGTCTCGCTCGATACCAGCTCGGTGCGCCGCGTCGTCTACGGCTTCGACAACGTCAACATCACCGGTCGATCGCAGATCGTTTCGGCGGGCGACGGCAAGCTGTATGTCTACCAGTCCCCGAGTTCCGATCCTGCGGCCGTGTTCGGCCGGAGCGGAACAGGCGGCAACCTGACGCTGACGACCCCCTTGCTGACCGGCGTGCAGAAGTCGGTCATGGCCTATGCTGCCGGCGGCGCGCTCAACGTCGTCGCACCCGCAGGTGCTAGCCCGAGCGCGGCAAAGACCACGGTGTCGGGCGCCGAGATCGATCTTACCGGCGACAGCGTCGCCATCGGCAGCACCATCCTGCTGCCGAGCGGCAAGCTCGTGGTCAACGCCACCAACAACATCGCGCTCAACGACGGCAGCCGCATCGATCTCAGCGGCCAGCCGTCTCAGATCCAGAAGGCCACGGTCTACGGCTTCGGCGGCACGGCGATCTTCACCAGCGCGCAGGGCGGTGTGACGCAGAGCGCGGGCTCGACGATCGACGTCTCCGCCACCAACGCCGATGCCGGATCGATCAGCATCAGCGCGGTCAATGGACCGGTCGCGCTCCACGGTGCGCTGAACGGCACGGCGGCGGGTGGCTACACCAGCGGCGACTTCAGCGTCACCACCGCCACGCTCTCCAACGCCGACTTCGCCGCGCTCAACGCGCTGTTGACCCAGGGCGGCTTCTTCGACGCGCGCAGCTTCGACATCCGGACCGGCGATCTTGTTATCACCGACGGCGTGAAAGCCCGCAGCGTCACGGTTTCCGTCGACGGCGGCAGCCTCACCGTCGCCGGCACCATCGATGCCTCCGGCGCCGCGCCGGGTACGATCCGGCTCTCCGCCGGCAACGGGTTGACGCTGGCCTCGAGCGCGGTGCTCGATGCTCACGGCACGGTGCTGCAGGCCGACAGCTACGGCCACGCCATCGAGGCGAAGAACCGCGGCCATATCGAATTGACCGCCGCGGGCAGCACGCTCACCCTGTCGCCGCGTGCAACGATGAACCTCACCACGCCGGATGGCGTGGCTTATGGTGACGTCCAACTGAACGCGCAGCGCACCGGCGAGACCTCGGGCGACATCGCCATCGCCGCCGCCGGTCCGCTCACCATCAAGGGCGCGTACAGCATCGCGCTCAACGCATTCTGGACCTATGACCTGCCGGGTGGCAGCGCCATCAGCCAGGCAACGCTTGACGGCTACGACGCCGCGAGCACAGCCTTCATCAATGCCGCGCTGACGAACGGCGCGCTGCAGGGCAGGATCGCAGGTTTGTCGTCCTACGGCCGCACCTTCCATTTGCGCCCGGGCGTCCAGATCACCTCGAGCGGGGACCTGTCGACCTCGGGCGATATCGACCTCGCGAAATATCGTTACGGCGCGAGCGCCGATCGTGACCCCAACTCCGCCACTTACGGGGCAGGCGAACCGATGGCGCTCGTGGTGCGCGCGGCAGGCGGCCTCACCGTCAAGGGAAGCATCTCGGACGGGTTCAAGTCAGCTCCGGGAACGCCAGCGGTCTACACTCCGATCGATATCCCGAACGATCCCAACGCGCAGTTGTGGTCGCCCAGCGACACCAGCCTGAACAATTCCAGTTACGTTTATTCCCGCAGCGTAACGCTGATGAATGACTGGACGATACCAGACGACCAGTTCTACCAGGATATGGTCTCGATCTATGGGGTCCCATTTGTCGATATCAATGGCCGTCAATATTGGCCGGGTAACACCATCCCGGCCGGCACCACGCTGGACCCCGGACCTTCGTTAGGGGGGAACAACTTCTTAGTCTTCGATATCGCCAATTTACCTCCCCTCGGAGCGGTGGTCACGCCCGGAATTCCCGGCGCGACCGGAACATCGGCGACAGCGCCAATGCTCGCGCCCGGTTCGCTCTCCGCGTCGGTTCGCCTCGTGGCAGGTGCAGATCTCGCCGCCGCCGATCAGCGCGCGCTGCAGACGGCACGGGCGCTCAACGGTCGCGGCAATCTCACGCTGAACGATCCCGCTTACGAATCCTCGCGCATGTTCAGTGTGGTCCGCACCGGTACCGGCAATCTCGACCTGCTCGCCGGTGGAAGCTTCAGCGAGGCCACGCCTTACGGCGTCTACACCGCCGGCACACAATCCGCGCCGGTCCTCGCGGCTGACGGCAGCAACCCTTACGACGTCGTTGGAGCCGCGAGCAGCGGCACCTGGCACGCATGGTATCCGGCGCATGGCGGCGACCTCCTGCTCACGGCTCAGCAGGATGTCACCGGCAACATCCAGATATCCAACAATAACAATCGCTGGGTCGACTCCGATCTCACCGGCAACTGGTTCGGCCGGCAGGGAGGCGGAGGCTTGTCCGCCGATCCGACCGCGTGGTGGGTCAACTTCGGCTCCTACGCAAAGACCTCTCCAGATCCCGACAAGAAGCAGTTCGTTGGTTTCCAGGGTATCGGCACCCTCGGCGGTGGCAACCTGACTGTGATTGCGGGCGGCAACGCCGGCGTGACAGGCAACGGCTCGACCGGTCTCGATCTCGCGGTGGCTTCGACCGGACGGGTGCTGGCGGACGGCACACTGCTGCAGACCGGCGGCGGCGATCTCACACTGAAAGTCGGCGGCAAGCTCAACTTCGTAATGCCGATCTTATCTTCGCAAGTGCCCGACTATTACGGCTCTATCACCGATCTGCGCGGCGATATTGTCGTGAAGGCTGGTTCTATCGGCGCGTTCGCGGTGAACAACAGCGGTGCCGCCTTCACCTCTGTCGATCCGCGCGCAACCGATCCCAATATCTTCAAACGCTCGCTGAAGACGCCTGGCCCGATCTTCACTCCGGGTGACGGCACCGTCAGCATCATGACGCGCGGCGACCTGGTGTTCGGCGGCGCCGGTGATGCCGGCATGGGAGCCCTGGTCGATCTCAACGGCATTCCCTACACGCTGCGCAATGCGGATGGCACGACCACGCTCGTCGCCAGCGGCGGACAATCGAGCTTCACGCTATGGAGGCCGGCGACTGCGATCAATCTGTATTCAGCCGGCGGCGACGTCGCACCGTTGACGGGGACCGCCTTCAACGCCGTCGAAAACAGCAACAGCTTCTATCCTGGTACGTTGATCGTCGCGGCGGCCGATGGCGATATCCGCTTTGCGGAGCCCGTGTCCGCCAATCAGACCTTCCCGGTTCTCGAACTGATCCCATCGCCCTCAGGCCAGCTCGAACTGCTCGCCCCAGGCTCGATCTACGGCTCGACCCAGGTGGTCGCAATGTCAGGGGCCGATATGAGCACGCTGGCAACGCCGTTCCGTCCCGTGTTTACCATGCCGGTAAGCAACGGCAGCATCACGCACGCCAGCCCGACCTCGGCCTACATGCTCAATCCGTTCAATCCGATCGCCTTCGGTGAGGACACGCCCATCTCCAATCTGCATGCCGGCGATACTCGGCCTGCGCTGGTCTATGCCGGCGTCGATATCGACGACCTGATCCTCGGGCAGCAGCAGAACGCCAGCAGCAACTTCCGAACCGCTCCGAACCGCGACACCTGGTACATCGCAGCCAAGCCGTTCGAGGTGATCGCCGGGCGCGATATCGTCGGCACTGGCACGACGCCAAGCGTGTTCCTGAACACGAGCGAAAACGATATCTCGCTCGTGCTGGCCGGCCGCGATATCATCTACCAGTCGGTCACCATCGCAGGCCCCGGCCTGCTTCAGGTGCAGGCCGGCCGCAACCTGTACCAGGGCTATTATGGGTCGCTGGTCAGTGTCGGCGATATCGTCAACCCGTTGAACAAAGCGGGTGGCGCCGGCATCACGGTGCTGGCGGGCGTCGGCCCGAGCGGTCCCGATTATGCTGCTTTCGCCAAGCTGTATTTCGATGCCGCCAACCAGTTGCCCAAGGACACGCCGCTCGCCGGCAGCGGCAAGGTGGTCCACAGCTATCACCAGGAGTTGCTGGCCTGGCTGCAGAAGCGCTTTGGCTACACCGGCACCGCAGCGGACGCGCTCGCCTTCTTCCTCGCTCTGCCCACGGCGCAGCAAGGCGTCTTCGTGCGTGACGTCTATTACAAGGAGCTCACCCAGAGCGGCCGCGAATACAGCGGTGCGATCACGAGCCCGCGCCTTGGCTCCTATTTGCGCGGCCGCGGCGCGATCGCGACGCTGTTCCCGGATCAGGATGCCAACGGCAAGCCGAGCGCCTATTCAGGCACGCTCACGATGTTCAGCGGCTTTACAAAGGATGTCTTGGGCAATCCCCACCTCGCCGATGCCGGCATCCAGACCCAGTTCGGCGGTGGCATCCAGATCCTCAATCCGGGCGGAAGGACGCTTATCGGCGTCGAAGGCGTGTCGCCGGGCGCCGGCGCGGGCCTGATCACGCAGGGCTCGGGCGACATCGACGTCTATTCGCTCGGCAGCGTGCTGCTCGGCCAAAGCCGCATCATGACGACCTACGGCGGCAACATCCTGGTGTGGTCGGCCACCGGCGACATCAACGCCGGCCGCGGCTCGAAGACGACGACGATCTTCACCCCGCCCAAACGCACCTACGACCCCTACGGCAACGTTTCGCTGTCGCCGGCCGTGCCGTCGGCCGGCGCCGGCATCGCAACGCTCAACCCGATCGCGGAAGTGCTGCCAGGCGACATCGATCTGATCGCGCCGCTCGGCACCATCGACGCGGGCGAGGCCGGCATCCGCCATTCCGGCAACGTCAACCTGGCCGCGCTTCAGGTCGTCAATGCCGCCAACATCTCCGGGCAGGGCACGGTCACGGGCGTGCCGACCGTGCAGGCGCCGAACATCAATGCCGCGCTGGCGGCGAACAGCACCGCCGGAGCAGCGCAAAAGACTACGGCGCCGACGCAGTCCACCACCAGTGACCAGCCGTCGATCATCATGGTCGAATTCCTGGGCTTCGGCGGAGGGAATGGCACGGAGCCTGATGCCAACAGGGAACCCGCGCGCAAGAAACAGAGCCAGAACTACGACTCCAACGGCATGTTCCGGGTGCTCGGCAACGGCACCTTTACGGCGGAGCAGACCAAGGATCTGACAGAGCAGGAGAAGCGCAAGCTCGACGACGAAGTGAGGAACAGAGCGTTGTAAAGGCAATGCGGCTGCAACGAGTCGTCGGAGGTTGTCGCTGAATTGCCGGCTGTTCCGGCTGACCAGTCCGCTTGCCCGTGGCGGACGACGCGAACCCGACCCCGATCTCGAGCGGCAAGCCGTCGTCCAAACTGGTTTGCGTCGGGGTGTTAGACGCCGTGAATAGACTCGCCGTCGCGCGTCGTCGTGGTCACGGCCATATTGAAAGCCTCAGTGGCAGAGAGGTTGGCAGGATCGGTAGCCGACACCTGGACGCCAGCGGTGCCGATATTTGCCGATGTCGGCGTGCCGTTGAAAGTTTGCATCGTCGCATTGAACGTCAGCCATATGGTACGCGCCGCGTCGTTCAGGCCGGTTGCCGAATAGGGGAGAGGGCTGCCATCGGGATCATTGAAGGTGCCGCCGGGCGGCATCAGCGACAAGGCCGAGCCGACGACCGCATTCTGGTTGGGGTCTGGGTCGCGAACACCAGTGGCGTGTCGGTTGTCGAGCCGGTATCGTTAAAGACGACACCAACCCGGTAATTGTCGCCCACGGCTCGAAAAGTGGCGGTCTCATTGGTGGATGTGGCGGTCGCCAGCAGCGTGCCGCTCCAACGATCGACCACATGGGCACTGGTATTTAAGTGCCATTATAAAAGCGGATCATCGTATCGGTTCGAGCACTCCTCCGGATTATGGCAGCCTTGCATTGGGGCCGCTACGGCCGAGCGATCTCCTGACCGTGCGACGAATGCCCATTTTCGGCCGGATAAGCCCAGGGGTGCGACGAGCAAGTCATTGATTGTTCTCACCCCGCGGCTGTCTCTTAACCATGAGCCACCGACCAGCAGCGTGCCGCCTAGGACTCCTCAATCGGCGCGTTCTTATTGCGGGAGGAGGAATCGGCGGACTGACGCTGGCATTGTTGCTGCATCAGCTGGGCGTTCCTTGCACCGTCTTCGAGGCCGCCACGGAAGTCGGGGAGCGCGGCGTGGGCATGATATCCCCCCACACAGCGCCCGCGTGCTAATGTTGCTCGGCTTTTCCGATGTCGGAGGTGGGGGTGCCCAAGGGCTGCACAGTCGCCGGCATCATGTCGATTCCAAAAGTCGGCAGCGCGGACAAAAGTCCGAGCAGCCAACTAAAGGCATAGGAGCCAGGGCTGATGCGCATGGGTGATCATTGCCGCTCGGTTTTCGGGAGGCGATAAGGGGGCTTAGGCTGCGCGATGGCGGGGCTGGATTGCGACAACAGCCTCCATCTCCTGGACCAGTCCGGCGGTGCCGATGTCAGTTGCTATGGCGTCACCGAGCCGGCGCGCAGCTAGGCGAAATTGCGGCTTCAGGATCAGCTGCGCAGCTGCCGAAGCGATCTCCTCTACCGAAGCAGTCGGCGGCAGCCGTAGGCCGGCGCCCTTGGCCTCCACGCGGATGGCATTGTCGCCCTGATCGCGACCCATCGGGAGCACCAGGAGGGGAACGCCGTTAAGGAGCGCGCGGTTGACGGTGCCGTGACCTCCCTGGCTGATGACGAGCGAAACCTCCTGCATCACCGCATCGTGCGGTGCGCTTCGAAGCAAATGCACATTGTCCGGGGCCTCAAGGCTATTGACGTCCAGGTTCGGACCGGCAGTCGCAACGGCCTCGACGTCAAGCTGACCCATCGCATGGATGATCTTCTGCACCAGTTCGCCCTGTCCCTGAGCGCCGGTGCTGCCGGCGATCAGCACACGCGGCCGATCCGTCGACCACGGCGCGCGCCACGACCCGCACCAACTCGGCTGATCGAGCAGCGGGCCGACATAGCGCAGATTGGCGGGCAACCAGTCGGCCGGGAAATCGAATGCGCGGCTCATCGCGAGCAACACGCGCGCCGCCCTGTCGAACAGGTCGAGCACATGGGAAACGCCTGGCACGCCCATCCGCGCACAGACGGCGTTGAAGCTCGGCAGGAAGCTGTCGAAAAGCGCCACCATCTCCTGAGCGGCGGCGTCGACGTCAGTTCGCTGCTGCGCCGTCTTCGGCGCCGCGAGGCCGCTGGCGGCGGGCGGCACCCCGGCCAGCGGCCGAAGGCTGACATGCGGCGAGAGCAGAGCGATGGGCACGCCTGCGGCTTCTGCGCCGAGCACTGCGCCAAGCAACAAATCAATGCTGAGCACGGCATCTGTTGCAGCTCTGCTTATTTCTTCCTTTATGTCAGCCGCATAGTCGTGCGCTGGATCCGCCATGATGCGGCGAAACGCATCGCGCAAGCCGGAGACGTCCGCGGGGTCCGCTGCTCCTCCGGTCGGCGCACGGCGCCAGGTGGCAAAGTCAAAGTCAGCGGCCAAGACTTCGTCACGCATCGCCGGATCCGCCATCACCCTGACGTGATGTCCGCACTGCCGCAACTGGCGACCGGCGGTCAGCAGCGGACTGAGATTGCCGGAAGTACCCCACGATACCAGAAGAAAATCATACGACACGGTGCATCGTCTCCTTCTTCATTGCCAGACCATTCCGAGGCCATAGAGCGGTGGTGGGCGGCCATTTGACCCCGCGGACTCGCGTGGACCGAAACCGGTAAGCTCGTAATCTCGGCCGGCTTCGCTACCGCAGCATTTCGAAGGTGAAGGGAATGGTTACGCCTGTAATGGCGCACTTGCTGCCATAACCGGAACGCACTGGAAGCGTCCAATTCGGTCATTCCGAACCACCTCACGATCGACGTGGTTCTGACCAACCTGGTGCCGACCTCACCCGTACGCGGCGCGCACCGGCAAAGCTTCAAGCGAAATAGTAATCGCTACTTCCAGAAATGACTTTGGCCGCGACTCCAATAAGGGGTCGCGGCCTTTTTTTGTGCCCTATAAATCGTCCAAAACAGTCCTGAGTCTCGGGTTGCGCGACCTGGTCGAAAATTCCCGTGTCCCGTCGACGCGGACGGTTTTCAGGTGGACCGGACATTCGGCCGGACCGGACATTCGGCCGGACCGGCAGGTCGCAAATGGGCCAGAAGCAGATAAAGCGATCGAAACTTTCCGACCCGGGCGACGACGACCGCTTCTATAAGGAAGCGGACACGCCTTCGTAGGCCCCTCCAGCGATCAGCTCACCGCTCCGGCTATTCGCTCGCAGGTAGCGCTGAGTTCGCGCCCAAGCTGCGACAGCTCCGCGTTCTGGTATCGCGCGAAGTGGCACTCTGGATCCTGCCACCGCACGAATACTTGGCCCCCTGATCCGGCGATCACCGAGAACTTCAGAGGCACCTCGAGCAGCGCGGACGGATCCGCCGCTAGAAGTCGAGCCATGAAGCGCGGATGGAAGAATAGGATCTGCCTTGTCGGTCCGATCTGATAGTTGCTACGTTGAACCACAGCCTGAGCGTCAATCTCGTGCAACACGAGGATGTCCGCGGCTTCAATAGCCAATCGCAGGCCTTCCAGCACGTCATCGAACGCCAGTGAAGTAGTCCGGAGGCGTTGAAATGGCTCGTGGCGTTTTCCATTGTCCAGATAGTCGACGACGATCATTTGCGTCTCTTCGCTCATCGAACCTTTTCGGCTTCCTGCTCCACAAGAGCCTCATAGGCGTCGAAGGCGCGAGTGGTGTAAACGAGCGCGGCGGCAGCATTTACTGAGATGGCGATGCCCAGTACCTCCGCGATCTCCCCTTTCGTCGCGCCGGCTTTTTGGGCCGCGGCGGTATGGACGGTGATACAGCCATCGCATCGAAGAGTGATCGATACAGCCAGGCTAATGAGTTCCCGCATCTTGGCGTCCAACTTGCCGGTCTTGGCATTCGCGGCACCGAGCTGCACATAGCCGTTCACCGTGTCGGGGCTGAGTTTTCCGACGGCGTTGACGCCTAAGAAGATTTGCGCGCGATATTCAGTCCAATCAATCATGTGCATCGTACGTCTCCTAGGATTTCGTGTATCCGTCCGGTGAAGGCCGCCTTGCCGAATGAGGTGTGTTGTTGAGAACTGTCCTTATGGACAGTGATAGGCGCAGTGCCCAAGTCGAACGGCTTGAGGTGGTGGACACGGGCCGGCGGGGCGCTGGTCCGAGGACGAGAAGTTCAAGATCGTCCTGGAGAGCTTACAGGCGCCGCGCCAGGTCGCGGCAACGGCGCGGCGGTATGGCGTTTCGCGCTCATTGCTGCTGCGATGGCGGCGGTCGTTTCGGCCTGAGCCGAAGGATGTCGCCCAACCTGGCTTCGTACCGGCGATGGTGGTCGCGGAATCAGGGCCGACGCCTGGTCCGGTCGCGCCGGCCAGCAGCGGCGGGTCGATCGAGATCGAGTTTGCGGCCGGGGCTCGGATGCGGATCACGGGTACGGTCGACGCGGCGACGCTGAAGGCCGCCGTGGCGGCGCTGGCAGATGGACGCCTACGGTGATCCCGATTGCGTCGGGCGTGCGGGTGTGGATTGCGACCGGCCACACCGATATGCGCCGAGGCATGAACTCGCTGGGCTTGCTGGTGCAGGAAGCCTTCAAGCGAGACCCGCACGGCGGCGACCTCTATGTGTTCCGTGGCAAAAGCGGCAAGCTGATCAAGATCCTTTGGCACGATGGACTGGGCATGTCGCTTTATGCCAAGCGGCTGGAGCGCGGCCGCTTCCTGTGGCCGTCGTCGACTGATGGCGTGGTGACAATCACCCCAGCCCAGCTTGGCTACCTGCTGGAGGGCATCGACTGGCGGATGCCACAACATACCTGGCGACCGCAGGCGGCTGGCTGATCGCTGGGATTTGAATCGGTGGCACGATCAGCGCTCCGGACAGAGACCGCGCCTTGTGATTCTCTGGTCGGCGATGGGCGCTCATGATTCTCTTCCCGACGATGTGACGACGCTGCATGCTGCGCGCCGAGCGAGCGGCCCGGTTGGCCGCGGAGGCGGAAGCACAGGCGGGGACGTTGCTGATCGAGAAGCTCAAGCTCACGATCAAGAAGCTGCGGCATGAGCAGTTCGGACAGTCCTCCGAGCGCGGCGCATTGCTAGACCAGCTCGAGCTACAGCTCGCCGACCTGGAGGAGAACGCGGCGCAAGCTGAGACCGCGGCACAGATGGCAGCCGAGAAGATTGCGGTGCCATCGTTCGAGCGCCGCAAGCCAGCCCGCCGACCGCTACCGGAGCATCTGCCGCGGGAGCGCATCGTCTATCCGACACCTGCAATCTGCCTATGCTGTGGCGACAGCCGATTGCGCAAGATTGGCGAGGACGTGACCGAGACGCTGGAGCTCGTTCCGCGCCAGTGGAAGGTGATCCAGCACGTGCGCGAGAAGCTCGTCTGCCGGGCCTGCGAAGCAATCACCCAGCCGCCGGCTCCCTCGCATCCGATTGCGCGCGGGCGTGCAGGGCCCCAGCTGCTGGCTCATGTTCTGTTTGCCAAGTACGGCCTGCATCTGCCGCTCAATCGTCAGAGCGACGTCTACCAGCGTGAAGGCATCGACCTCGACGTATCGACGCTCGCGGACTGGGTAGGTGCCGCCGCGGCAACCCTGATGCCTTTGGTCGACGCAATCCGGAGCCTCGTCTTCGCAGCCGAGCGCATCCACGCGGATGACACCACGGTGCCGGTCCTGGCCAAGGGCAAGACCCGGACCGGCCGGCTCTGGACCTACGTGCGCGACGATCGCCCGTTTGGCGGCCCAGATCCGCCAGCGGCTGTGTTCTTCTACTCGCCCGATCGTGGCGGTGCGCATCCGGAGGAGCATCTGGCGGGCTATGCCGGACTGATGCAGGCTGACGCCTACGCCGGCTTTGGGAGGCTCTACGAGGCCAATCGCAAGGGCGGCCCGATCATCGAGGCCGCGTGCTGGGCCCACGGCAGACGCAAGTTCTTTGATCTGGCACGGCTCACCAAGGCGCCGATCGCGGCCGAGGCGGTCAAGCGCATCGATGTCCTGTTCGCCATCGAGCGCGAGATCAACGGTCTTGCTACGAAGGAGCGCCTGCGTGTGCGCCAGGAGCGTAGCCGCCCACTGATCGTCGAGCTGGAGTCGTGGTTGCGCGAGCAGCGCGCCAAGCTCTCGAGGAACAACGACACGACGAAGGCGATCAATTACTGCCTCAGCCGCTGGGATGCATTTAGCCGCTTCCTTGATGACGGACGGCTTTGCATGTCGAACAATGCTGCCGAGCGTGAGCTACGGGCTGTCGCCGTGGGACGAAAAAATTGGACCTTCGCTGGGTCCGACGAGGGCGGCCGGCGTGCGGCTGCCATCTACACCCTCATCGCCACCGCCAAGCTCAATGACGTCGACCCGCAGGCTTGGCTTGCCGACGTGCTGGCGCGCCTACCGGATCATCCCGCCAAGCGCATCAACGAACTGCTGCCTTGGAATTGGAAAGTGCGAGGTGCCACATTAGCGGCTGCATGATCCATCGATCGCTCAGAGCCGCACGGGCAGCGAGTTGCCCACCGGCATCAGTTCATACGGCAGCTTCCACCCTGGTAACGACGCCACGCGCTCGCGCCATTTGTTGAGTGCGGGAAACGCCGCAGCAATATCGAAGCCAGTCTCCTCTGTGGGATAGTATACGTATCCAGCCAAAGAAAAATCCACAATAGTCGGGCGGTCGCCCAGCATGAAGCCGCGATTAGTAAGATGTTTGTCAACGATCGAGAAAGCGCCTTCGACCCTCGATCTCATATAGGCAAGCACAGTTGGATGCGCGGGCTCCGGCATCATTGACTGGAGAATCCGGTGCGCTGCAAAGTTGCCCGTAAATTTGTGGTTGTCGAACAGCAGCCAGCGCAAGGTCTCAAACTTTTCCTCCGCGCCAACAGGGCAGAACATGCCGTGAGTCTCCGCGAGCCATGTTAGGATCGCCCCCGACTGGCTCATCCGTCTACCGTCAAACTCGAGAACCGGAACTTCACCCATTCCGTTCATTGCGGTACGCCAAGCAGGGTCACGAGTCTGGCCGCCAGCGAAATCGACACCGATCGGCTCCCAGTCGAGCCCCGCACAATTAAGAAATAATGCGACTTTGAACGAATTGCCCGAAGCGCCGACGCAGTGCAGCCTATAAGCCATCCATCGCCTCCCGCGGCCCGGAGCGTAGTCGCCGGCTGCTGACAGCGTCATGTCAGCAGCTTTGTTACGTGAAACGGAATGATGGTGGCCTAGGGCCTTCACCGGATGGATAGTGCGCCAGTGAAACTGGCGAAGGATAGTCGATGAAAGTTCGATACAGGAAAGGAGTAGCGACCCACCTTGGCCCCGAGTCATGCGGAGGCGTTCGTGAGGACGACTTCGAAGCGTTGACAGGGGAAACCGCAGGCCAGCCATTGAGCCGCGAAATCGGAAGTCTGGAGCGCCGACGCTGTTATCC
>NZ_JBUYEN020000064.1:0-33438 GCF_055229415.2 Bradyrhizobium sp. Leo114 | reverse complement strand
ATGCTTCGACGTATCCATTCCAATGCGGATAATCTGCGTCACGAACGGCTCCCTCGTTTGAGATTTCGACAACCTCATTCTGGCACAACTGATGCCGTAGGGGGCCGTCCACCCCATCAACCACAGGCAGCTGTCATGTCGCAAACAAGCGGTTGCAGCGGAGCACACCACTACGCCGGTGGTATGGGTCCCGGGTCAGCGCTTCGCTTGCCCGGGACGACAGGCTACTTCGCTACCCCGATTTCGCGCAAAAACCTGAGCACACCCGGATGAATCAGCTCGACATTCGGCGCCGCCGCCACCGTGTTCGCCGCGGTCGTCTCGCAGGCCTGTGCCAGCTTCCTGCAGAACTCGCCTTCGATTCCGTGCAGCGTCTTCGCCAGCCGATAGGCAACATCATCAGGCAGGCTTTCGCGCACCAGGATGAAGCTCCACGAGCCGACGGAGGCGATCGCTTCCGTCTGCTTCGGGTAACTGTTCGGTGGGATCGTCAGCGGCTTCAGAAAAGTGTGCTTGGCGCGGATGCGCGCGATCTCTTCCGCGCTCGGCGCGATGAAGCGCGCGCCGGTGGGACTTTCCGCCATCGCGGCAAAGCCCGGCCAGCCGACACCAGCGCCCCAGAGCGCCGCGGCGCGGCCATCCTGCACCATGGCTGGCCCGTCGCCGGCGCGATCGAGATAGATCGACTTGAAGTCCTCGTCCTGCTTCAGCCCAATGCCGTCGAGGATGTAGCGCGACAGGATCGGCAGACCCGAGCCCTTGGCGCCGAAGGCGACCGGCTGACCAACGAGGTCACGGATCGTCCGGTATGGGCTGTCGGCCCGCACCACGAACATGCCGGGGCTCGAATACATCGCAGTCAGGATCTTGAGCTTGGTCGCGGGACGGCCGATGCCCATGAAGGCTTCATAGGCGGGCTCTCCGGCCACGGTCGCGATATCGAGCTGGCCGGCTTCGAGCAGCGGGATGTTCTCGTTCGAGCCCTTGGTATTGCGCGGCTCGATCGAGAGGCTCGGATCTGCCGCATTCATGGCGTCGGCAAAGGCATTGCCATAGAGCGGGAAACCGCCGCCCGGCGTCGCCGTCCCCAGGGTGATCGTGGTCTTGGAAATGGCCTTGCCTCCCTCCTGTGCGGCCGCGCCGCCGGTGAGCAGAATAGCGGCGCAAACCATCAACGCGATTTTCATTTGGCGGCCTCCCAACATCTTCGGCGCGAGATTGATCGATCTTTATGCTGCAGAGGTTGTAGGCAAGCTTGGAATTTTATGAAAGCATGGCCGCAACGGTAACAAGAAAATGACGAGGAAACATAATGCTTCGCTTTTTGCGTGCGACGTCCCTTGGTTTGATTTGCCTCTTGAGCCTTGCCGTCCCCTCCTCCGCCGCCGACTATCCAAACCGCCCGGTGCGCTGGCTGATCGGATTTGCCGCCGGCGGGCCTGTCGACATCGTCGCCCGCATCATGAGCCAGTGGCTGTCCGATCATCTCGGCCAGCAATTCGTGGTCGAGAACCGCACCGGCTCGGGCGGCAACATCGCGGCCGCCGCCGCGATCAATTCGCCCGCGGACGGCTATACGCTGCTGTTCGTCGCGCCCAATAACGCGATCAGCACCTCGCTCTACAAGAAGCTGCCCTATGATTTCCTGCGCGACACCACCCCGGTCGCCAGCATCATGCAGCTCACCAACATGCTGGTGATCTCCAACGCGATGCCGGTGAAAACCGTCCAGGAGTTCATCGATTACTGCAAGGCCAATCCGGGCAAGGTCTCCTATGCTTCGTCGGGCAACGGCACCTCGGTGCACATGTCGGCGGAATTGTTCAAGGCGATGACCAAATGCGAGATGCAGCACGTACCCTATCGCGGCTCGGCGATCGCCTTTCCGGATATCATCTCCAACAAGGTGCAGCTGATCTTCGACAACCTTCCGTCGGCGCTGGAGCAGGCGCGCGGCGGCAATGTCCGCGCGCTCGGCGTCACCTCGCCAAAGCGCTGGCCGAGCGTGCCCGATGTTCCCGCCATCGCTGAAACCGTACCGGGCTTCGAATCGGTCGGGTTTTACGGCATCTCGGCGCCGAAAGGCACGCCGCCGGAGGTCATCGAGATCCTCAACAAGGCGGTCGGCGAAGCGCTGAAGGACCCCAAGCTCGTCGCCCGCCTGGCCGAAGTCGGCGGCATCCCCAAACCGATGGCGCCGGCCGAATTCGGCAAGCTGGTCGCCGACGAAACCGAGAAATGGCGGAAAGTCGTGGAATTCGCCGGGGTTTCCGTGGACTAGAGCCGGCGGGATTGCCCGATCGCCCCTCACCCTGTAAACGGACCCGGCACCGTTGCCGGCCCACGGATTGTGGCGGCTCGCGGCGGGGCCTGTAGCTCAATGGTTAGAGCCGGCCGCTCATAACGGTCTGGTTGCAGGTTCGAGTCCTGCCGGGCCCACCAGTGAAATCAATGATGGTGTACTCGAGGACGTCCGTCGAGCAGTTGATGGCGAATTTGGAACGCCGGCGCCAGCAAACGCGCTTCGGGCGAGCGCATCATACTGGCGACCGCGCGCATCCGCACGGGCACGACGCCCTGGGGCGCCGTGTCGCCGTTCCTAGAACGCCTTTTTCGTCTCCGGCCGGTGCTTGTTCGTCGGCACAAAACCCGACGGCTTTGCTTCGCGCGGTTGGCGCACCCAGACCTCGCGATTCGGATGCAGGCCGCCGCCGCGGGTGGCAGGAACGGCGGTGAGCCGTGCGCGGTGCAGCAGGCGGGTGTCCGCGTCGCCGCAATTCGGGTGGATGCCGTCGTTATCAGCCACCACCTTGTCCCATGCGGCTTTGCGCTGCCTGAGAACGGCAGGATCCGACAGCTCCGTGCAGTTGAGCTCGTTCTTGTTCAAATCCGCGACGATCTCGTCGCCGTCCTGAACGAGGGCGATCGGTCCGCCAAGGGCCGCTTCGGGGCCGACATGGCCGATGACAAGGCCGACCGATCCGCCGGAGAACCGCGCATCGGTCATCAGCGCCACCACGATTCCCCGCTCGCGACACAGCGTGGTGATGCGCGAGGTCGGGTCAAGCATCTCCGGCATGCCCGGAGCGCCGCTCGGCCCCTCGTAGCGCACGATGATCATGTCGTTGTTCTGGAATCGCTCGGGCGTCTTGTCGAGCGCGTCAAGCAGGTCCTGCTCGCCTTCGAACACACGTGCCTTGCCGCGGAACAGATTGTTTTCCAGTCCGCCTTCGACGCCGGCAAGCTTCAGGATCGCCGAGAATTCCGGCGACAAATTGCCACCGAGAACCCGCAGGCCTCCAGTCGGCTTATAAGGCTTGGCGACGGGATAGATCACGCTGCCATCGACGGCCTTGGTGCCGAGGCGCTTGACCTGCTGCGCCAGCGTTTCGCCCGTGCAGGTCATCACGTCGCCGTTGAGAAGCCCGGCCTCCAGCAATTCGCGCACGATCACCTGCACGCCGCCAACCTGGTCGATGTCGACCATCGAATACTTGCCGTACGGGCGGGCATCGGTGAGGACCGGAACGACATACTGCGACAGATGATTGAACTCGGCCGGCGTCATCACCTCATTCCAGAAGTCCGCAAAGCCTGCGGCGCGCGCGATCTCCGGCGCATGCAGGGTGACGTTGGTCGAACCGCCGACCGCCATTGCGACGATGACGGCGTTTCGGATGGAATCGCGAACCACGATGTCGCGTGGCTTCAGGTCCTTCGCGATCATTTGCGCGAGGTACTCGACCAGCTGGTCCGGGAATTCCTTGAGACGGCGGGGATCGTCGGACGGTGGCGCCACCATGTGCAGCGGCTGCATGCCGACGACACCGATGAATGTCTGCATGGTGTTGTAGGTGAACATGCCGCCGCAGCTACCGTATCCGGGGCAGGCATGACAGGCGATGTGATCGCGGTACTCGGCGTCCGGGTTGCCGGCGACCTGATAGGCGCTGACGATGTCGAGTTTCTCGCCGGTGTTCGGGTCGGTACCGGGATGGATCGGCCCATCCGACATGATGATCGCGGGCTGATTGTGCTCGAGGAGAGCGGCCAGCGTGCCGACCGGCGGCTTGTCACAGGCTACGACGGCTATGGTGCCGGCGAGACCGGTCGCGCTCAGATGCTCACAGAGCGCATCGTGAGTGACTTCACGCCCGATCAGCGAATAGCGCATTTCGCGGGTGCCATTGCGGATGCCGTCCGACGTCGCGATCGTGTATTCCGGCTGGACCAGGCGCAGCTTCAACTGGCCCGCGCCCTTGCCAATGCGGCTCTTGAGACTGTCGTGGATGGCATCGACCTTCGCCGTCACGCCCATGTAGCACTGGCTGTCGCCTTTGGTGCCGACCACGCCAACCGACGGCTCGTGGATCAGATCCGGATCGGTGCCAAGCTCTCGCGCAATCCCGATGGTTTGGGTGGAGCGGCCTGGATGCCGGTCGATGATGACGGCTTTCGATTCTGTCACGGCGAGATTCCTTCCAAGCAAACGGCTCTTTTTGATCGACAAATAGCGGGGTGCACCGGTGCGCGGGGATACGACCAAATTCCCTATAGCGGCGGCGGGCCGAATACGAGATTGATCGCGGTCGGCCCGTTCCAGGGCATACCCCCCGAAGATCGCCGACACAAGGATTGTTAAACCGTCCTGCGTTGAGCAACGACCGGCTGGGGCGGGAGGAATCGAGCCTCCGAACGGCGGAATTAAGATCAACTTGAATGACGCGTCACGAACAAAAATAAACCTTGGGTATACCTAACTGCGGCCGCTGCATCGTTAGCCACCTGGATGCGGCAGATTAGACCATCGGGAGACACGGCCACCGAGCAGGCCAAGCTGGCGGGCCAGGATCGTGGTTCGGATCGTGTGATGCTGCTGTGGTGGGCCGCCTGGAATCACGCCGCTGGAAATGGCGCTGCAGATTGGCGCGACTTGGCTCGACGGCATGCCGAGCTGGCTCTTTAACTATCTCGATATCGAGCTGAATCTGCATCACGTTCTGAACGAACCAGGATCTTTCGATCTGGATCTGTGTCGGCGGCGTTGGCGCCGGCGGGTCGTCGCGAGGGCTTGCGCGGCTCAACCGGGCTGCGCTGGTTGTCTTGGCTCGCGATGAACAGCCCATGTACTAGGAACCTTTAAGCACACGGCAGGTTGACCGGCCGAGTAGGACAAGTGACGTGTCAAATTCTAGATACTTACACCGGAGGAGTTATGGCCAAGCGAGCGACATCCCGGCGGACGCGACAACCGAAGAAGCTGAGCGACCTTTTCCACGAGACCCTCAAGGACATCTATTTTACCGAAAACAAGATCATCAAGACCTTGCCGAAAATGGCGAAAGCAGCGCACTCAAGGCAGCTTGCGAACGCCTTCAACAAGCATCTGCGCGAGACCCAGGGACAGGTGAAGCGGCTGGATCAGATCTTCCGGATGCTTGGCAAGCCGGCCCGCGGCAAAACATGCGAGGCCATCAATGGCATCACCGATGAAGGCGCTGAGATCATGCGCGACTTCAAGGGAATGCCAGCACTCGATGCCGGGCTTTTGGCCGCAGCGCAGGCGGTAGAGCACTACGAAATTTCCCGCTACGGGACCCTGCGGACTTGGGCGGAAGAACTTGGCATGGCGGATGCGGCGAAGCTGCTGCAGGCCACCCTTGCCGAGGAAGAGGCGACCGATCAAGCGCTGACAGAACTAGCCACTTCGGTGATCAATCTCGAAGCCGAGGAAGAGGAGGTTTCGGAAGCGGCCTAAAGCGCGATGGGGCATTGGCACGCGATCACGGGCGATTGGAGCTAACTAGCCAGCCCGCCGATTGGACCGTTTTCAGGATTTGCCATGTCAAAGAGCGACACACTTCGGTATGGCGCGCCGGGCGATAGCGCGGTTCACCTCTGCGTTGACATGCAGAGAATGTTTGCGGAGGGCACCGAGTGGAAGATGCCCTGGCTTGAACGCGTCTTGCCAAACATCGTCGCGATCACGTCCGCTCACCCCGAGAGAACCATCTTCACCCGCTTCATTCCCGCCCGGAAGCCCGGGCATGGCGTCGGCATGTGGCGGCAGTACTATGAGCGCTGGGCGTCGATGACCATCGATCAGATCGGCCCCGACATGGTTGGCCTCGTCCCAGACCTTGCGACGTTTGTTCCTCCCGCCAAAGTCTTCGATAAGCACGTCTATTCGCCATGGACCGGCAGCGACCTGCACGAGCAGTTGCGCGGCGCCGACGTAGATACGGTCATCATAACCGGCGGCGAGACTGACGTCTGCGTTCTGAGCACCATGCTCGGCGCAGTCGACTGGGGCTTCCGCGTCATCCTCGTCCAGGACGCGCTTTGCAGTTCGGCTGACGAGACCCACGACGCGATGATGAATATCTACATGAACCGGTTCGGAGAGCAGGTCGAAACGATCACGATGGAGACGCTTCTTGAGAGCTGGCATGGCGCGCAGCCATGCTAGGGCCGAGACACCAACGGAGGGCGGTCGATAGCTAAGGAATGGTTTGATGGCGTCCTCAAAGAGCAGACAGATAAGTTTGTCGGCGCGACAAGCTTTGTCAGCCCCCCGGCCAGGGGCCTGACGCACCAGACCGCGCGAGATAACAGGAAGATGAGATGACGAACCTTTTTAAGCTTCCGACCTGGGCCGGCGATGACCAAATCTTTGCAGTGATCGAGACTCCTCGCGGAAGCACCTGCAAGCTTGACTTCGATCCGAAGCTGCGCGTCTTCACGCTCGCCAAGCCTCTGATGGCCGGTCTCAGCTATCCGTACGATTGGGGCTTTGTCCCATCGACCAAGGCGCAGGACGGTGATCCGCTCGACGTCCTAGTGATTCACGATGCGCAATCCTATCCCGGCGTGGTCTTGCGGTGCAGACCGATAGGGATTCTCGAAGTCGAACAGAAAGGCAAGAGCAAGACGGAGAGAAACGATCGCCTGTTCGCGGTGCCCGACCGCACTCCGCTCGAGACCGATCTGAAGGACATCCGCGATCTTCCCTCTCGAGCGCACCAGGAGCTCCAGCAGTTCTTTCTCGCAACGAATGCGCTTGAGGAAAAGGAGCTTGAGTTCCTGGGCTGGCGCGGCCCCAACCAGGCCGTCAAGACCATCAAGCGGCTGTCCACATAGGGCAAAGCGAGCGTCGAGGCGCGCCGTGTCCTGTCGCGACCGAGGGTCAACGCCGGAATTTAGGCGCACGGGAGTTCAGCGGGAGGAACATCGGCCCATAAAGGGGCGGCGTGCGCGCCGATCGACCGGGCCGAGACTGAGCAGAGATTATGCGAGTCCCCGACTAGGTCGCAACCTATGTTAAGCGGGCTCTGGGCGCGTCGCCCCCCGCGCGATCGTGGCGTCGACACCGGAGCCCGCTTCCTCTCGGCAGGAGTTGCTTGGTCAGCGAGAGGTGGCGAAGCCAAGGGCAGCACCATCATTGAACTGGTGGCAATTACCTGCGCTGCAGCGCAAAAGGTCGGCCTCGCCCCTTGGGCGGGGCACGCTAACCCGCTACCCGCTGTCGAGAACAGGTGCGCTTGAGGCTTCTGAGCGACACCTCCTCAGCCCGATGAGCAAGATGCATGGCTTATTTGCCATCAGGGTGAGTCAAAGTCATCTCATCAGCGGTCTCGTTCCTTCTTGCGATCAGCTCATGTATCGCGCGGCGCCCCACCTCGGTGAGGCCGGCAAGAGTTTGGTTGCCGTTCTTGGCGCATTCAATGATCTTCTCTGCGACGAACTTCCTTGTTTCATGCTCTGGTAGTCCGATAGGCAGGAATCTGCATGCCCTCTCCAGCGCCAGGTCCATTGCGGCGATCGTCTTCTGACTAAATTCCTCGCTGAGCATCATTTCTTCCCCTTACCTTCGGCATTAGCGACCGCCTCGCAATAGCCTGTGCCAGCGCGACCTGGCGGTACAATCACACATGTTAAGTGAGGTCAGCCTTTGCAGCGGCACTAGCCCTGATCGGCTGCGGGCCCGAACAGATCGGCTGTCAGCGGCATAGCGGACAGCGATGGATGGCCGCCATTGTCGGAGAATCAATCCAATTTTATCGCAGCCTTGCGCAGGGTCTTTACATAGTTGAATTTCCCCTGGCAGCCCGATGCTAAGCTCTCAATATGAGCAATAAACGAAAGCGCAATCGGTCCAAGCCGATCGGCTCATTGCATGAGCGACTGATCAGCTCAGCGCAACGGGCTCGGACGCGCGCCAGAAATCTGTCTCCGGGCGCCGAGCGGGAGAAGCTTCTCCGCCAAGCGCGGCAAATCGAACAAGCTGCTGAGGTGGACGTAGCTCTAAGTTTGGGCGCACCAAAATGAAAGACATGCAGGCGCACCTGGAGAGGCTTCGGAATGAAGCCGAGGAGTGCGAGTTAATCAGCAAGCTGGCGACCAATGCGACGAAGAAAGCATTGTTTGCCAAGCTCGCTGAACACCACCGAGCGCTGGTCAAGGAAGTGGAAGAAGCCGTAGCATCCTGTTCCCCAAGTCCAAATGATGATCGGGTTGCATCCGAACGAGAAGGATCCCCAGACGCCTGAAAATCAGCGGGGCGGATTGTGACCGACAATGGTCTTTGATGCTCCGCTGGGTGCAGGCTGCATCAGTAGCGGTGTGCAGCCTTTCGGCTTTTCCGGCCCGCAACGTTCCAGCGCGATCACCGCGAACGAAAAACCATCACAGAACGTTTTGCGCCGCATCATCAGGTCTGAAAGGAACTTTCCGAACCCGCCTGCGCTTATCAAGCGATCGAGGAGGATTGAAATGAACCAGCTGATCTATCTGGTTGGCCTGATCGTCGTCATCCTGGCCATCCTTTCGTTTTTCGGTCTGCGCTGAAGGATTCGACCATGACGATCGAGGCTGCCACGCTCGTCGAAGACGGAGTGCCGACGTTTACTGATGACGTCAGATATCTGCGCTGGACGCCGATTATCGCAGGCGCGTTAGTCGCCGCGGCGTTTGCCTTCACCCTGGTGACCTTTGGCATCACCATCGGTCTCGGGATCAGCTCGACTTCACCAACTTGGCGAGATGCATCGGCCGCCCTGTCGCTATTATCAGGCCTTTTTCTGATTTTGCAGGCGATCGTCAGTTTCGGCCTCGGCGGCTACATTGCTGGCCGGACGCGCGGCGACGTTGGCGCTGTCCGCAATGACCTTGGCGCTGCCGCCAATTCGGAGGAAACGCGCGATGGTCTTCATGGCCTGACGGCTTGGGCACTCGCGGTTCTAATCGGGGCCGGATTGACGGCGATCGTGAGCGCAGCAGCGGTCAATCGCTCATCTCCATCGTTTGCAATGGGAAACAGAACCTCAGCCGAACCACTTCTGAGCTACGAACTCGATCGGCTTCTCCGCCAACCACGTCGACCTCCGAACGTCGATATGAGCGTCGAACGTGCCGAAGCCGGCCGGATACTCATGACTTCGTCGAGCCACAGCGGGGTAAATGCTGATGACCGGACCTATCTGATTCAGCAGGTCCAGACACTTACGGGTCTTTCCGCCGGCGACGCCGAGCGGCGAACCGATCAGGCGATTGCGAGTTCGAGGACGGCAATTGCTCATGCGCGTCGCAGCACAATCATCCTGGCCTTTTCACTGGCGGTCGCCGCCCTGCTCGGAGCCGTCAGCGCCTGGGCGGCAGCTGTTGCTGGCGGTCGACACCGTGACGGCGCGCCGCTTCCGGAATGGATGGCCTTTGCCGACAGGTTCGAGCCAAGAATCACCGCGCGATAGGCGCGGCTGCTCCTCGACCAGCCCAGCCCGTACCATCAAAACGCCCCTGCCGCAGCCAGCCCTGAGGAACAACAGCCTCTTCCGCGGGTTGATGGGCACCTTCAGTCTGCAACCATGGCGCCACTGAAATCCGGAAGGACAAAAATCATGACGCGTGCAATCATCGTGCTGGGCTGCGTTCTGCTGGCAGGCTCAGCTCTTGCTCAATCCGCCGGCGAGAAGACCGGCGTCAATTCAATGCTGGGTGTTGCGCCGACCACGGCCGACTTCGTCAAGGAGGTCGCAATCAGCGACATGTTCGAAATCGAATCGAGCAAGCTCGCCGAACAAAAGGGCAATGCGCGGGAGCAATCCTTTGCCCAGCGGATGGTAACCGACCACTCAAAGACCTCAGCCGAGCTGAAGCAACTGGTCACCAGCGGCAAGGTCAAGGCGGAGGTGCCCGCGGCGCTCGACAGTTCGCACCAGAGCAAGCTCAACAAGCTGAAGGATGCATCCGGCAAGGATTTCAGCTCGGACTACGATTCCTACCAGGTCAGCGCTCACAAGGACGCGGTGTCGCTTTTCGAGCGCTACGCCAAGGGCGGCGACAATGCCGACCTGAAAGACTGGGCCGGCAAAACGTTGCCCACGCTGCAGCACCACCTCGAGATGGCCCAAGAGCTCGACAAGGCACCGAGCGTCGGTCAGTCCAGCAAGTAGACGCACAAACTAAATGATGCCGGTAGATCCGCCGGCATCTTTTTATTTGAGATGACCGCCTCGGGTTGAATGCCGCAAATGGAACCCCGTTCAAGACCCAGCGTTAGGCACTGGCTGAAAGGTCGACGTGCTCATGATGCGAGCTGCCGCAATCGCAACTGTTGCGATATTGCTCGCCGGAGTCCCGGCGCAGGCGCGCGTTAACGTGAGTGAAATGGCGCGGGTGGAAGCCGTGCCACCGCCGAATGGGTCTCTTCCGCTATCGCTGCTCCTGCAAGGCGAAAAAGACATCGAGCCGTTGCGGGAGTGGCTGGGCGCGACGCCATCCGTCTGGGTGCTTGCCGACTACACCTGCAAGAGCCTCTGCGGATCGACGAT
The DNA here is from genome assembly GCF_055229415.2 of Bradyrhizobium sp. Leo114. Taxonomy (NCBI): domain Bacteria; kingdom Pseudomonadati; phylum Pseudomonadota; class Alphaproteobacteria; order Hyphomicrobiales; family Nitrobacteraceae; genus Bradyrhizobium; species Bradyrhizobium sp. Leo114. The sequence continues at coordinate 22,609 of NZ_JBUYEN020000064.1, read as the reverse complement.
CTCCATCGTGGCGGAGGCGCTGAAAGATAGCGGTCTAAAACCCGGCGCGGACTTTCGATTCCTGGTGGTCGGCCTGGATCCGAAGGATTCGGTGGCCGATGCGCTAACAATGAAGCACGAGCAAATCGGTAGCGACGGGGAGTTGGTCCGCAACAGTCACTTCTTGCGCACGAACGCCGCTGCTGTACGCGAGTTGACCAACGCCTTCGGGTTGCATTTCCGCTACGACAGTGAACACGATCAGTTTGCGCATCCCCTCGCCGCTTTCGTGGTCACCCCGGATGGCCGCGTCGTCCGCGGCCTTTCGGCACTTGCGCTGGATGCCGCGAGCCTGCGCCTTGCTCTGGTCGATGCCGGTCGGAGACAGGTTGGGTCGGTTGCCGATCACATTGGCCTGATCTGTTACGGCTTCGATCCTGTGAGTGGCACCTATACGCTCGCTGTCGGGCGGCTGCTCGCCGGCACGGCCCTCATGACGATCATCGGGCTGGCCGCCCTGATCCTGGTTCTCCTTCGGCGCGAACATGTTGCACCGTCGCGTTGATCCAACGCGCGCGCTCACACAGCATGGCATCAAACATCCAAAGCAGAAGCGCCCCGACAAAGACCAGCGCGGCCGCCAGCATCACCGCCGCGGTTAGCGGCGCGACGTGGTCGATCGCGGGCAGGATCAGAATGGCGGCCTCCAGCACGCGCATCAGCAGCGTCAGCCCGCATAATCCCAAAAGCCAGCGCCGATCGGCGCGTACACGCCCACTCAGAAGGGCGAAAAACGGAAGCACAAACTGACCGGCGACCAGGATAGCCAGTGCAAACTGCCAGCCGTTCTCCGAACGCTTCAGATACCAGATCACCTCATCCGGAATGTCGCCGGCCCAGATCACGATGTACTGCATGGCATGCAGATACCCCCACAGGAGGATCGTCGAGAGCAGCAGCGCGCTGTAGCCCGCGCACCCGCCGATCTGCCGTCCTGTCAGGATGCTCCAGCCGATCGCGAAGGCAAGGCCGTTCAGCAATGCAAGAGTGAGGTAGAGAAGCCCGTAGACCGACGAATGGAAGTGCGGTTCAAGCGATTCCATCCAGTCGATGCCGGCGAGCGATACGGTCAGCGCGTACACGATCAAGCCCGCGGACGCCGCGCGGGTCATGCGCTCGCTATGAGACCAGGCATTGCGCAGCCACACGGCTAAAGCTGACCAGATCACGAAGTAGATGACGCTGCGCAAAGTAAAGAACAACGGCGCAAGATAGGCGGCCTTGAACGGCGGCAGAGTGCTGGTATCGGCGGCCGCGGGATAGATCTCCTTCATCCCGATCAGCACTGGAACAAGGCAGATTCCGACGACCGGAAGCGTCGCAGTCGCCGCTACCAGCACCGGATGCAGCGCCTCGGTCCAGGCGCGGCGCACCAGATAGCTTGTCATCAGGACGCCGAGGGCGCCGATCGCGATCGCGCCGAGCGCGATCCATGCCACGAGATAGGCGGCGAGCGCGGCGCGGCGATCGAGCACAAGGCCGGCGATCAGGATGATGGCGCTGAGGACGATCGCAGCCGCCCACGCGATGCGCCCGCCTCTCATTGTGCCGCCTGCAGGCCGTCGCGCCTGTCCGGCGGCACCTCGTCGACCGAGGCGTGCCGAGCCAGCTGCAGGACTCGGATATAGGCGACGATCGCCCACCGATCGCGCGGCGGAACCCGCGCGGCGTAGGAATACATCGCGCCGTGGCCATTCGTGATCACGTCGAACAGATACTGATCGTCGGCGGCGCGCAGGCGCTCGTCGTGATAGCTGGTCGGATGCGGCATGCCGCGCCGGACAATGATGCCATCGCCATCACCGGCAGTGCCGTGGCAGGGAGAGCAGAAGATTCCGAACCGTTGCTGGCCACGCTTGAGCACCCCATCCGTAAGCGCCGGCTTGTCCCTGACCTCCTTGTCTCGCTCAAGATCGTCGCGCGCTACGACGTTAGCGGGCGGATTTCGCAGCGTGCCCGCACGAAACAGCGGCGCCGGCGCATATTCCCGATAGCTCGGCTGCACTTCCATATTTTGGTCGCAGCCGGCGAGGCATAGCCCCAGCATAGCAAGAACGATGCTCCTCATGACGGGACCAGTTCCACCGATAATGCCCCCGTCGTCCGCAGGAAGGATCTTGTGCCGCTCTCGTCAAATTTCGGATCGTCGCCGCCGACGCAGAGAAAAAAGCGATCATTGCTGGCGAGATGGATGCGACTTGCAGCGAACACCGGATGGCTGAGCCGCGGCAATCGGTTCTGCACAAGCATGCCGATGATGGTCGCGAGCGCGGAAAACAGGATCGTGAGCTCGAAGGTCACCACCGCAAACGCCGATAGCGCGTAGACCGGACGGCCGCCGACATTGAGGGGAAAATCATAGTTGACGTAACACTGCATGAGCAGCGCTACCGCCGCGCCGGAAAATGCGCCAATCAACCCGACAAGGCCGATGTTTGGCGCAGGAAGGCGCAAGGTCTGTGCAAGCCCTTCGACAGGAAACGGGGTGAATGCGTCGAGGCTTCGGTAGCCCCGCTCCCGCGCCTCTTTCGCTGCCGCGACCAGCGCTTCCGGGTTTTCGAACTCCGCGAGCAGTCCGTAGGCGCGATCAGCCATGGGCTTGCTCCTCTTTCTCTTCGTGCAGGAGTTCCTTGGTTTCGAAGATCGAGATCGCCGGTATCAACCGGATCGCGATGAGGAACGGCACCAGAAACAACCCGATGGTGCCGACATAGGTCGACCAATCCCAAAATGTCGGAGTGAAGTGGCTCCAGGATGAGACGAGAAAATCACGATAGAGACTGGTCACGAGAATCATGTAGCGCTCCAACCACATTCCCACCGCGACCGAAACAGAGATCAGGAGCAGCGACCAGCCGCGCCGGCGCACGCCTCTCCACCACAACAATTGCAGAGGAATAAAGTTGAAGACAATCGCGCCCCAATAGGTCCAGGCATAGGCGCCGCCTATCCGATCCAGCAACGTCTGCATGTCGTGGGCGTTGCCGGAATACAGCACATCGAACACCTCGAACACGTAACCGTAGCCGGTCATGAGACCGGTTGCGAGCAGGACCTTCCCGAGCACGTCGAGATGGTCCTCGGTCACGAGGTTACCCAAACCGAACCAGGTGCGCAGTGACACCGCAATGATCGAGACGACGGCAAAGCCCGAGAATGCCGCGCCGAGCACGAAGTACGGTGGAAACAGGGTCGAATGCCAGCCGGGAATCTGACCCGAGGCAAACAGCAGCGAAACCTCGCTATGCACGGAGACGACGAGCGGAACGGCGAGCGCCGCGGTGATGCGATAGGCCTGCTGCCAGCGCGCCCAGTGTGAAGCCGAGCCGCGCCAGCCGAGCGAGGTGATGCCGAAGAAGATCTGCCAGCCGCGCCTTGTGGCGCGGTCGCGCGCGGCGGCGAGGTCGGGAATGAGGCCGGCGTACCAGAACGCAAGCGACACCGTGAGATAGGTCAGCACCGCCCAGATGTCCCATTCCAGCGGACTGCGGAATTGCGGCCAGATGTGCATGGTCGCCGGATAGGGGAACATCCAATAGACGTACCAGGGGCGCCCGAGATGCAGGACGGGATAGATACCAGCGCAGACCACCGCGAACAGCGTCATGGTTTCAGCGAACCGATTGAGCGAGTTACGCCACTCGCTGCCGGTGAGCAGCAGCAGGGCCGAGATCAGCGTACCGGCGTGACCGATGCCGAGCCACCAGACGTAATTGTGGATCGCAAACGCCCAGTTGACGGGGATATTGATGCCCCAGATGCCGACGCCAACCGTGAACAGCTCTGTTGCCGAGACCACCAGCAGAAGCAGCAGCAAGCTCGCGAAAATCATCGCAATCAGCCAGCGCCGCTCGACCGGGAAATGCAGGGGGATCCCAGCGAGCTGTTCGGTGATGCCGCCCATGCTCTGGCGGATGGGCAGGATATCGGCCGATTTATCGGTCATCCCTGGTCGTCTCCACCGTCACGGAAGCGCGCCAGATAGCTGGTGCGCGGCCGCGTACCCAATTCCTCAAGCAGCGTGTAGTTGCGCCCCTCGCGCCGCGCCCGCGACACCTCGGATTCTGGATCGTTGATGTCGCCAAAGACAATCGCCCTGGTGGGGCAGGCTTGCTGGCAGGCGGTGACAACGTCACCATCCCGCAAGGGGCGGTTCTCCTTGTCGGCCGCAGCATGGGCTGCCTCGATCCGCTGCGTGCAATAGGTGCACTTCTCCATCACCCCACGGGACCGGACCGTGACCTCCGGATTGTGGGCCGCGTGAACAGGTGAATCCGGCGGCGCGCGATACTCATAGAAGTTAAATCGGCGGACCTTGTAGGGACAAAAGCTCGAACAAGTGCGCGTGCCGATGCAGCGATTGTAGACCATCTGATTGACGCCCTCGGGACTGTGCGTCGTGGCGTGCACAGGACATCCCATTTCGCAGGGGGCCTGCTCGCAATGCATGCATGGCACCGGCTGAAAAAAACTTCTCGGTCGCTCGATCTCGCCTTCGTAGTAGCGTGCCACCCTGATCCAATGCATTTCACGCCCGGCCTCGACTTGCTCCTTGCCGACCACCGGAATGTTGTTCTCCGCCGTACAGGCCGCGACGCAGGCATTGCAGCCGATGCAGACATCGAGGTCGATCACCATGCCCCAGGCATTTCTCGCAGAAGGCCAGGACGGATAAATACTTGGTTCGGCCTCCGCGCGTTTCGACCCGGGACGGCTCGCGCTGACCTCGCGAACAAAATCAAAGCCCTCCATGCGATGATGCATCTGAGTCACTGCCAGCGTCTCGGCGCTCCCAACTTTGCGTAGGCTGGCTTTCGCCAACCAAAGCTGGTCGGGCGGCCTCGCGCGATAGGCGTCATACCCAACTCCGTTGCCGACGCGCCCTGCTCCCGTCCGGCCATGGCCGAGGTAGAGAGCGATCGTATTCTCCGCCTGGCCTGGCATGATCCAGACCGGGCCTGTGACATGGCGATTTCCGATCGTCACCTCGACCCGGTCGCCGTTTGAGGCGACGAGCCGTTTGGCGAGCGCTGCGCTGATCGCAACGACATTGCCCCACGTCAGCGTGGTCAGCGGCTTTGGCAGTTCCTGCAACCAGCCGATATTGGCGAACGTGCCGTCCCACACGGTCGGATCTGGCCGGAACACCACGTCCAGCCCTTTCGCGGTGGCTGTTGTGGGCAGATCGGCGGCGGCGGTCGGCTTCGCCTCCACCGGGTTAGCCGCCCCTTCGACGAAGCCGTCGCGCAACGCGCGTCGCCAGCGCACATCGAAATTATCCGACAAGATCGACCGCCACGTCTCGCGCACCGCACTATCTGCGGCAGGATTCATCTCTCCGAGCATCATGCCAAAAATCTGGTGCGCGCTGCGAACGTCGTAGAATGGCGTGACCGTCGGCTGGATGATGGTTGCCGTGCCGTCGACCGCGCGGCTATCGCTCCAGCTCTCCAGCGCATGCGTCAGCGGCAATTGCCATTCGCAGAGTGCGCCGCTCTCGTCGCGTTGCAGACCGAGATGCAGCGATGTCCGCACCTGCCGCAACCCATCCGCAACGCCGAGCGCGGCGGGAGCGCTGTAGACTGGATTGGCATCGACAATGACAAGCGAATCCACGCGACCGGCACTGATATCGGCGACCAATTCCTTGAGCGTGCCCGCATTCGCCGGCCCCGAAACAGGGGCGGTCAACAGCAGCGCCCGGCCCGCGCTGTTCAGATGGTCGTTGATGCGCGCCGTCCAGCCAGCCGTCACCGCTTCGCCGAAAGGACTGGAAACCACGAGCGCGCGGTCCTTTGCGCCCAGACAGGCAGCGGCCGCGCGTTTGATCCAACTCTGCTCCTCCGATGTCAGGTCGGGCAGGGCTGCAGTGGCGATGCCGAGCTCCCTGGCGAGCGCCTGGGCAAGTAGCGGCATGCGCGACGAATCGGCAATCAGCCGCGCCCCGGCCATCGCTCCCGTTGCCGAAGGCACGCTTTCCGCCATGTGCAGCTTTAGCCCCGGCCGATCGGCGAAGCGTCGCCGCGCCGTCGACCAGCCATGGGCATTGCGCACCTGGTTTGGTCCCGGTCCGAGAAAGTCATCGTCGAAGCTGATGACGATGTCGCACGCGTCGAGCTGGTAATGCAGATCGAGTGGTTGTCCATAGGCGGCCATGGTGAGATCGCGCCGCGATGCAATTCCCGTCGCATCATGGAGATGCACGCGCGCCTTCGGAAACTGCCCTATCAGCGCGTCGATCTGGCGGAGCAAGGTCGGCGACGTGATCGGCGACGTCAGCAGTCGCAACCCGTCGCCCTGCGCTGCCGCCCATCCGCTTCTGAGCGCGACGACCGCAGCCTCGACCTCCTTCCAGGACGCGGGCTCTCCCCGACGCGAAGGCCCTTGAGCGCGGTCCGGATCGTAAAGACCGAGCACGGCCGCCTGCATGAAGACATCACTGCGGCCTTGCGTCATCGGATGGTCTGGATTGCCGTCAAGCTTGGTTGGACGGCCCGCGAAGGTCGTCGCAACGACCGGCTGCGCGAAGCCATCAAGCATGACCGCCGTTGCATAGTAGCGTGGCAGGCCGATTGTCTCATTGTCCGGCTGATTGACGTAAGGCAGCGCCGCCACGAACGGGCTCTTCTCGCAGCCAGCAAGCCCCGCCAGCGCAAAGGACGCCCCCATCAATTTGAGGAACTCGCGCCGCGCCGTCGGGGAGAAATCCGCTGCCGCCGGATATTCAGCGTCAAGGAACGCCTGAAAGGCGGGGTCGTCGGCCAGCTCTTCGATTCCGGACCAAAGGCGCCCGCCGCTCGCGCCCGCGCCAGGTGGCTGTTGTGGTCGGTTGCGGGTCATCGGTGGCACACATAGCAATGGGTGAGCTCGCCGAGGCGAACGCCTTTGTGCGCGGCGATCGCAGCGCCGGCTGCGCGCGCGTCCGCGGACGGTTTCCAGGTCATGTCCGCGATGCGATCCTGCGGGCGCAGCTGCTGCACCGGATCACGGTGGCAATCGAGACAAAAATCCATGGTGAAGGAGTTCTCGCGATAGGTGAGCGCCATCTTGTCGATGCGGCCATGGCAGCTCACGCAGCCCACACCTTTGGCGATGTGGACGTCATGACGGAAGAAGACGTAGTCCGGCAGCTTGGCAACACGCGTCCATTGGATCGGCGTGTTGTTCGCAAGACTCTGCCGCACGGGCGCAAGCATCGTCGAGTTGGTCCATATCTCCGAATGACAGGTCATGCAGGTTTCAGTGGGCGGCAATCCAGCTTGCGGACCGGTCTCAACCCCGCTGTGGCAGTAGCGGCAATCGATACCGAGCTCGCCCGCATGATGGCGATGGCTGAACGGTACCGGCTGGGCGGGACTGACTTCAGTCGAGGTAATGTAAGCGGAACGCGCAAAACCGATGATGCCCACCGTCCCGCCGGCAAGAACCGCAACAGATCCGAGCAGAAACAGCCGTAGCCAAGTATCGGCAACGGGAGAAAAGATCTGGGTCATCCGGCCCTGACCCGCTTACGAACGCTCCACGCGCGATCAATCCATGTGCGTCGGAATCGTTCCTAAATTGGAACTGCGGTCGCTCGCCGGAATTGTCATGCCACGCTCGAGGGCCGGAAAATGGATGCGCAAGCCAGCTTCGATTACGAGCGATCCGACATGAGCAGCAGAGCGATCGCATGCATTGCGGCTGGCCTCGCGGCCTTTGTTGTTGCGGTACCGCTGATGATGCCTCTCGCTTTTCCGGCGTCGATGCGACACGTCACGTCGAACGCCCGCCCCGCGCTCAGCTCGGACGCGCCCCCGCTCGAAATCGCACCCGGCGAGGAACTTCAGAGCGTCCGGCGCGGCAACGATCAAATCTCCGAGACGTATGGCTGGGTCGATCGCAATCGGGGGATCGTTCGGATTCCCGTTTCCCGCGCCATGGAAGTTCTCTCGAAACGTGGGCTTCCCGGTTGGCCAAAGCCATGATTATTCGCTTGCAGTCGAGCCCACGAAAGCCGCGGTAACGAGCGCCGGCGATGTGGCATCAGTGGATTCCATTCTGGCGGTCTGGCGTATCGCCTCACGGCGACGACGTCGATCTTCTGTTTGCGGGTCTCATTTTCGTCAGCCTGCTGGTGCTCGGGCTGTTGTTCTTTCTTTTGTTATTGTTTTGCGTGCGCTATCGCGCCGGCAATCCGGCCGAGCGCGGCGATCGCATCGGAAAGACCTGGCGTCTGGAGATCGCCTGGACGGCTGCAACGCTGATCGGTTTTCTCGCTCTCTTCATCTGGGGCGCCACGCTCTTTCTCGACAGCTACAACGCTCATCGGGACGACGTGTCGATCTTCGTCGTAGCGAAGCAATGGATGTGGAAAGTCCAACACGCCGGCGGCCAGTCCGAGATCAATGCACTGCACATCCCGGTGGGGCGCCCGGTCCGTCTGGTCATGGCGTCGCAGGACGTCATTCACAGTTTCTTCATTCCGGCGCTGCGGCTGAAGCACGATGTCGTTCCGGGCCGTTACCAGGATCTCGAGATCAAGGCCACAACGCCCGGTCACTATCATCTATTCTGCGCCGAATATTGCGGGACCGCTCATTCCGGCATGACCGGCGAGATCGTCGCGATGCAAGCCGCCGACTTCGCCAACTGGCTCACGCAGCAAGGCCCGTCCAGCCCGCTCGCCGAGGAAGGCGCCAGCCTCTTCAGGCAGCTCGGTTGCAGCGGTTGTCACGGCGCCGGCAGCAAGATCCGCGCGCCACCGCTCGAGGGCGTCTATGGCAGCCCAGTGCCGCTGGCTGACGGCAGCATCGTGATTGCCGACGAAAAATACATTCGGGACTCGATCCTGTTGCCGGACAGCCAGATCGTCGCGGGTTACCAGGCCGATATGCCTTCCTTCGCCGGCAAGGTCAATGAGGATCAGCTCCTGCGTCTGGCCAGCTATATCAAATCGATCGGAAGCCAGCCATGAGCACCAAGGACTATCTCACCGCCGACTACACGCTGCGCTCATGGTTCCTGACCACTGACCACAAGCGCATCGCGATCCTGTATTTCGCCAGCATTACGTTCTTCTTCTTCGTCGGCGGCGCAGCGGCGACCGCGATGCGGATCGAGCTCGCGACACCGCAGGCGGATCTCGTAGCCGACGACATCTACAATCGCCTGTTCACCATGCATGGCATCATCATGGTGTGGTTCTTCCTCATCCCATCCATTCCCAACACCCTCGGCAACTTTATCACGCCGCTGATGATCGGCGCGCGCGACCTCGCTTTTCCTCGGGTCAACCTGATGAGCTGGTATCTCTTCATGCTCGGCGGCACCGTGACGCTGTTTGCGATTGTTGCCGGCGGCGTCGACACTGGCTGGACCTTCTACGCGCCATTTTCCACGCTCTATTCCAACAGCTACGTCATTGCGGCGGTGACCGGCATCTTCATCTCCGGCTTCTCCTCGATCCTGACCGGGCTGAACTTCATCGTCACCATCCACCAGTTGCGCGCGCCGGGAATGACCTGGAACCGGCTGCCGCTGTTTCTGTGGTCGCTCTATGCGACCTCTCTGATCTTGGTACTGGCCACGCCGGTGCTGGCCATGGCGCTGCTGTTGATCGCAGTCGAGCGCGTTTTCGGTGTCGGCATCTTCGATCCACGGATCGGTGGCGATCCCCTGCTCTTTCAGCACCTGTTCTGGTTCTATTCACACCCCGCAGTGTACATCATGATCCTGCCCGGCATGGGGGTGGTCAACGAACTGATTTCCTGCTTCGCGCGCAAACAAGTCTTCGGTTACCATTTCGTGGCCTGGGCAAGCCTTGCCATCGCGGCGATCGGCTTCTTGGTGTGGGGACACCACATGTTCGTCAGCGGCCAATCCGTGCTGGCGAGTCTCGTCTTCTCCTTCATGAGCTTCATGGTCGCGGTGCCCTCGGCCATCAAGGTCTTCAATTGGACCGCGACCCTGCACAAGGGTTCGATCCGCTTTGATGCGCCGATGCTCTATGCGCTAGCTTTCATCGGACTGTTCACCATCGGCGGCCTCACGGGATTGTTCCTCGCCTGCCTGGCCTTTGACGTGCATGCGACCGATACCTACTTCGTAGTCGCGCATTTCCACTACATCATGGTCGGCGGCATGGTAACCGCCTATTTCGGCGGCCTGCACTATTGGTGGCCGAAGATCAGTGGCCGGCTCTACTCGGAATATTGGGCGCGGACCGCGGCCGTGCTGATTTTCGTTGGTTTCAACCTGACCTTCTTCCCGCAATTCATCCTCGGCGCCGAGGGGATGCCGCGGCGCTACCATGTCTATCCGCCCGAATTCCAATTATGGAATGTGCTGTCTTCCGGAGGCGCCGTGATTCTCGCGGTCGCCTACCTCCTCCCATTACTCTATCTCGCCTATTCCGCCTTCTTCGGGCGACGCTCGCCGGCCAATCCGTGGAACGCGCCGGGACTGGAATGGCAGACACCCTCGCCGCCACCGGAATTTAACTTTGAGGTGCAGCCGGTCGTCACGCGTGCGCCGTACCAGTATTCCTCCGACTTCAAGGCAGAACCACAAAATGCCTGAGACCCGCTCGTTTGCGCCGCAGTTCATTTCCGTTGAGCATCGTGATCACACCGCTGAACTCGGCATGTGGGTCTTCATCGCGACCGAGGTGCTTCTGTTCGGCGGCCTGGTGCTTTCCTATTTCGTCTACCGGCACGCCTATCCCGCAAGCTTCCTGGCTGCAGGCCGACACACCGATCTTCTGATCGGCACGGCCAATACGGCGATCCTGCTCACGTCGAGCTTTCTGGTCGCTTGGGCGGTGGAGTCTTATAACGCGGAGGCTCGAAGAGCTTGCCCCGCTCTGCTTGCCGGCGCAATCATTCTCGGTCTCGTGTTCATCGTGCTCAAGGGCGTTGAATATAGAAGCGAATATGACGAACATCTCGTTCCCGGCATCGACTTTACATTCGACGGTCCGCTCGCCAACGGCGTCCAGCTGTTCTTCGCGTTCTATTTCATCGCAACCGCGATCCATGCGCTGCACATGATCGTTGGCATCGCCATCCTCGCGACGCTTGTCGTGCTGATCCGCAGATCAGCGGACCTGCGCCATCGAGCGGCCTTGCATAGCGCGGCACTCTATTGGCACTTCGTCGATGTAGTCTGGATCTTCTTGTTTGCTCTCATCTATCTTCCCGGGAGATCGGTCTCGTGATGCCTTCGCGCCCTTCAATTCCGCTGCTCGCCGCCTGGCTTGTGCTGCTTGCTTTGCTCGCACTCACGGTCAGCCTGTCTTACATCCCGCTTGGGAACGGCAACGCGATGGTCGCGCTCAGCATCGCCGCTCTGAAGGCCTCGGTCGTTGCTGCCGTATTCATGGAACTCTGGCACCGCGGGCCACGAACCCTGATCTTTGCGGCTGCCGGACTGTTCTGGCTGGCAATCCTGCTGTGGCTCGGACTAATGGACTTCCTGACCCGGACCTAAGGCTCGCTGCAGCCCGGTTTCACGGCGGCAATGCGGAAGTGGCCTGCCCCGGCCGTAATGCATTCCATAGCTCGTGAGCCGACCGGACCGGCCAAGGACCCAATTCCTCGTAGATACGTTAATCATAATGCGCGGACAAAAATGAAGGCCGGGCATGGAAACCCTCGAGGCATATCTCCACAGAAAGCACGAAGAGCTCAACTTGCTGAACCGCTTCCTCAGCACTCCTCTGTCGTTGCGCCATCCGGCCTCGGTCGCTGAGGTCATTGAACGGAAATTTCAACTGGCCGCGGCCCTGAAGGCTGAGCATGCGCTGCACGATTGGGCGCTCACGGAGACTGCATGGGCGTATCCGGATCGACTGCGCGCGGGACCATTCGAATTCAGCTATGGCTACCAGCGCGCCGACCTGGACGTACGGGGCCCGTCGTTTTATCAATTCGACGACGCGGCAGCCAATGAGACGATCTATACCTCCTCGGGGATGGCCGCGATATCGGCGCTGCTGCTGGCATCGGCACAAATGATGCCAGAGGCGGACATCTTGGTACTACCTGGCTCTTATAGTGAAACGCTGGAGCTGATCGAAAGTCATGCCCGCCATTTGCGGCCGATGCTGCTGAAGAGCTCACCCGGCGAGGTCGCGTCTCGGGCGCGACGATTGCGGGTGCTTCTCTTGGACTCATGTGCACCCGCGGCCGCGTTCGAGACGACGCTTCGCGGCGCAAACCCGCGCCTTGATCTCATCGTTTTCGACACAACCTGCTTCTCCAGCGGCTCGGGGCGCATCCGCCGCGTCCTGAATTGGGCGCATCGTTGGGAAATTCCGATCGTGCTTGTACGCAGCCACACCAAGCTCGACTCCCTTGGGTTGGAATACGGCCGGCTCGGCTCCGCTGTCTTTGTCGCTTGCGAAGCGCACCGTGTGCATCAGGCACAACTGGAGGCGCTTGCGAGGGAGATGCGAAAGGCCGTTCGACTGTTCGGCGGCGCAGCGTTGCCGGCGCATTTCCCGCCCTATGTCGGAACGAGAGCCTATCGGGATCTCACCAATAAGCGCGTCTCAGCAATCTTGCGGAACGGCAGAAGGACTGCGCGCTATTTTGCATCCACGCTCGCCGGCTCGTCGGGAGAGCTTCATTTTGGGCACGGGCTGTATGTGACGCTCACGCCAAAGCGGATGCTTGATGAGAGGCAAACGAGGCAAATGGCAGCGGATTTGTGCGGCGACCTGAGGAAGGCCGGGTTGCCGTTGCGTCACGCAGGAAGCTTTGGTTTCGATTTCGGTGCAGCGGAGTGGTTCCACGACAAGACACGCAATCGCTACCTCGTCAGAATCGCGATCCCCGACTTGCCTACATCAATTTGGGATCGCGTCGCGCAAGCCGTGGCCCAATGGTGGTCAGCGCATGAGGAGCAACCGTTTCGCTCTGCAGGATTGCCCATAGGGGCATTCCGATAGCGCCTTTCACTTGAAAAGGCGGCAATGCCGGTGCCCGTCAGAGCTCAGTGCATGGCGTCAGCGATCACTTCCGCGACGTGCTTCGTTCGGCGGCCCGTGCATTGCTCGATCTGTTCGCGGCAACTAAAACCGTTGGCGAGAATGATCGTGTCGGCGCCCGCCTCGCGTATCGTCGGCAACAGGACGCGTTCGGCTGCCGAGATGGATATGTCGTATTTCTCCTTCTCAAATCCAAAAGCTCCGGCCATTCCGCAACATCCGGATTTCATGACCTGATACTCCAGGCCGAGGCGATCGAGGACGTTCTGTTCGCTTTGCGGCTTGAGCACTGCATGATGATGGCAATGCAGCTGAACCAGTGCCGCGCCTGAAACCCGACCAAGCGCCTCGTTCGCAGCGTCGCGGTCGAGAAACTCAGTCAGGAAGAGCGTCTGGTGCGCCAGGCGCTGGGCGTGCTCGTTTCCCGGAAACAGGTTTGGCAGTTCGTCGCGGAATGCGCTGACACAGGCCGGCTCCAGCCCGACAATGGGTATGCCGAGCCTAAGCGCCGGCTCAAGTGCAGCGAAGGCACGCAGCCAAAGCGCTTTGGCGCGATCAAGCATGCCCCAGTCATAGAGCGGTCGTCCGCAGCAAAGCGGACGGTCGGGAATCAGCACGGTGTAGCCAAGCGTCTCCAGCACATGTGTCGCGGCAATAGCGGTTTGCGGACGAAAATAGTTGTTGAATGTGTCAGGCCACAACATGACCCGCGAGCCGGCTGCCCGCTCGCCGCGCCGCCGGAACCATTGCACAAAGGATTGGCGCGCGTAGCTCGGCATTGTCCGCTGCGGCGCGATTCCGCCGACCCATTTGGTCGCCGCTGACAAGCCCGGCCATTGGAACAGCGCATTGGCAAGCCACGGCGCCGAGCTGGCGAGACGCGACCATTCATGAATCAAGCCCATCGAATAGGCGGCGCGCGGCCGCAAGTGGCCCTCATAATGGTGTGCACGGAACTCGGCTTTGTAGGTCGCCATGTCCACCTGGACGGGGCAGTCGTGCTTGCAGCCCTTGCACCCCAGACAGAGATCGAGCGCCTCCTCGACTTCCGTACTTCGCCAGAGATCGTCGATCGGCCCGCCGTGCAACATTTCGAACAGGAGCCGCGCACGACCTCGCGTCGAATGCTTCTCCTCGTTGGTGGCCATGTAGCTTGGGCACATCACGCTCTTGGTGCTGTCGCGGCGGCGGCAAGCTCCGACGCCGACGCAGCGGCGGGTCGCCCTGGCGAAGCTCTGGTGGTCCTCGTTGTAGGCGAAGTAGGTCGGTACATCCGGCGGCTGGTAGCTCGGGCCAAGCCGCAAGTTCGAAGTCGGCGGAAACGGGTCAATCACCTTGCCCGGATTCATCCTCCCATCGGGATCCCATATCGCCTTGAACTCACGGAATGCCTGCATCAATTCGGGGCCGTACATCTTCTCCAACAGGCTGGCGCGAGCCTGGCCGTCCCCGTGCTCGCCCGATAGCGATCCCCCGTAACGCACCACCAGATCAGCGGCTTCGTCCAAAAACTGCTGCCAGTTCGACAGGCCGGCTTCTGTACGAAGATCGAAGGGCACGCGGCAGTGCACAAGGCCGTCGCCAAAATGGCCATAGACGGATGCATCATAACCATGCTGGCGATAGAGCGCCTTCAACTCGCGCAGATAACGCCCCAAGTCCTCTCGGCGGACAGCACTGTCTTCCCATCCGGGATATGTTTCGGGCCAGTCGGGCACGTGGGCGGTGGCCGCCAGCGCCGCCTCGCGAACTTCCCAGATCTCCTTCTGCTGCTCCGCCTTGTCCAGCAGCTTGGCGTCGTGTCCACGCCGCTTGAATTCCTCGGCCAGCGGATTGGCCTTGGCAGTCGCGGCATCGGCACTGTCGCCACCAAATTCCGCCACAAGCCAGCCTCCGCCTCCCGGCATCATCTTCAGTTCCTCAGGGTGAAGATGCTTTTTCCGGATGAACTCGACCAGCAGATCGTCGATGCCTTCAAGCCCGATAGGCTCGAAGCCGAGCACGTCCGGCACAGCATCGGCGGCCGCATAGACGTCCTCAAAGCCGATGATAACAAGCACGCGATGACTGAGATACGGCATCAGGTTGAGCGTGGCACGAAGAACGATGGCGCATGTGCCTTCCGTTCCGACCAGGGCGCGCGCCACGTTGAAGCCACGCTCTGGCAGCAATTCGTCAAGATTCTCGTAGCCGGATACGCGACGGGGGATTTTGGGGTATTTCGCCAGGATAAGATCGCGATAGCGGTGACGAAACTCGTCGAGTTGCCGGAAGATTTCCGCGCGGCGCCCTCCGGCCGCCAGATGCTGCCGATGCGCCTCTTCTCCAGTGGGCCCGACCTCGAAGCGCAGACCATCATAGGTGAGAATGTCGAGCGCCTCGACGTTATCGGAGGTGCGCCTGGCCACCACGGAATGCACGCCGCACGAATTGTTGCCGATCATACCACCGAGCGTATTGTGATCGTGGGTCGCGGGATCAGGACCAAAGGTGAGCTGATGCCGCTGAGCGGTAGTGCGCAAATTGTCGAGAATGCAGCCGGGCTCGACCTCGGCAAGCTGCGAAAGGGCGTCAATCGAGATCACCCGGTTCAAATATTTGGAGCAATCGATCAGAACGGCGACGTTGCATCCCTGACCGGCGAGGCTCGTCCCGCCTCCGCGCATGACGATGGGAGCATCGAACTTGCGGCACAGGTCGACCGTCTTGGCGATTGCTGCCGCCGAACGCGGGATAACGACCCCGATCGGCACCTGGCGGTAATTCGAAGCATCGGTTGCATACAGCGCTCGGTCGCCGGAATCGAAGCGCACCTCTCCGTCCACGGCTTTGGCGAGCTCGCGGCCAAGCTCTTCATATTGCCTTGGCGGGCCGGCAACACTCTCGCTTGTGATCCTTCCGCCCGGAGCGTGCTCGATGCGGCGCCGCGAGTCCCGCCGTTTGCGATGATCGATTTCAATGACGTGGCTCATGCGGATCTCCTGCGACCGCAATTGCCCCCTCTTCAGGCGGCCAAACGTTGGGCATCCTTTTCCTTGAAGGTCAGCCCATGGCCGGGGCGTGATGAATCGGGCGAAATCACGCCATTCCTTGGCTGCTGCACGCCATCGAACACCATCTGCTCGAGACGCACATGGTCGTAGAACCATTCGATATGACGAAGCCGTGGCGCGGCAGAGCAGACCGGCAGATGCAAGCTTGGCGCGGTGTGCGCTGACAGCGGCAGGTTCCATGCATCCGCGAGCGCCGCGACCTTCAGAAAGCCGGTATAGCCGCCGCATCGGGTGGCATCGGCCTGCAGCACGTCGACGCTGCCGGCTTCAAGCATGCGCCGAAAGTAGACCGGCTCGTAGCCGTATTCGCCGGCTGCAATCTCCATTCCGTTCGGAGCGCGGTCACGCAGCAGTCGCAATCCCTCAAGATCGTCGCTCGACACCGGCTCCTCGAACCAGGTCACACCGAGCGAGGCGAACTGCCTGGCGAATTCGAGCGCCTGCTTACGCCGGTAGGCCCCGTTGGCATCGACGTAAAGCTCCGCGGAGCCGACCGCCGCTTTCGCCGCCCGGACGCGAGCCAGATCATGCTCGGGCGCCGTTCCGACCTTCATCTTGACGAATCGGCAACCGTCTCTTTCTACCCAGTCGCTCAACTGCTCGCACAGGCGCCCCTCGGAATAGGAGGTGAAGCCACCGCTGCCATAGATCGGCACTTCGGCCCGTTCACGTCCGAGGAGATCTGCCAGCGGCATTTTCAACAGGCGCGCTTTCAAATCCCACAGCGCCACGTCGACGGCCGAAATTGCGCACGCACACACGCCGCGCCAACCAATGTTGCGCACCGCCGTCACCATGGCAAGCCAGAGCGCCGGAATCGCCAGCGCATTCTGCTCGCGCAAGGTCGACGCGAGTTCGTTATTCACGATCTCGGCGGTAGCTGCGCTGCCATAGCTGTAGCCAACGCCGGTTGCACCTCCGGCGTCGACCTCGACCAGCACGAGCGTCGTAGCCGACCAGGCGATCGTACCGTCTGCTTCCGGCGCATCCGTCGGAATGCGATACGACCGTGCTGCCAGACGCCTGATCCTTGTCTCTTCGCCCATCGCTCCGACTCAAATGATTTCGCGGACCACATCCGAGCCGATGGTCAGTGCGATCTTGCCCTTCGCCGGCGTGCCGCGAACGAGCGATTCGGCCAAATGCGTGATCTGCGTCAAAGTCGCCTTCGGCGGCATCGGCGGTTCGTGCGGATCGACCACCGCTTCGATCAATGCCGGGCCGCGCGTGCTCAGCGCCTCGCGCAGCACCTCGCCGCACTGCGCCGGATCGTCGACACTGAACGCGCTCACACCAAAGCCGCGCGCCACCGCTGCAAAGTCGATCGGCTGCAGATCGCAGACGTATTCCGGATTGCCCAGGAACACCATCTGCTCCCATTTGATCTGCCCGAGGGAGTTGTTCTTGATAACCACGATTTTTACGTCGAGGCCGTATTTCACGCAGGTGGCAAGCTCGCCCATCAGCATGGTGAGACCGCCGTCGCCAACAAACGCCACAACCTGCCTGCCCGGGAAAGCCACCGCAGCCGCAATCGCATAGGGCAAGCCGCACGCCATGGTCGCGAGATTGCCGGAGCACGAGAACATCATATTGCCGCGCATGACCAGGTGTCGGGCTATCCAGGTGGTGATTGTTCCGGAATCGGTTGCCACGATCGCATCATCGGAAAGAAGCTTGTTGAGCTCGTACGCTACGCGCTCAGGTTTCATCGGCTTTTGGCTATTGGTGCCGCGCTGGCTCATCAACGCGTTCCATTCCTTCATCCCCTCCTGGGTCTGTTGCAGGAACGAACGATCGTCACGATAATCAAGCTGCCGCAGCAGAGCCTGAAGTACCTTGCCGGTATCACCCACCAGGCCTGCCTCGACTGGATACCGCAGCCCGATCCGCTGCGGATCGACATCGATCTGGACGGCGCGCGCCTGACCCGGCTTTGGATAAAACTCGATGTAGGGGAACGTGCTGCCGGCAATCAGAAGCGTGTCACAGCTTTCCAGTGCTTCCTGCGCGGGTTTGGTTCCGAGAAGGCCAATGCCGCCGGCCGAATACGGACTGTCGTCGGGGATCGCCCCCTTGCCAAGAAGTGGCTTGATGACCGGCGCGCCGAGGCGCTCCGCTACAGCGAGAACCTCGTTGCGCGCATCGAGCGCTCCGCGGCCTGCAAGAATGGCTGTCTTCTTGCCGACCTTAAGGATCTCGGATGCTTTGGCGAGCTGCTCGTCGCTTGCGGTCTGCGCCGAGCGGGCCATCAGATCCGAAACATGGTTTGGCACGTTGCGTTTCGATCTCTTGCCTGCGCTTACAGGCTGCGATTGCATGTCAATCGGAACGGTCACGTGGGCAACGCCGTGGTAGGCAAGCGCGGTCCGGCAGGCCAGTTCCACGATATTCTGGACGTGGTGCGGGCCCATCACGCGGCTGTTGTAGACGCACACGTCCATAAAGAGCTTGTCGAGTTCCACGTCCTGCTGCGTGAATGTGTGGAGCAAGTCGTGAAATTGCAGGCCGGTGATGGCCAGCACGGATTGCCCATCGAGCTTGGCGTCGTAGAGACCGTTAAGAAGATGGATGCCACCGGGACCTGATGTTGCAAGGCATACGCCGAGCCGGCCCGTCCACTTCGCGTAGGCACAGGCGTTGAAGGCCGCGGCTTCTTCATGACGGACCTGGACGAACTTGATCCGGTCCTGGCGCGTGCGCAGGGCCTCGATAATGCCATTGATGCCATCACCCGGAAGCCCGAAGACGGTATCGACACCCCAGTCGAGCAGCGTCTCGACCAGGACATCTGATGCGGTGGAGGATGCCATGGGTGCGTCCGATAAGGTTGTAACGTCGTCCCTTTGCGAAGAACAAGCTGACTCCGGGACCGTTCCTATAAGCCCGCGATTTTCAGGAACTTCTTCGCCGGACGCGCGGTTGGTCTGATGTGAGATCGGCATGCGGCATAAGCCCGGCCACCCGGAGAGACTGATCCATATGTGAGACACGGTTCGCACATGTCTGGTGAGCTTCGAAACTGCAACGTCGTGATCACGGGCGCCTCCGCTGGTGTGGGCCGGGCCGCCGCGCATCGTTTTGCGCGAGCCGGCGCTCGCGTCGGATTGATTGCGCGCGATGCCGACGCACTGAATGACGTGAAGGGCGAACTCGAGGGGCTTGGGGGCGCCGGTTTCGTCGCGCCGGCTGACGTCTCAAATCCGGATGAGGTGTTCGCAGCGGCAGACTCCATTGTGCGGCAATTTGGGCCGATCGACGTGTGGATCAACGATGCGATGGTCACCGTCTTTTCGCCCGTGTGGGACATGACGCCGGCCGAGTTCCGGCGTGTCACTGAGGTGACCTATCTCGGCGTGGTGCACGGTACGATGGCGGCTTTGCGTCATATGCGTCGGCGGAATCGCGGCACGATTATTCAGGTTGGCTCGGCGCTGGCTTTTCGCGGCATTCCGCTCCAAGCCGCGTATTGCGGGGCCAAGCATGCGATCCGCGGCTTCACGAACTCGCTGCGCGCCGAGCTCATGCATGCCAAGAGCCCGATCAGGGTGACCGCCGTGGAGTTGCCGGCCGTCAACACGCCGCAATTCGATTGGGCGCGCACCCACATGGCCCACCAGCCCCGGCCGGTAGCGCCGCTCGTTCAGCCCGAGGTGATTGCGGATGCGATCTTCCGCGCGGCGTCGTATCCAGCGCGGGAGTATTGGATCGGGTTGAGCACGTTGAAAGTTATCCTGGGAAATATGTTGCTGCCGGGCTTGCTGGATCGTTATCTTGCCAAAACAACATTCGCTGGGCAGGAGACGCCAGTGCCTGTGGCGCTCGATCGCAAGGATAATCTGATCGAGCCGGTCCATGACCTGCATCGGACGCGCGGCCGTTTCGGAAGCGAGGCACGGGACAGTGCGCTCGTGCTTCCCGGTCCCTTTGCCCGGCTGGCCGCGGTTGCCGCATGCGCGGCGGCGCTGCTGGCGCTGAGCTCGTTGAGCCGCGGAAGAGGAAATGCCCGCCGGCGCATCGAGTGGCAGCGGCGGTAAGCCTGCCCGAATAGTCGACACCCCCGATCGTTCCGGTCGCGGTTTTCTCGGACCTGGACTCACAGGCCTGCGCCGTGTGCAAGCTGCACGAACCCACCGAGCGTTGCCCCGTAGACAATCTGGGCGATCAGCGTGCTCAACGGCGTGTGATAGCCATAATTCATCGCCAGGAATCCAGGCGGCTCAAGCTGCCGGATCGAAGTTGCCGAATGATATTCCGAGGCCATTCGAGGATGCACAAAGGGCAAAAGCGGCAGCGCGCAGGTGAGCAGAAACAGGCCATGGACGAGGCCAGCCAGTGCCCCAAACCACCATGTGTAGATGCGAACGCTCGCAAACAGCAAGAAATAGACGAATGCAAACAGCCAACCGCCGATGGCGTAGACCACAAAGCCGAGAAGCATCGCTCGCCGCCGGTGGCCTGTGAAAAACGTGCCAAGCAAGAATGGCAGGCTGAGCCGGGAAAAACCACCTCCCCGGCTCGCCTCCAGAATGGAGGTCATGGTTAGTGTGGCAATGAGCCCCCATAGCGCGGGGAACAAAAAGGAAGCACCGAACGGATTCATCGTGCTGCCTCCCGACGTGCCTGCCGGATCGATAGCGCAGAATGGATCAAGCCCACATGCGAGAAACCTTGAGGATAGTTGCCCAGCGCGGCGCGCGAGCGCGGCTCCATCTCCTCGGCAAACAGACCAAGGTCATTTCCGAATGAACACAGATGATCGAAGCTCTGCAGCGCCTCCTGGCAGAGGCCGCGCCTTGCCAAATGGCTGATCGCGAAGAAGCTGCAAATCCCGACCGCTCCCTTCCCTGCCCTGCAAGCCATCGTATCCTGGCTTATACCGATACAGCAGCCCATCGCAGCCGAGCTCCTTCTGGATGCGCTGGTAGGTCGAGATCATCCGCGGATGGCATGGACTGCGATAGCCAAAGCAGGGCATCAATAGCAGGGCTGCATCGACGTCGTTCCCGTCAAGCTCCCCCGTGTAACTATTGAAATCCGAATTGAATCCCTCGGCTCGATGCATTCGGCGATGTCCTGGCGCGTTTGTCGGAAGAGCGCTTCCTGTGACCTGACGTCAACTATTCCCTTTTCATGAAGCCAAAGCAGCTTGTCCAACGCGACCCAGCACATGACCTTCGAGAAGGTGTACTGTCTGCGCCGTCCCGGGATTTCCCAGATGCCGTTGTCCGGCTCCCGCCATCGCTTGCAGACCGTTTGACCGAGGCTTGCGAGCATTCGAGCTTCGGTCCGGTCGAGTTTGCGACCTGACGCGGCAAACGCCTGCGCGGCAGCGATAACCTGGCCGTTGACATCGAGCTGAAATTGGCGGACGGCGCTATTCCCAACTCGAACTGGAGAAGAATCGCGGAAGCCGGCGAACTGATCGAGCTTCCTTTCGCGCAGGTTTGTTCGTCCGTAGACGTCATAGAGGATGCTGAGATTGGGCCTACTAAGGCGAGTGGCATGCAAGAGCCAGCCGAGATACGCTGCCGCCTCCTGGTGAAATCCCAGCTCGACAAAGGCACCCATGGTCAGGCCGGCATCGCGCAACCAACAATAACGATAGTCCCAGTTGCGTTCACCACCTATCTCCTCCGGAAGCGAGGTCGTTGGCGCCGCCACAACCGCACCGGAGAGGCAAAACGTCAAGAGCTTGAGCGTTATCGCGCTTCGCAGGACAGCATCCCGCTCCGGCCCTTCGAATTGGCAAGCCTTGCTCCAGTCGCGCCACCACGCAATGGTGCGCTCGCAACAGGCGTCAGCTTCTGAATCCAGCGGCGCAATCGTGCCGATGTCGCCTTCGGTGTAAGAAAGGCTCAAGTATTCGCGTTTGCCGGGGGTCGTACTAACCGTTCCCCGCAACGCTTCTTCATCGTGGATAAAGCCGAGACTGCCATTGAGAAGAAGCAACTGGTGCGACCAGCCGAATGTCCAGACGCCGTCGGCAATCCGACCAACCGCAGGTTTCGTGCGGCTGTAATTCGGGCGCGGTACAAATTCGATCTCCAGATCCACTCGGCCCTCGATACCTTCAATCACGCGCAAGATTTCCCGCATAGGCTCAAGCGCACTCAGGCTGTCGGCAATGGGGCAGAGATCGGTGAGCCGCGCCGCACCACTATCCGTCTCAAAGGTTGTTTCCAGGATTGCGGTGGCGGGAAGATAGCGGCGGCTGGTCGCGAACCTTGAGCGCGGCTTGATCGAAAAATGCCCGCCGCGTCGATCGAGCAGCCGAGCAAACACACTGGCGCTGGAAAAATCAGGGAGACATAGCCAGTCGAGCGATCCCTCGCGCGAGATCAACGCCGCCGTCCGGCAATCTCCAATAATGCCATAATCCCGGATTGCCGGCTGCTGAAATCCGCCAGTCATTAGCATTAGCAGTCTGCTGAAGAACCCCCTCGCCACCGAGGGGGCTTGATGATTCACTTGTCATCTCGAATCAGCGGAGACGCTCATGCGCGGCAGGTTTACGGATCAAGGCGGCCTGTTTTCGTACATCGCG
>NZ_JBUYEN020000063.1:0-33544 GCF_055229415.2 Bradyrhizobium sp. Leo114 | reverse complement strand
CGGAAAGGAAAAAATGGTCATTCGCATTGCACTCGCCCGTAAGCTCCTGGTCCGTCTCAACGCCAAAGCACGCGATGCGCGCGCCGCTTACGCCAATGCAACTTGACAACCCAGATAGTCGCTCATCGCTACTTCTTCGCTGCCAGCTTCTTCATCGCCGCCTTGATCGACGTGGCGGCATCGTCATAGCCATCCCAGGCCTTGCTCCGCGCGAGCAGCGACGGCACGGTGCGCACCGTGTACTTCTTCGGATCGAGATCGCCGCGCACCTGCGCCCAAGTCAGCGGCATCGAGACGGTGGCACCTTCGCGTGCGCGGGGCGACAGCGGGGCGACCGCAGTCGACATCCGGTCGTTGCGCAGATAGTCGAGGAAGATCTTTCCCTTGCGCAGCTTCTTCGACATGTTGAGCAGATATTGCTCGGGGTCGTCATCGGCCATCCACTGGCAGATCGCCTGCGCGAACGCTTTGGCCTCCTTCCAGGTCACGCGGTCCTTTGCGCCATACAGCAATGGCGCCACGACATGCAGGCCCTTGCCGCCGGTGGTTTTGCAGAAGCTCTCGAGGCCGACGGCTGAGAGTCGCTGGCGCATGTCCTTGGCGGCCTCGATGACGTCTGAGAATTCGACGTTCGGCGCGGGATCGAGATCGAACACCAGTCGCCCCGGCGTATCGTAGATATCGGGCGCGCAATTCCAGGGATGCAGTTCGAGCCCGCCGATCTGCGCAACCGCCGCCAATCCCTCGACGCGATCGATCTGCACATAGGGCTTGCGGTCGCCGGAGACCTTTGCGAGCTCCAAGAGGTTCGACATGCCCTGCATCGCATGGCGCTGGAAGAACTTTTCGCCATTGATGCCATCAGGCGCGCGCACGATCGAGCACGGCCTGCCCTTGAGATGGACGATCATCCATTCGCCGACCGCCTCGAAATAGCGCGCCAGATCGAGCTTGGTCACGCCCTCGCCGTCGAAGGCGTCGGGCCACAGCTCCTTGTCGGGCTTGGAGATCACGACGCCCATGACAACAGAGGATTTATCCGCAGCCGATTTCGCAGCCTTCGCCGCGGCCCTGCCCGGCTTCGGCTCGGCGATCTCAGTCTTGGCCGGCTCTTCGGCCTCCACCTCCTTGGCCGGCTTGTCCTGCCGCAGTCCCTTGAACGCGGCCTGCCGGATATTGCCGCCCTCGGTCCAGCCGGCGAATTCGATCTCGGCGACGAGGTCGGGCTTCAGCCAATGGATATCGCGCGCCTTGCGCGGCGCATTCTCGCCGCCGAACGGACTCTCGTCGGATTCATGCGCCTTCAGCACCGGCAACAGCCGGCGGACCTTGTCCTGGCCGAAGCCGGTACCGACAACTCCCACAAAGGCGAGATGATCGCCGCGATAGACGCCGGCCATCAGCGAGCGGAATTTTCCGCTGGTGGTCTTCCAGCCGCCCAGCACGACCTCGTGACCGGCACGGCATTTCGCCTTGGTCCACAGCTCGGAGCGGCCGGAGCGATAGGGCGCATCCAGCTTCTTGGAGACGATGCCCTCAAGCTCCAATTTGCAGGCCGACTCCAGCACCGCGTCGCCACCGCTCTCGAAATGCTCGACATAGTGGATCAACTTGCCCTTGCCTTTTCGTGCTTCCAGGAGCCGCTTCAGCCGCGCCTTGCGCTCGGCCAGCGGCAGCGCGCGCAGATCCTCATTCTCGGCGAACAGCAGGTCGAAGGCATAGAAGATCAGATCATCGGTCTTGCCGTCCGAGATCGCCGCCTGCAGCGTCGAGAAATTCGGTATGGCGTTCTTGTCCAACCCGACGATCTCGCCGTCAACAATCACATCAGGCAGCTTGCCGCCTTCTTTCGCGATCGCACCGAACTTGTCGGTCCAGTCCAGACCCTTGCGGGTCTTGAGCGTGGCCTCGCCGTCCTCGACCCGCAATTGCACGCGGTAGCCATCGAGCTTGATCTCGTGGCACCAGCCGGCACCGCCGGGTGGACGATCGACGGACGTGCAGAGCTCCGGTGCAACGAAGTCCGGCATCGCCTCGACCTTCTTTGGCTCGATCTTCTTTGCTTTGGCTTTGGCGGAAGCGCGCGACTTCGACGCCAGCGTTTTGGGCGCCGGCGCTTTCGTCCTCGGACGCGCCGCGCCGGTCTCCTCCCGATTGGACTGCCAGACCGCATCGGCCTTCGCCTTCGCGCGGCCGTTCTTCGACAGCATGAACGGCTTTGGCGCCCTGCCCTTGCCGGCCGCGATCTGCTCCATGGTGCGGCCGGAGGCGACGGATCGGTCCTCATCGAGAATGCTTTCCCCGTCCTCGCTGGCATATTCGTCACGATGCTTGATCAGCAGCCAATTGGTGCGCTTGCCGCCGAAACGATCGCCGCGCATCCGCACCAGCACCCAGCTTCCATGCAGCTTGTCGCCATCCAGGGTGAACTTCAGATCGCCTTTCTTGAACCCGGCTGCGGGATCGTCCGATTCCCAATAGCCGCGATCCCACAGCATCACC
Source organism: Bradyrhizobium sp. Leo114 (assembly GCF_055229415.2). NCBI lineage: Bacteria > Pseudomonadati > Pseudomonadota > Alphaproteobacteria > Hyphomicrobiales > Nitrobacteraceae > Bradyrhizobium > Bradyrhizobium sp. Leo114. The sequence continues at coordinate 31,042 of NZ_JBUYEN020000063.1, read as the reverse complement.
GTGCCGCCGCCATACTGGCCTTCCGGAATGGTGCCTTCGAAATCGCCATAGTCGAGCGGATGGTCCTCGACCTCCACCGCAAGCCGCTTGTCGTGCGGATCAAGCGAGGGCCCCTTGGTCACCGCCCACGACTTGAACACCCCGTCCATTTCGAGTCGGAGGTCGTAATGCAGCCGCGTGGCGTCATGCTTCTGGATCACAAAGCGGCGCTGTTTGGACGGCGCAACCTTGACCTCGCCGGAGGGCTCGTCGGTCTTGGAGAAGTCGCGTTTCTTGCGATAGGTGGACAGGTTTCTCTGCAGCACGGGTGCACCTCACGCAAATGGCCGCCGCCTTGCGGCGGTATATACCAGGAACCAAAACCCCTCGCATCGGTTGAAGTTCCCATACTCCAAGATATCCGGAGAATGAAATGGCCCCTCGCGCCTATTGGAAAGGCACCTTGAAGCTGTCGCTAGTGGCGTGCCCGGTGCTGCTGTATCCGGCCTCGACGTCGGTCGCGAAAACCCGCTTCCACATGATCAACAAGGAGACCGGCAACCGCTTGAAGCAGCAGATGGTGGACGCCGAAACCGGCGACATCGTCGAAGCCGATCAGAAGGCGCGCGGCTATGAGCTACGGAAAGGGAAATATGTCGAGATCGAACCGGAGGAACTCGAATCCGTCCAGATCGAGAGCAACCACACAATCGACATCGAAAGCTTCGTGCCCAGGGACGAGATCGACAAGCGCTATCTCAACCACCCCTATTACATCGCGCCCGACGGCAAGGCCGGCGCTGACGCTTTCGCTGTGATCCGTGACGCGATGAAGGACCAGGACCGCGTCGCGCTGGCGCGGATCGTGCTGACCAACCGCGAGCACGTCATGGCGATCGAGCCGCTCGGCAAGGGCCTGCTCGGCACCACCTTGCGTTATCCCTACGAGCTGCGCGACGAGGCCGATTATTTCGACGACATCAAGACGCCGAAGATCACCAAGGATATGGTCGAGCTCGCCGGCCACATCCTCGACAGCAAGGCGGCGCATTTCGACCCCTCGAAATTCAAGGACGACTATGAGGATGCACTGAAGGCACTGGTGCGACGCAAGGCGGCCGGCAAGCCGATCGAGGCCCCGGAGCCCGAGGAGCGGCCGAGCAACGTCGTCAGCCTGATGGATGCGCTGAAGCAGAGCCTGAAGGGCCGCTCGGCAGCCAAGAAACGCAGCCATTCCACCGCCCGCCGCCAGCCCTCCCGCCGCCGCGCAGCGCGAAAAGCGCATCGCTCGACCGCGCGTGCACGCAAGGCGGGGTAGACTACAGCGTCATGGCCGGGCTTGTCCCGGCCATCCAGGCCTTCCTTTTTGCCCAGAGAACGTGGATGCCCGGGACAAGCCCGGCCATGACGAAGAGAAGCGCGAAGCCCGACTACCGCTTGGTCTTCCGCTTCTTGCTGCTCTTCCGCTTCTTCGTTGTTTTCTTCTTGGACGTTTTCTTCTTCGACGACTTCTTCGGGACTTTCTTGCCTTTGGCGCGCGCTTCCGAAAGTCCGATCGCGATCGCCTGTTTGCGGCTCTTGACCTTGCGGCCTGAGCGGCCGCTCTTCAACGTGCCGGCCTTGCGCTTCTTCATCGCGCGCCTGACGTCGCCGGATGCTTTCCTGGAATATTTTCGTGCCATTGGCATTCCTCCCGGTTGAGGGAGATTAATTTCCTCACTCCGAAAAAGTTCCGCCTCTGCAACTCGCCTCAGTCCGCCGCGCGCAAGCGATAGCCTATCCCAGTCTCTGTCAGCACGAATTGCGGACGCTCGGGATCAGCCTCGATCTTCTGCCGAAGCTGACGCACATAGACGCGAAGATATTGCGCATCGGTGAGTTCGTCCCACAATTCCTTCAGCAGGAAACGATGCGTGAGCACCTTGCCCGCGTGCTGCACCAGCACACGAAGCAGCTCATATTCCTTTGGCGACAATTTCACCTCGCGATCGCCGACCTTGACGATGCGGCGCACGAGGTCGACCGAGAGATCGCCGGCGCGAAACACCGGCCGTTCACCCTGCACCTGCAATTGATGGCGCAGCGCCGCGCGCAGGCGCGCCAAGAGCTCATCCATGCCGAACGGCTTGGTCAGATAATCGTCGGCGCCGAGGTCGAGCGCCTGCACCTTGCCCGCCTCGTCGCCGCGGCTCGATAGCACCACGATCGGCACGCTTTCGTTGCGCGCGCGGATCATGCGTAGGAGGTCGTGGCCCTGTATATCAGGCAGGCCGAGATCGAGGATGATCAGCGCAGGCCCCTGCGCTAGCATCTCCAGTCCGGCCTTGCCGTTGGGGGCCTCGAGAATTTCGTACCCTTGCGTGTTCAGCCCCATCCGCAACAATTTGCGGATCGGCGGCTCGTCATCGATGACCAGGACCTTGATCGGTGTCGCGTTCATGCAGCGGTATCCAGCGCAGCGGTAGCCGCCGGGATCGGCAGCCGGATGGTGAGCACGGCGCCGCTCCGGTCGGTGCGGTTGGCGGCCGAGATCGTGCCATGCATGGCTTCGACGAATCCGCGGGAGATCGCAAGACCAAGGCCAGTGCCGGGGCGGACATGATCGCCCTTCTGCACACGGTAGAACTTGTCGAAGATGCTTTCGAGTTCGGTCGGCGGAATGCCGCTGCCCTCGTCCATGACCTGCAGCACGATCGAATGACGATCCCGCCGGCCGCGGATCGAGATCGTGGTGTCGGCAGGAGCGTATTTGGCCGCGTTGTCGAGCAGGTTGAACAGCACCTGTTCGAACAGCACCGCGTCGAGCTCCAGCATCGGCAGATCGGCGGCGAGATCGAGCGAAACCTTGTGCCGCACCAGGATCTTGCCGGCGCGGCGCAGGGCGCTGCCGACAATTTCACCGACGTCATGCCGCGCCGTGTTCGGCACGATGGCGCCGGATTCGAGCTTGGTCATGTCGAGCAGATTGGCGATGAAGCGGTTCAGCCGTTCGGACTCGTCGATCACGGTCGCGAGCAGATCGTGCTTCTGCGCATCCGTGAGGTTGCCGCCGAGATCGCGCATGGTCGAGGCGGCGCCGAGTACCGAGGCCAATGGGGTCTTCAGGTCGTGCGAGATCGAGGTCAGGAGCGCTGAGCGCAGGCGCTCGGATTCGACGGTGCGCTTGACCTTGTCCATGTCCTCGACCAGCAGCACGCGCTCGATCGCGAGCGCGCCCTGGTCGACCAGCGCATCCAGCAGCCGCCGCTGGTCCGGCGTCAGCAGCGGGCCGGTCTTGTCATTGTCGATGCCGATGGCGCCGATCAGGCCGCGGCCGGTCCGCATCGGCAAAAACAGGCGCTTGGCGCCCGGCAACGTGTCCGAGCCGCGGCCGGCCGGCCGATCGTTCGACCAGGCCCAGTTCGCGGCCGCAAGATCGGCGTCGTCGAGCTGGTCTTCCGGCGGATAGCCGGCCTTGACGACGAGCAAGCCCTCTTCCGGCAGCAGCAGCACCACGCGCACCTTCAGCATCAGCGCGATCTGGTAGGCGGTCGCCCATAATACGTCATCCAGCGTCGCGGTGCCCGCGAGCTTGCGGCTGAAGGCGTAAAGCCACTCAGTCATGCGCACGCGGCTGATCGCGGTATCGGCCTGCACCCGCACCCGCGCCGCGACGTTAGAAACGAGCAGCGCGATCAGCATGAAGAAGAAGAACGCCGCGATATTGGTCGGGTCGGTGATCGTGAAGGTGTAGACCGGCGGCAGGAAGAAGAAATTGTAGCAAAGCGAGGCCACGACGCTCGCGAGCAGCGACGGCCACAGGCCATAGCGCACGGCCACCACGACGACGGCGGTGAGGAAGACCAGGTCGACGTTCTCGACGCCGAAGCGAGGATGGACTAGCGCGGCGGCGCCGAGCCCGAGGCCGACGATCAGGAGCGAGTACAAATAAGGCCTGAGGTTGAACGGCTCGGTTCGCGCCGCCGTCTGCACCGCCGGCCCTTTGTCGAGGCCGGCAGGCAGATCCTCGCCGGCGATCACGTGCACGCTGATATTGCCTGCGCGCCGCACCAGATCGTGCACCACGGAGCCGCGCAGGATCTCGAACCACCGCGAGCGCGACGACTTGCCGATCACGACATGCGTGACGTTGGTGGACTGCGCGAAACTGATCAGATCATCGGCGATGCGGCGATGCACGGCGGGAATCGTCAGCGCCTCGCCGCCAAGCGATTCGGCAAGCCGCATCGTATCGGCGAGCCGGTCACGCTGCTCGTCCGAGAGCTGCAGGCTGCGCCGGGTTTCGATGCTGATCGCGGTCCAGGGCGCGTGCAGGCGATCGGCAAGCCGCTTGGCGTAGCGCACGAGGCCGGCGGCGCGCGGATCCTCGCTGACGCAGACCAGGATGCGCTCGCCCGCGGCCCAGGGACCGGCGATGGCGTTGGCCTGCATATGATTGAGCAGCTGTTCGTCGACCCGCTCGGCCGTCCGCCGCAGCGCCAGCTCGCGCAGCGCGGTCAGGTTGCCGGGCGAGAAATAATGCTGAAGCGCCCGCTCCGCCTGCTTGGGCACATAGACCTTGCCCTCCTTCAATCGCTGGATCAAATCGTCGGGCGGCAGGTCGATCAATTCGATCGCATCCGCGCGGTCGAAGATCGAATCCGGCACGGTCTCGCGCACCCGCACATGCGTGATCTGGGCCACGACGTCGTTGAGGCTTTCGATATGCTGGACGTTGACCGCGGTGTAGACGTCGATGCCGTGGGAGAGCAGTTCCTCGACGTCGAGATAGCGCTTCGGATGCCGGCTGCCGGGCGCGTTGGTGTGGGCGAGCTCGTCGACGATGGCAAGCTGCGGCCGGCGCGCGATCAGCGCATCCAGGTCCATCTCCTCGAGCACCTGGTCCTTGTAATTGATCCGCTTGCGCGGGATCACTTCGAGCCCCTGCAGCAGCGCCTCGGTCTCGGCCCGGCCGTGGGTCTCGACAACACCCACCACCACATCGGTGCCGCCCTTGAGCTTGGCATGCGCGCTCTGCAGCATCTCGTAGGTCTTGCCGACGCCGGGAGCGGCGCCGACGAAGATCTTCAGCCGCCCGGACGCATCGTTCTCTCGCCGGGCGGCTTCCAGGAGGGCGTCCGGCGAGGGTCGCTTCCCAGGGTCGCGATGCTCATTTGCCATAGAGCAAATATAGTCGCGTCACGTCATTCGGCCTAGCCGCCTTTATTTCGAAGCGCCGTCCAAAGCGAGGTTAAGCGCCAGGACATTCACCCGCGGCTCGCCGAGCACGCCGATGAAACGGCCCTTGGTGTTGGCTTCGACGAGCTGGCGGACCTGCGCTTCCTGCAGGTTGCGCGCTTTTGCCACCCGCGGCACCTGGAAGAGCGCCGCCTCCGGCGAAATGTCGGGATCGAGGCCGCTTCCCGAGGTGGTGACGAGGTCGATCGGCACCGGCTGGGACGGGTTTTCCGCCTTGAGCTTCTCGACATCCTCCTTGACGCGGTCGTTCAGCGCCTTGCTGGTCGGACCGAGATTGGAGCCGCCGGAGTTCGCCGCGTTGTAGGGCGCGGGCACCGTCTTGGAGGAATCGTTTGGATCCGGCGCCAGCGTCGCCGACGGCCGGCCGTGGAAATATTTGTCCTCCTTGAACTCTTGCCCGATCAGGGCGGAGCCGATGATCTTGCCGTCCTTCTCGATCAGGCTGCCCTGCGCCTGGGACGGAAAGATCACGCCGGCTATGGCGGTGATCGCGAGCGGATAGGCGAGGCCCGTGACTGCCGTCAACAACAGCAGAAGAACGATGGCGGGACGAATTTCTCTAAGCATGTTGTCTCTCCTAATTCTCGTCATTGCGAGCGAAGCGAAGCCATCCATCGGGCCGCGGGGCAAGATCGTGGATTGCTGCGTCGCTTCGCTCCTCGCAATGACGGTGCCATTAAGCCAGGTGCAAGGCTGCGACCGCGAGGTCGATCGCCTTGATGCCGATGAAGGGGATGATGATGCCCCCTAAGCCGTAGATCATCAGGTTGCGGCGGAGCAGCGCGCCGGCGCCTATCGCGCGATAGGCCACGCCCTTCAGCGCCAGCGGGATCAACGCGATGATGATCAGCGCGTTGAAGATGATCGCCGACAGGATCGCGCTCTGCGGGCTCGAAAGGCCCATGATGTTGAGCACGCCGAGCTGCGGATAGAACGCCAGGAACATCGCCGGGATGATTGCGAAATATTTCGCGACATCGTTGGCGATCGAGAACGTCGTCAGCGCACCGCGGGTCATCAGGAGCTGCTTGCCGATCTCGACCACCTCGATCAGCTTGGTCGGGTTGGAGTCGAGGTCGACCATGTTGCCGGCTTCGCGCGCGGCCTGGGTGCCGGTGTTCATGGCGACGCCGACATCGGCTTGCGCGAGCGCCGGCGCGTCGTTGGTGCCGTCGCCGCACATTGCCACCAGCTTGCCCTTGGCCTGCTCGTCGCGGATCAGCTTGAGCTTGTCCTCGGGCGTGGCCTGCGCCAGGAAGTCGTCGACGCCGGCTTCGGCCGCGATCGCCGCCGCGGTCATCGGATTGTCGCCGGTGATCATCACGGTGCGGATGCCCATGCGGCGCAGCTCGGCGAAACGCTCGCGGATGCCGCCCTTGACGATATCCTTGAGGTGGATGACGCCGAGCAGCCGGCCGTCCTTGGCCACGGCGAGCGGCGTGCCGCCTTCCTTGGCGATCTCGTCGGCAATGCTCTGCAGTTCGCGCGCGGCGTCGGTGTTGACATTGGCCTGGAGGGCGCGGACAGCATTGCCGCTCGCCAGCGACTGCGCGGTGCCGCCGCCGATATAGTTGAGGATCGCATCCACCGCGCCCTTGCGGACCGCGGACGAGCCGGCATCGATGCCGCTCATGCGGGTCTGCGCGGTGAACGGCACGAAGGTCGCGGCGAGCTCATGCATGTCGCGGCTGCGGATGCCGTATTTCTCCTTGGCCAGCACGACGATGGAACGGCCTTCCGGCGTCTCGTCGGCGAGCGAGGCGAGCTGCGCGGCATCGGCAAGCTCCTGCTCGGTGACGCCACGCACGGGGCGGAACGCGGTCGCCTGGCGGTTGCCGAGCGTGATGGTGCCGGTTTTGTCGAGCAACAGCGTGTCGACGTCGCCGGCGGCTTCCACCGCGCGGCCGGACATTGCCAGCACGTTGAAGCGCACCAGGCGGTCCATGCCGGCGATGCCGATCGCCGAGAGCAGCGCGCCGATCGTGGTCGGGATCAGCGTCACGAACAGCGCCACCAGCACCACGACCGAGATCGAGCCGCCGGCATAGGCCGCGTAGCTCGGGATCGTCACGGTCGCGAACACGAAGATGATGGTGAGGCCGGCCAGCAGGATGTTCAGCGCAATCTCGTTCGGCGTCTTCTGCCGCTCGGCGCCTTCGACCAGCCGGATCATGCGGTCGATGAAGGTCGAGCCCTGCGCCGCTGTGATGCGGACGCGGATCCAGTCCGACAGCACCTGCGTGCCGCCGGTCACCGCCGAACGGTCGCCGCCGGATTCACGGATCACGGGCGCGGACTCGCCAGTGATCGCGGCTTCGTTGACCGAGGCCACGCCTTCGATCACCTCGCCGTCGGACGGGATGATGTCGCCGGCCTCGACCAGAACGATGTCGCCGACCTTGAGCGTGGTGCCGGGGACGAGGCGGTAGTTCCGCCCCGAACCTTCCAGCAGCTTGGCCTGGCTCTCGGTGCGGGTCTTCTTCAGCGAATCCGCCTGCGCCTTGCCGCGTCCCTCGGCGACGGCTTCGGCGAAATTGGCGAACAGCACCGTGAACCAGAGCCACAGGATGATCTGGAAAGTGAAGCCGATGTTCTCCGCGCCGGTGACGAGGTCACGCAAGAAGATCACCGTGGTGAGCGCGGCGACGATCTCGACCACGAACATCACGGGGTTCTTCGCCATCAGCCGCGGATCGAGCTTGATGAAGGACGATTTGATCGCAGGTACCAGGATTTTGGGGTCGAGCATGGTCGACGCCCTCACCTGCTTTTGCAGTTTCATGGTTTCCATGGATGTGACTCCAATTAATTCGATCAGAACAGGGTGTTGGCGTTCATGGCGAGATGCTCGACGATCGGTCCGAGCGCCAGCGCCGGGAAGAAGGTGAGGCCGCCGATGATCAGGATCACGCCGACGACGAGACCGACGAACAGGCCGCCGGTGGTCGGGAACGTGCCGGCCGACGGCGGGACCGACTTCTTCTGCGCCAGCGAACCCGCAATCGCCATTGCCGGCACGATCATGAAGAAGCGGCCGACGAACATCGCGCTGGCGAGCGTGAGGTTGTAGAAGAAGGTGTTGCCGGTGAGACCTGCAAAGGCCGAGCCGTTATTGCCGGTCGCCGAGGTGAAGGCATAGAGCACCTCGGTGAAGCCGTGCGGGCCGGCATTGGCCATCGAAGCAACCGCGGACGGCAGCACCACGGCAACCGCCGTCCAGCCGAGATACATCAGCGGCAGCACCAGGATCGCGAGCATCGCCATCTTGACCTCGCGCGCCTCGATCTTCTTGCCGACATATTCCGGCGTACGGCCGACCATCAGGCCGGCGACGAAGATCGCCAGCACGACGAACAGCAGCATGCCATAAAGGCCGGCGCCGACGCCGCCGACGATGATTTCGCCGAGTTGCATGTTAACCAGCGGGATCATGCCGCCGAGCGCGGTGAAGCTGTCATGCATGGCATTGACGGCGCCGCAGGACGCCGCGGTGGTGACGACGGCGAACAGCGAGGACGCGACGATGCCGAAGCGGACTTCCTTGCCTTCCATGTTGCCGCCGGACAGCCCCAGCGCATGCAGCGCGGTGGTGCCGTTGGCCTCGGCCCAGTAGCAGACCAAAACGCCGGCGACGAACAGCACGCCCATTACCGCGAGGATCGCCCAGCCCTGCCGCTGGTTGCCGACCATGCGGCCGAACACGTTGGTGAACGCGGCGCCGATCACAAAGATCGAGAGCATCTGCACGAAGTTCGACAGCGCCGTCGGATTCTCGAACGGATGCGCAGCGTTGGCGTTGAAGAAGCCGCCACCATTGGTGCCGAGCATCTTGATCGCGACCTGCGAGGCCACGGGACCGACGGCGATCGTCTGCTTGGCGCCTTCGAGCGTGGTTGCATCGACATAGGGCCCGAACGTCTGCGGCATGCCCTGCGACACCAGGAACAGCGAATAGACGATGCAGATCGGCAGCAGGATGTAGAGCGTGCAGCGGGTGATATCGACCCAGAAATTGCCGATCGTGCGTACAGAGGCGCGGGCGAAGCCCCGGATCAACGCCACCGCGAGCACCATGCCGGTCGCAGCCGAGAGGAAGTTCTGGTGCGTCAGGCCGAGCATCTGGACCAGGTACGACACCGTGCTTTCACCGCCGTAGTTCTGCCAGTTGGTGTTGGTGAGAAAGGAGACCGCGGTGTTGAACGACAGATCCGGGGCAACGGCGGCCTGGTCCGCCGGATTGAACGGCAACACGGCCTGCAGCCGCATCACGCCGTAGATGATCAGGAAACCGCCGATATGAAACAGAAGCATCGCGACCGTATAGGTCAGCCAGTGCTGTTCGCGCCTTTCGTCGACGCCGCTGATCCAGTAGAACCCGCGCTCCACCGGGCGCAGCACCGGCGACAAGAAAGTCGCCTCGCCGTTGAAGACGCGCGTCATGTACCAGCCGAGCGGCTTCACCAGCGCGACGACGACGGCGCAAAAGAGGATTATTTGGAACCAGCCGATGGCGGTCATGGCATTAAACCTTTCGAATGGGCTTTGAGCGCAGCAGCACGGCAAGCACGCCGACCAACAGGATGGTCAGCGCCGCATCTGCCAGGAGAAGCTGCCCAATCATGAACATGGCGCTGATCAAAACCGCTCAGGGCGCAGCAGCGCATAGGTGAGGTAGAAGAGAAGGCCGAGCGAGACGAGGCCGGCGAGCGAATAGTCGAAAATCATGGCGCGCCCCCTCACAGCCGTTCGCAGGCGTAGGCGTAGCCTATGCCGGCCGCGAAAAATGCCGCGATGAGCGCCAGCATGACGAGATCAAGCATTGGAGGCTCCTATGCATAACGGGCCGACAAAGGCCCGTTCTGGTTCCGAGGTGAGGTGCCACCCGCCGCATAGGTTTTCGAGATGTAGGCTGCGGCGTCGTTATAGGAATCTTATAAAGATCCGCTTCTCAGGCTCGCGCGCCGCGGCGAGCCCTTGGCCTAGCCGGGACCCACAACCTCCGGTATCGTCAAAGAGGTGGGGCCGCCACAGCACGCTTCCAAACACAGAATGGTGATCTGGGCCCTGGCGTTTGTCGGGACGACGCGTGAGGTTCGGCATCGCGCGCCCCGTCCATCTTTATGAAATCCCTATATTTCCGGCCGCCGCCCCATCTCGTTTTCAAATGGCGTTTTGACCACTTTTGACCTGCGGCATTTCGTCAAGCCGCATGATTGATAGGTCTCGCCATGTCACTGCTTTCAGAACCCTTGACCGCCGACTTCGGCCTTCGGCCGCGGGACGCCGGTAGAGTGACAGTCGAACTGATGTCCGACCTCATCCGCGACTATTGCCGACGCTTTCCCTCGCAAGGACGGCGCGACAAGACGGCGCGCGTCGAGGCACTGATCAAACTGGGCGCGTGGACCGATGCAGCGCTGGCGCTGCTCGACCTCGAACTGCCGCAATGGCAGGTTCGTCGCCTCGCCTATGACGACGGCGAATGGTACTGCGCGCTATCGCGCGAGCGCGAACTGCCCGACTGGCTCGATCAATCGATCGAGACCCATCATGCCGATCTGGCGCTCGCCATCTTGAGCGCGTTCGTCGAGGCACAGCAGATCGCCGCACCATCGAGCCGCCCCAGCGTGCCGAGCGTCGAACGTCATGCCGACGGCTTCTACCAGCCGATGCTGAGCGACAATTTCGCCTGAGCGAGCAGCGCCGTGCAGCCACTGCCAAACCTGCCGCAAAAGCTGAAATCCGCCCAGGTCCTGGTTCGATTTGTGTTTCGGTTGCTGATCCTGAGCGGTTTCGCGCTGTTCGGGAGCATCGGCTTTGGCCGCAGCTTCATCGCGCTGCTCTGGATGTCCACCGTGCTCTGTGCCGTCATCGCCCTGATACGGCGGGAGCAATTCATGGATGCCGATCTCAACCATTGGGACGAGATGGCAGCCTATGCCGCGCTTTGCGCGCTCGCCTCGGCCACCGGGCGATAACCCACGCGACGGGCCTGGCGACCTTATATGTCCCTTATGAGATCGCTCACCCGCCCTCCTCGATTTCATATCCGCCCGCAAAGATATTGAACGCGTTACCAAGTCTCGTGAAGGAATCACAAAAATGAAACTCGTGAACATAAAACTCGACGAACCTCCATCGTGTAGCTCTGCTTCGCCTATCGTCTTTATCGGAAGGAACCGGCGCGGCCAGTGGGTCGCCCAGGAACAGAACGGTCTCTACGGCGGGCTGTTCGTCAATCGCTCCCAGGCAGTCAAATACGCGCTGTTCGAGAACGGGCATCATCCAGAAACCATCGTCGAACTGTCGCGCGAATTCGAACTTGACATGAACCGCAGTTCCTCCGCCGCGCCGTCACAAGCAACAGCCGCGCGACGCGTCGCCTGATCCGGTTCGCGGCCTACATTCAGGAGGAGTCAGATGATGCAGCCTTGTTTAGTTGCCGACCGCGACCAGGTCCTCGATACGATGATCACACTGACGCACCTGTCCAACCTGCACCGCACGATCATCGCGGGAAGTGGAGCCATGGAGCTCTATCTTTCGCTGCGCAGGCGCGGCTTCGTTCAGGTCGCGACAACCGCAACCTGCCGGGTGCCCAGGAGACAGCACAGCATCGGCCTGCTCACGGGAGACAAATCCCTGGCGGCGACCGAGGCGGCGCTCCTGGAAGTCTCGCAATTCCTCAGCGCGAATGCCACCATTGCGATCCTGATCGACTCTCGTGAAGGCGAATTCTGCCTCAACATCCGAAGGAAGCTGGAGCAAATGGGCTTCCGGATCGAGGCAGGCGTGAGGTGCCAACGCGGCCTCGTGCTTGCCGCTCACCGGCAGGGTTTCGCACAAATGGAAAGAGCGGCGTGAACCGCGAAGCATTTGCGCGGCTGGGAAGGCGTTACCAATGGAATCGCAGGATCCGGTTGAATGGCACAGCAGGCTGCTGCGCGCCTGGCAACTGGCGCTTCTGCGCTTTGCCGTAACGCTCGATAATGCCGATCGGTTGAACGTGATGGCGATAGCCGCCGAGATCGACCGCGGCGGCCGCCGCTATGAGGAGCAGCCGAGTTTCAGCTTCTTCCGCAAGATCAGTGCCGACCTCTGCAGCGCCATTCTGCGGCAGAACGACGGCGCCGACGCCACCTTGCGTCAGTATCTTGAGCGGATCGAGGATCCCCGCGCGAGGCGGGCATTCGCAAGCGCGGTCGAAATCGAAATCGATACGGCGCCGCCGCGCACAAGAAAGCCCAAGGTCAACAACTGGCTGTGGCGCGGATTGGCACCGCGCAGCAATGCTCCACTCCCCGGCACGCGCTCACGCGCCGCCAGATATTGAATGCGGTGCCTATTCCGAAGGACGACACATGAAACAGGACTGGCTCGCGGGCTACATCCCCGACCTTCCAACGCCGTTCGGCGAAGACGGCGAGATCGATTTCGATGCCTTTGCGCGGCTCTGCGAGCGCCAGATCGCATCCGGCGCCAGTGCGATCGTGGTCGGCGAGACCACGGGCGAGGCGCCGACCCTGACGACGGGAGAGAAGGCCGGCCTCGTTCGCCGCGCCGTCGAGGTCGCGCATGGCCGTATCAGCGTCATCGCCGGCGCCGGATCCAACGCAACAGACCGCGCGGTCGAACTGACGCGGCAGGCGGAGGCAGCCGGTGCCGATGCCGTGCTCTCGGTGGTCCCCTACTACAACAAGCCGATGCAGGCTGGACTCCTCGCGCATTTCCGCGCAGTGGCCGAGGCGACCGCGCTTCCGGTTATCCTGCACGACGTTCCCTCGCGCACCCTTCGCGACGCCTCCGACGCAACGCTCAAGCGCCTAGCTGAATCCGAGCAGTTCATCGGATTGCGCGACAGCAGCGGCGATGTCGGACGCCTGGTCCGCATACGCACGTCGCTGCCGCCGCATTTCCGCCTGCTGTCAGGCGACGATTTGACCACGCTGCCGTTCATGGCCGTCGGTGGACACGGCTGCATCTCGGCAGTCGCGAACCTCGTACCGGAACTGTGCCAGGTGGTTCTTGCAAGCCTCAAGGAAGGACGGCTGCAATCGGCCGGGTATCTGTTCAGCCGCCTGTTCCCGATTGCCGGGCTGCTCGCCGCCGAGCATCCAGCGGCGCTGAAGTACGCGCTGTCGCTGCTTGGGCTGATCCAGCCGAATACGCGCCTCCCGATCGTTCAGTTGAACGACGCCGCCAAGGCGGAGGTCAGGAAGGCGATCGCCGAACTCGGCGACGAAGAATGGTCTGGCGTGCAGGATACTTTGCCCGCCGCACCGGTGCGCCACCAGCGAGCGAAGCGGTCGTAGCAAGTTGTGTAGGGAAAGTTTGAAGCACAGGCATCCAGCCAAACGCTGGTTCTTGGCTGAGTCCCGGCATTGGTTGCTTTGGGGACAAACGGACATTACATCGCAGGCAAAGCCGATAGAGTCGGTCGAAAATGACCCGGAGCGGAAGTCGCGCCGGCTCATCCCTGAGCGTCAACCTCATCCTGGGGTAGCGATCTGGCTTCTCTTGGCGTAAAGCATCTGAATCAGATCGCCGCGCGTGCGGCTGTGCCGTCTGCCGGGCACGCAGCTTCAAGTCACTCGGCTCGACGTTCTGCGCCTGAGCCAACAAAGGTTTCCATCTCGTGTCATTCCCCACCACAAGTCCGCCGCTCGCCCGAGCTTTAGCCGAGCGCAGCTACGATCGGCCGACCCCTGTCCAGATCGCCGTGCTTGCGGCAGAAGCTGTCGACCGCGACCTTCTCGTTTCGGCCCAAACCGGCTCGGGCAAGACCGTCGCTTACGGGCTGGCAATTGCAAAGGATCTTTTGGGCAGCGTCGAGCGGTTTCAGCGGGCGGCCGCGCCGCTTGCCTTGATCGTCGCGCCAACGCGCGAACTCGCCTTGCAGGTCCATCGCGAACTCGCATGGCTTTATCAATACGCGGATGCGCGCGTCGTCTCCTGCGTCGGCGGCATGGATCCGCGCCGCGAACAGCGCGAGCTTGCCGCGGGCGCTCACATCGTGGTCGGGACGCCCGGCCGATTGTGCGATCACTTGCGGCGCGGCCATCTCGACATCTCAGAATTGAAGGCTGTCGTCCTCGACGAGGCCGATGAAATGCTCAATCTCGGTTTTCGCGAGGATATGGAATTCATCCTCAAGACCACGCCGGACACGCGCCGCACGTTGTTGTTCTCGGCGACTTTTCCGCGCGGCATCGTTGCGCTGGCAAAACAGTACCAGCAACAGGCCTCTCGGATCGAGGTCGCGGGCGACGAAGGCGGTCATGCCGATATCGAGTACCGCGCCATCCGGATTGCTCCTGATGATGTCGAGCACGCGGTCGTCAACGTATTGCGCTTTTTCGAATCGCCGAGCGCACTTGTGTTTTGCAACACGAGAGATGCGGTCAGGCATTTGCAGGCGGCGCTGCTCGAGCGTGGGTTTTCCGTGGTCGCTCTCTCCGGTGAAATGACGCAGAACGAGCGAACCCTGGCGCTGCAGGCGTTGCGCGACGGACGTTCGCGCGTCTGCGTGGCGACCGACGTGGCGGCGCGCGGTATCGACCTGCCGAGCCTCGACCTCGTCATTCATGCGGATCTGCCAAAGGACGCGGAGGTCATGCAGCACCGCTCGGGCCGCACCGGTCGTGCGGGCCGCAAGGGCGTGAGCATCCTGCTGGTGTCGCCCGCCCGAAAACGACGCGCGGAACTGCTGCTGAATCTGGCCGGCATTGACGTCGTCTGGAGCACGGCTCCCCAGGCCGATGAAATCCGCAGGCTCGATCATGAACGTATGCTTACGGATGCCGTTTTCACCGAGGAGACGACCGCCGACGATCTGGTGCTGGCGCGGGCATTGCTTGCCGAGCGGTCGGCTGAGGATATCGCCGCGGCGCTCGCGCGGCTTTATCGCGCGCGGCTTCCTTCGCCCGAAGACATTCTCGATCCCGGCCAGGATCGCAGCCGACCTCGTGACGACCGCGGTCGAGAACACATGCGGACATCGCGCGGCGATGAACGCCCCACCGGGCCCCGATCGAAAACGGGAAGATCATCGTCGCGTCACGGCATGGCGGAGGCCAGCGTATGGTTCCGGGCCGCCATCGGACGAAAAAAGAATGCAGAAGCGCGCTGGCTCTTGCCGATGATTTGCCGTCGTGGCGGCATCGACAAGCGTGACATTGGCGCCATCCGGATTCTGGACACCACCACCGAGTTCGAAATTTCCGAGCGGGTCGCAGGATCCTTCGCCGCCAAGATCCGACGTCCGGATAAGGAAGACAACATCCGCATCGAGCCGCTGGCAGACACTCCCCCAGATCAGGCACCTTTGGAAAAGCAGTCACACTCGCCTTGGCTCGAAGCCGGCGACTTCGATCACAATGCTCGTCGAAGCGACAATTCTCGTGACGCGACAGGACCGAAGCAACGCGGCAAGCCTCACCGCGAAAGCGGGTCGAAATTTGCCAGCGAGCCGGGTTTCGGGAAGAAAAAGAAACACCGGAACAAGTCCGGCCATGCTGGACAGCGGCAGCCGGCAAACGCGTCGCCTGCGAAAGCCGCATTCGGAAAGAAGGCAAGGAAGAATCGTCGCGGCTGATCTGCCGCCATCAGGTGCTGCGGGACGCTCAGTCCTTCAAGTATGAACGTGTTCCTAATCGCCGCAGCGAGTCTTCTGTGATCAACGCTGGACGGTCGCCCGCAATTTCACGAATCATCCGATGCGCCATCGCCCTTTGTTGATATCGAACTTCACCAGGCCCTCGTCTCGCATTTTCAACAGGAGGGATTGGCAAGCTTCTTCATTCACGACATTGGCGCGTTTCATGACCTCGTACACTTTGAGCGGCTTCTCGCGGAGCGCACGCAGGATATTTTCTCGATCATTCAGCACGACTAGGCTCCTACCGTCATCAAGCGCGCCAAATCACTGAGAATACGAAAGCTGATCTTCCGTAACGACTCGCTCGATATTCTCCGACTTGCTCTTGATGCGGTATCTAAGACGTCCATCTGCCTCGATGGGCATAAGTTGAACGATGGTATAAATCATTGGCGCCTCAGTCGAGGCACGTCCTCGCGGACCTTGGGGCTGGTGGTGAACGTCTTCATTCAGCTTATAGGCATATGACATGTGTTTACCTCTAGAAGTTACGGCTGCTCTAGCGTGGAGCTTGCCGTAATGCAATGCATCCTGTTGCTCCCGGCCCAGGCTGGTGAAAGCAAAAACGAGCGCTGTGGCAGAGCGACTCGCGGTCTAAGAGCGCGTCAGTAACGTTGACCTAATACGTCCCGAACATGCCTTTAGTATCCGTGGTCGCATTGAACGGAGGCGGGACGAGTCAAGCAAGCACTCCGCGAGCCAATCGCCCACGGCCACCAAAAGCTATGCAGCGCAAAGTGTATTTCCCGAGCACGCGTTGTTGCGATTTGGTCTCGGCGGGTGGATGCTGTTGGCGCGGACACAATGGAGGGCAGCATGAGCAAGGCAACTCTCGACAATCGCCACCGCAACAAGGACGGAGAAATCAGCGCCAAACACGGAAACACCCTCATTCGCACGTTGCGCAAGGTGTACGGTCAGAGTTTCGCGGCTGGCTATCCCGACACAGAGAAGCTCCGTGAGGTTCTACTTAAGCTGAACGAGACATCATTGAGCCAGCTCCGTCGTGATCATGAGACTGGCCACTTGGAGCACAAGATCACCAAAGCCTCGAAGTAAGGCCGCGGGGTCCCGCGGCGGTGCGTTCGTGGCCAGAGGCGGCCGCCAAGGCGCCTGCTGCTAGGGGGAGACCGGACGCGGTTGCGGCATCGCCCAATCGACGCGAATGACCCAGAACGGATATTCAGGCAGGCCTCTTCAGCGTTCGGGAAGCGTCCTGAGCAGCCGATCCGTTCCTATAGGAGGAAGGGATGCTGCCTGTATTGGAACCCAAGTGTCCCAACAAGTGTCTCAGGTCGAATTTGCGGGTGCCGTAAATTGTTCGACCCTACTGGCCTGGTGCGCCCCGGCGACTTGTCGCTACTGACAAACCAGTACGGGGGTTTTCGCGTGCGCCAGCACCTTGTTGGTCACACTTCCGATGAGAAGCATGGAAAGCCCGCTGCGTCCATGCGATGACATGACAATGAGATCGCAGCCTTTGTCCTCGGCTGCTGCGATGATTGCTTGATGGGGTTGCCCGTTCTCCGCTTGAATCGTCTCGCAAGAAACACCGGCCTCCTTGGCCGCATTTGCCGCGCGATCCAACGCGCTCGTGGCCTGTTCCTTGCGCAGCTCGGCATATGTTGCGACGGCTTCAAGGAACCGCCCTGACATTTCCGAAAAGGGTTCCACAACGAAGATGACAGACACCTTGGCTCCAAGGGATTTCGCCAGCGCCAAGCCATGCGCCACCCCATGCTCCGCCAGCTCCGATCCATCTGTCGGAATGAGAATATGCCGGTACATGCTTCACCTCCCGATTGTCGCTGCCTTGCGAAGGTAAGCTGGGCCCGCGCTCCGGAAAGAGTCTTGAGATAAATCAATCGATCGGCCCATGGTGTCATTTCGCTGCTGCGCAGCAACCACGTCGCTTTAGATCATAGTCCAATTTTCGTCAGATCGGATCGTGACCTGTGTTTCCGGACCGTAGGCGCTGATCAGTAGTCCCACTTCTCGGAGAGAATGTGCGGCCGCTGCAGCGTTCTCAGCGACTTGTCCCTGTGGTCGGGGACCTTCCAAACCCAGCGCAAACAGGTGCCGGACAATGGAAGATGCGAAGCAGTGCGTAGGAATTCGAGATGGCTTGCCGCCATCCCGCATAGAAGCGGCATAAAGGCGGCAGCGCCTACTCCGCTGCCGAGCGGAGCTCGGCCTTTTCCGCGCGCACGGCGCAGAACTTGAATTCCGGAATCTTGCCGAAGGGATCGAGCGCCGGATTGGTCAAGAGGTTGGCCGCCGCTTCCGCGTAGCAGAACGGCATGAACACCATGTTGACAGGCACGTCGCGGTCGGAGCGCACCTTCACCTCGACGGCGCCGCGGCGGGTCTGGAGCCGGATGAAATCGCCGGGCCAGAGCTGCATGCGCCGCATGTCCTTCGGCGACATGAAGGCGACCGCCTCCGGCTCGATCTGGTCGAGCACGGATGCGCGGCGGGTCATCGATCCCGTGTGCCAGTGCTCGAGCACGCGGCCGGTCGACAGCACCATCGGATATTCGGCATCGGGCAGTTCATCCGGCGGGATGACATGCGCCGGCACAATCTTGCCGCGGCCGTTCTCAGTCGGGAAGCCGGTGGTGAAGATGATCTCGTTGCCCGGCTTGTGCGGATCGTCGACCGGATAGGTCACCGCGCCCTCGCGCACCAGGCGTTCCCAGGTGATGTTCTTCAGCGAAGGCATCAGCTCGGCCATCTCGGCAAAGACATCAGCCGGACCGCTGTAATTCCACGGCAGGCCCATGCGCTTTCCGATCTCCTGGATGATCCAGAGATCCTGCCGCGCGTCGTCCGGCGGCTTGATCACGTCGCGCGCGAGCTGCACGCGCCGGTCGGTGTTGGTGAAGGTGCCTGACTTTTCCGCGAATGCCGAAGCCGGCAGGATCACGTCGGCATGGAACGCGGTCTCGGTGACGAAGAGATCCTGCACCACGAGGTGATCGAGCATGGCAAGCGCCTCGCGCGCGTGCTGCAGATCGGGATCGGACATCGCGGGATTTTCGCCCTCGATATACATGCCGTTGATCTCGCGGGCATGGATCGCGTTCATGATCTCGACCACGGTCAGCCCGCGCACCGGATCGAGGCTCTTCTGCCAGAGTTCCTCGAACTTGCCGCGCAGATCGACGCGGCCGACAGGCTGGTAGTCCGGCAGGAACATCGGGATCAGGCCGGCGTCGGACGCGCCCTGCACGTTGTTCTGGCCGCGCAGCGGATGCAGGCCGGTGCCGGGACGGCCGACCTGACCCGTGATCAGCGCCAGCGCAATCAGGCAGCGCGCATTGTCGGTGCCATGGACATGCTGGCTGATACCCATGCCCCAGAAGATGATCGAGGATTTCGCGCGGGCGTAGAGCCGCGCCACTTCGCGCAAGGTCTCGGCCGGGATACCGCAGATCGGCTCCATCTTCTCCGGAGTGAAGTCCACGATCTTGGCCTTCAGCTCGTCGAAGCCTTCGGTGTAGCCGGCGATATACTGCTCGTCGGTCAGGCCCTCGGTGATGATCGTGTTGATCATCGCGTTCAGCATCGCGACGTCGCTTCCCGGCTTGAAGGCGAGATGCTTATCGGCGTGGCGCGACAGCGTCTGCAGCCGCGGGTCCATCACGATCAATTTCGCGCCGCGCTTGGCCGCGTTCTTGATATAGGTCGCCGCCACCGGATGGTTCACGGTCGGATTGGCGCCGATCACGATGATCACCTCGGCATCCATTGCCGCCGAGAACGGCGCCGACACCGCGCCGGAATTCAGGCCCTCCGTCAGCGCCGCCACTGATGAGGCGTGGCACAGCCGCGTGCAGTGATCGACATTGTTGGAGCCGAAGCCGGTGCGCACCAGCTTCTGAAACAGATAGGCTTCCTCGTTCGATCCCTTCGCAGAACCGAAGCCGGCCAGCGCCTTCACGCCCTTCTCGTCGCGGATCTTGACGAGGCCGCGCGCGGCAATGTCGAGCGCCTCCTCCCAGCTCGCCTGGCGGAAATGCGTGAACGGATTGGCCGGATCGACCTGGTCGTTGGCGTCCTTCCTGGCGTTCGGCAACCGCACCAGCGGCTTGGTCAAGCGATGCGGATGATGGATGTAGTCGAAGCCGAAGCGGCCCTTGACGCAGAGCCGGTTGTGATTGGCCGGGCCGTCGCGGCCTTCGGCATAGATCACCTTCTCGTCCTTGACCTGATAGGTCACCTGGCAACCGACGCCGCAGAACGGACAGAGCGAATCCACCTTGCGGTCGGGATAAGTAACGCGGGTCTGTTTCTCGTCGAGCATCACGGCGGGCATCAAGGCGCCGGTCGGGCAGGCCTGCACGCATTCGCCGCAGGCGACGCAGGTCGATTCTCCCATCGGATCGTCGAAGTCGAACACGATCTTGGCGTCGGCATTGCGATAGGCCATGCCGATGACGTCGTTGACCTGCACCTCGCGGCAGGCGCGCACGCACAGACCGCACTGGATGCAGGCATCGAGATTGACGCGCATCGCCGGATGGCTGGCGTCGCCCTCCCAGCGTTCCGCAGCCGGGAAGCGGCTCTCGGTGACGCCGGTCTTCTCCGCCCAGTGCCAGAATTTCGAATCGGGATCGTGCGAGGTCTCGCGCGCCGGCTGGTCGGCGACCAGAAGCTCCATCACCATCTTCTGCGCGGCAACGGCGCGGCTAGAGGCCGTCTTCACCTTCATGCCGACAGACGGCATGCGCTTGCAGGAGGCGGCGAGCACGCGCTCGCCTTCGATCTCGACCATGCAGGCGCGGCAATTGCCGTCGGGGCGATAGTCCGGCGCCGGCGAATAGCAGAGATGCGGGATCTCCTGGCCCTGGCGTTTTGCCACCTGCCAGATGGTCTCGCCTGCTTTCGCTTCGACCTGCTTGCCGTCGAGTTCGAACTGGATCGTCGTCATTCCGCAGCTTCCTTGAACTCGTCGGGGAAGTATTTAATCACGGAGGTCAGGGGATTCGAGGCGGCCTGGCCGAGACCGCAGATCGACGCATCGCGCATCGCCTGGCCCAGTTCCTCGAGCAGCGCCCGGTTCCACACCGGCCGTTCCATTAACATCGCCGCCTTCTGCGTGCCGACGCGGCACGGCGTGCATTGCCCGCAGCTCTCATCTTCGAAGAAGCGCATCAGATTGAGCGCCGCCGCCTTCACGCTGTCCGCTTGCGACAGGATCACGATCGCGGCCGAGCCGATGAAGCAGCCGTATTTTTCCAATGTGCCGAAGTCGAGCGGGATATCGTCCATCGTCGCCGGCAGGATGCCGCCGGAGGCGCCGCCCGGCAGATAGGCATGGAAGGTGTGGCCATCGGCCATCCCGCCGCAATATTCGTCGATCAGCTCGCGCACGGTGATGCCGGCCGGCGCCAGCTTCACGCCGGGATTTTTCACGCGGCCCGAGACCGAGTAGCTGCGCAGGCCTTGACGGTCGTTACGGCCGTGGCTCTTCCACCAGTCGGCGCCCTTCTCGACGATGTCGCGCACCCACCACAATGTCTCGACATTGTTGATCAGCGTCGGCAGGCCGAACAGCCCGACCTGGAACGGATAAGGCGGCTTGTGCCGCGGCAATCCGCGCTTGCCCTCGATGCTCTCGAGCAGCGAGGATTCCTCGCCGCAGATGTAAGCGCCGGCGCCGCGACGCAGATGCAGGCGCGGACCGCCGGCCGGAAGCTTTGCGATCTCGCGCGCGAGGATTTCGCGCACCGCCGGATATTCGTCGCGGATGTAGACGTAGACGTCGGCGGCTTCGACCACGTGGGCGCCGATCAGCATGCCCTCGAGGAAGCGATGCGGATCGGTCTCGAGATAATAGCGATCCTTGATCGTGCCGGGCTCGCCCTCGTCGCCATTGACCGCCATCAGCCGCGGCCCGGGTTCGCCGAGCACCGCGCGCCATTTGCGCCCGGTGGGGAATCCCGCGCCGCCGAGTCCGCGCAGCGAGGCGTTGTCAAGTGCCTTCAGGATCTCGTCGTTCGACACTTCGCCCGCGCGCAGCCGGTTCAGCAATCGGTAGCCACCGCCGGCAACATAGGCGTTGTAGCCGACATAATCAGGCAGATGCGCGTGCGTCTCGCCAGCCTTCGCCGTCGCCAGCACGCTCTCGACCGTCGCCTGATCGACGAAGTTGTGGCCGACTTCCGCGACCGGCGCGGTGTCGCAGCGGCCGACGCAGGGCGCGCGCACCACGCGGATGCCGGGACCAGCCGAGTCCTGCAATTGCTCCAGCAGCTTTTCGCCGCCGAGCATCGCGCAGGTGAGCGAGTCGCAGACGCGGATGGTAAGCGGCGCGACATCCGGCTGACCTTCCTTCACCACGTCGAAATGCGCGTAGAAGGTCGCGGTCTCGAACACTTCCGCGAACGACAATTTCATCTCGTCCGCGAGCGCAGCGAGATGTGCGGCGGAGATCTGGTGATACTTGTCCTGGATCAGGTGCAGGAATTCGATCAACAGATCGCGCCGGCGCGGCCGGTCGCCGAGCAACTGCTCGACGTCATGCGCGGCTGTCGGATCGATCTGGCGTCCCTTCGGCGTCGCCTTGGCCTTGCGCCGCCCGGCACCAGGGTGCTCGAACGCGCGAACCTCATGCACGTCATGGACAGTCATTGAAGCATCCGTTCTTACCACTCTTTAGATCAACTCTAATCTTTGGCATGCCAGATGCCAAGACCAATGCCAAGAGAAAATTATCGCGTCCGAAGAAGCATTTAAGTGGCATGCCGCCGGCGCATGCCCCCGCTCCGTTTCCCCCCGCGACAAACCTGTCCTCAGGTCTTACCCATGCAGTCCTCGATGTAGAACCAGCGGTCGTCGCCTGCCAATCCCTTGGCTTTGACCTCCTGGCGACAGGCTTTCAGCTTGCCCCTGTTGGCGCTCCATTTGGCCTTCATGTCCTTCAGCCTCGCGGCTGTGAGCTTCGCCCTGGAAGGCTTCGCCTCGCTCGCGGCGGCAGGCGCGGAAGGCGCGGGCGTTTGGGCCGAAGCCGCAGTCAGCAGGCTCGTAATCAACAGCGCGGCGGCGGCACCAGTTCCGATACGAAACATCGCGAAAATTCCCTTGTTCTATTCGTTCAATTGAATGGATGAAAAAAAGCGCCGCGGGCGAACGCATCGCCCGCGGCGCCAAGCTCGATCAGAAGATCTTGACCGCGCTCTCCAGCGTCTTCCAGACGCCCCAGGCCAGGGGAATGCCGACAAAGGCCCAGAACAGCGCGGCCTTGGCATCCAGTCCGCCGAACCCGATGCCGTAGGAACCATGCGGACCGGCCGCATCCGCACTCGCGCTCGCCGCCTGCAGTTTTGCCACTTCCGCCTCGCTCATGTGCCACTTCGCATCGACCGGCTTGACCAGGTAGTTGCAGATCAGGCCCGCGATCAGCATGGCGCAGAGGATGTACATCGTGGTGTTGTAGAGCTGGTCGCGCGGAACGCCGGCAGCGAGTTGGAACTCGCGGATATAGTTCACGACGACCGGGCCGATGATGCCGGCGGTCGACCACGCCGTCAGCAGCCGGCCGTGAATGGCGCCCACGAACTGCGTTCCGAACATGTCGGCGAGATACGCCGGCACGGTCGCAAAGCCGCCGCCATACATCGACAGGATGATGCCGAAGCCGAGCACGAACAGAAGTTTCGAGCCCATCGCCGCGAAGGTCGGCGCCAGCGCATAGAGCGCGATGCCGAGCAGGAAGAACGTATAATAGGTGTTCTTGCGCCCGATCTTGTCCGACAGCGACGCCCAGAAGAAGCGGCCGCCGATGTTGAACAGCGACAAGAGCCCGGCGAAGCCCGCCGCGATGCCGGCAATCTGCGCCTTCTGCGACGCATCAAGCTGATTGAAGCCGACATCGGGCAATCCGATCAATTTGCCGGCGAAGATCTCCTGCAGCATCGGCGAGGCCATGCCGATCACGCCGATGCCTGCTGAGACGTTGAGGCAGAGCACCCACCAGATCAGCCAGAACTGCGGTGTCTTGTGTGCATTGTCGAGATGGACGTTGTTGGTCGAGATCATCGCATTGGCCTTGGCCTTTGGCGTCCAGCCCTCGGGCTGCCAGCCCGTCGGCGGGATGCGATAGCGGAAGGCGCCGATCATCATGAACACGAAATAGATCACGCCCATCGCCAGGAAGGTTTCCCAGACGCCGACCGAGGTCGGTGTCTTGAAATAGTTCATCAAGAGATTGGCAAGCGGCGCGCCGATCATGGCGCCGCCGCCGAACCCCATGATGGCCATGCCGGTCGCCATGCCGCGGCGATCGGGAAACCATTTCACCAATGTCGACACCGGCGAGATATAGCCGAGCCCGAGGCCAACGCCGCCGATCACGCCAGCGCCCAGCCACATCAGCCAGAGCTGATGGATGTAGACACCGAGCGCGCCGATCACGAGACCGCCGGCCCAGCACAGCGCCGCGACGAACCCTGCCTTGCGCGGACCGACACGTTCGAGCCAGCCGCCCCAGATCGCGGCGGACACGCCGAGCAGCACGAAGAACAGCGTGTACATCCACCCGAGACTCGCCACCTTCCAGTCGCAGGTGGTCGTGAACAATTCCTGCCACAGCGAGGTATCGGGGCAGGCCTTCGGCGTGTTCAATCCGATCGCGCGCGACAGCGGCAGCCAGAACACCGAGAAGCCGTAGGCCATGCCGATGCACAGATGGATGCAGAGTGCGGCCGGCGGCACCAGCCAACGGTTGAAGCCGGCGGTCGCAATCGTGTGCTCCTTGTCGAGGAAACCAAGCCCCGCGCCGGCCACAGCGCCGGTGCTGCTAATCGTCGTCATCCGATCCTCCCTGCGGCCGCTCTTCGATCGAGCGTGCTCGCTTTCATTGATCCAACCAAATTGTCGTCGCGGAAACCGGCGCTGCCCCTCCACGACTTCTTTCTGTGCGCCAGAGATCATCAAGCGCTTTTCGGAATTCCCAACCCCCGACGCGACACAATATGCTCAGTGACGGCGCCAACCTGATAAATGAAGACGTGCCCCGCCCGGAGTCGCTCGTGTGTAGCCCGAGCGTCATTGATCTCCGCGACACCGCGGAGAGGTTCAATTGGGACAGAAGGGCTAAAAGGTGTCGATAGGAAAAAGGTAGGTATCAACCAGAGCGATTATTGCAGCGCACGGCTATTGTTGCGATGCGGACGAGGCATCATTGATTTTCTCTATCGTCCCATTTGTCTTCTCGATCAAAAACACGATGCGGCTCTCGCTCCGCTCGGTGATCTCGACCTTGTCGCCGGTCTCGCGGATCAGGTTCGGGATATCGATCACCGACAATGGATCGGTGCAGAGCACTTCGAGAAAATCACCCGGCTTGACCGCCTTCAGTGCCTTGCGCGTCTTGAGCGCGGGCAGCGGACATTTGAGACCGGTGAGATCGAGTTTTGTCGTCGTCATGTTTCCGACCATGGCGAAGCATTCGCACAGCGTCAATCGCTACGCGACGGCTTCAGATCAGGCTTGCATAGGACAGGAATCCGACGGTCTGGCCGGGCTCGACGTGTGTGATGTGTTCGCCAAGCTCGACCAGGCCATCGGTGTCGACCAGCGACGACAACAGCCCCGCGCCCTCGCGCGGAAACTTGATCGCTTCGAGCATACCATCCGGCGCTTTACGCAGATTGACGCGGACATATTCGCGGCGCCCGACCTTCTTCTTGTAGGTGAAGCCGGCCCGCACCGGCATCGGCACCAGCGGCTCCGGCGCGCCGCCGGACAGCGCCAGGATGGTTGGCCGCACCACGTGAACGAAGGTGACGAAGCTCGCGACGGGATTGCCCGGCAGGCCGATGAACGGCGTGCCGCCGATGATGCCCATCGCGACCGGGCGCCCCGGCTTGATCGCCATCCGCCACAGCACCAGGCGGCCGACGCTCTCGACGCCGGCCTTGACGTGATCCTCCTCGCCAGTCGAGACGCCGCCGGTGGTGAGGATCAGATCGTGGTGGCCTGCGACGTCCTTCAGCGCGCGTGCGAGGCTCGCAGGCTCGTCGCGCAGAATGCCGAGGTCACTGACCTCGCAGCCAAGTCGCCGCAGCATCGCCATCAGCATGAAGCGGTTGGAGTCGAAGAGCTGCGGCGCCGCACGGCGCTCTCCGGGCGAAACCAGCTCATCGCCGGTCGAGAACACCGCGACGCGGATCCGCCTGATCACGTCGAGCCTGACAAGGCCGAACGCTGCAGCCAGCGCGACATCCTGCGGGCGCAAGCGCTTTCCAATCTGCAACGCGGCGTGGCCGAGCGGAATGTCTTCACCCGCCGGCCGCACATTGGCGCCCGGCTGCAGGCCTGCGGGCAGAACGACGTTATCGCCCTCGACGCGGACGTCCTCCTGCATGAACACGGTGTCGGCACCGTCAGGCATCGGCGCGCCCGTGAAGATGCGCACAGCATGACCGCGCTCGATCGGCGCATTCGCCGCGGCGCCCGCCTGCACCCGTCCGCTGATGGGAAACGCCTGTTCCGAACCTGTGGGAAGATCGCGGCTTGCGACCGCATAGCCATCGACGGCGGAATTGGTGAAGGGCGGCAGCGGCAACGGCGCCAAAATGTCATTGGCAAGGATGCGCCCGTCGGCCTCCGCGAGCGCGACGGTCTCGATATCGGCTATCGCCGTCACCCGAGTCGCGATCAGGCGCACGGCCTCACCGACCGACATCATCGGCCCGCTGGAGGCAAAGCAATCGTCGGACAGTTGCGCCATTTCAGGTCTCGCTCTTCGCCAGGATTTCGTCGACCGCAACAGCGGCGCGCTGCATCATGGCGGCAACGGCGGTGACATCATCGAGGTGGGCGGTCGGCAGCCGGGTTTCAATCGTCGCATCCGTCGCGATCCCGACAATGCCGGGATCATCGGGGAACAGCAGCGGCTTGCTGTTGGCGGCACGATGCACCTCGATCTTGCGCAGCGGCTCGCGCTTGAAGCCTTCGACCACGACGAGATCGACCTGCGACATCTTGGCGAGCAGCTCGGCCAGCCGCGGCTCGCCGGCGCCGCGCAGCTCATGCATCAAGGCCCAGCGCCGGCTTGAGGAGACCAGCACCTCGGTCGCGCCCGCCTGGCGGTGCACCCAGGAATCCTTGCCGGGCACGTCGACATCGAATTCGTGATGGGCATGCTTGATCACGGACACGCGCAGACCCTGTGCCAGCAGATGCGGAATCACGCGCGACAGCAAGGTGGTCTTGCCGGCGCCGCTCCAGCCCGCGAGTCCGATCACTTTCATCCGACCTCATCCCAAGAGGAACCCACTCGTTCCACCGTCATTGCACCCGCTCCGCCGTCATTGCGAGGAGCGAAGCGACCAAGCAATCCATACTTTCCGCGGGGATGGATGGATTGCTTCGCTCCGCTCGCAATGACGGGAGGGCCATATTTCCCTAAGCTTCCGACATGCTTATATCGGATGGCAGGGAAAGTCATGCTAACCTGGCCGCCATGATGAGGATCGACAAACCGCCCGTTCCCCTGATCGTCCCCAACCCGGACGACCCGCGCCTGACCGAGCGCGTGACCGGGACAGACCAGACCGGCGCCAGCGTCGAGATCAAGGTGCCGATGGAGCGCCCGCTGACGCTGTACCTGAACGCGCAGGAGATCGTCACCATGATGACGATCGGCGACTACCCCGAATATCTCGCGCTCGGCTATCTCCTCAACCAGAACATGCTCAAATACGACGACGTCGTCACCGAGGTCGAATATGACGACGATCTGCAGGTGGTGGTCGTGCGCACCGAGCACCACACCAATTTCGAGCAGAAGCTGAAGAAGCGCACCCAGACCTCGGGCTGCGCCCAGGGCACGGCTTTCGGCGATCTCCTGGAGGCGGTCGAAAGCGTAGCGCTGCCGAAGGCGGAATTGCGCACCTCCTGGCTCTACCAGATGACGCATGCGATCAACACCATGCCCTCGCTCTATCTCGAAGCCGGCGCGATCCATGGCTGCGTCTTATGCAAGGAGGGAACGCCGATCTGCTACACCGAGGATGTCGGCCGCCACAACGCCGTCGACAAGATCGCCGGTTGGATCTACCGCCACGGCGTCGATCCCGGCGACAAGATCCTCTACACCACGGGACGGCTGACCTCGGAGATGGTGATCAAGACGGTGCGGATGGGCATTCCGATTCTGGTGTCGCGCTCCGGCTTCACCGCCTGGGGCGTCGAACTGGCGCGGCAGGTCGGCCTGACGCTGATCGGACGCACGCGCGGCAAGCGTTTCATCGCGCTGTCAGGCCAGGAGCGCATCGTGTTCGACCAGAACCTCGACTATGTCGAGGAAGAATCCGCCAAGCACAAGCGCAAGGGCGAAGCGCGTGACGACTAGCATGATGAGCTCGAACTGCATCCGAGAAGCGGCTGCACTCCCTCTCCCGCTTGCGGGAGAGGGTCGGGGTGAGGGTGTCTCCGCAATGGGACTCCCCGTATGGAGAGAGCCCTCACCCGCTGCGCTCTTCGAGCGCAGCGACCTCCCCCGCAAGCGGGGGAGGTGAAGCAGATGGCCTCACGCGACATAATTCCCGGCGTTCTTTTGGCAGGCGGGCTCGCGCGGCGGCTGGGCGGCGGCGACAAGCCCATGCGCGCGATCGGCGGCCGCACCATTTTGGAGCGCGTCATCGAACGGCTGGCGCCGCAATGCGACGGCCTGATCCTCAACGCCAATGGCGATCCCGCCCGCTTCGCCGCGTTCGGATTGCCCGTCATCGCCGACAGCGTCGCCGATTTCCCAGGGCCCCTCGCCGGCATCCTGGCGGCGCTGGACTGGATGGCGGCAAACCGGCCGGATGTATCGCCGATCCTGAGCGCAGCCGGCGACTGCCCGTTCCTGCCGCGCGATCTCGTCTCACGGCTCCACGACGCAATGGTAAAGGAAGACGCGCAACTGGCCGTGGCGGCCTCGGGCGATCAGTCGCATCCGGTGATCGGATTGTGGAGCGTGTCGCTGCGCGACGAACTCCGCCACGCCCTCGTCGTCGAAGATGTCAGGAAGATCGACCGCTGGACCGCCCGCTACAGGCTCGCCACTGTGACCTGGCCGACCGAGCCGCTCGACCCCTTCTTCAACGCGAACACGGTCGAGGATATCGCCGAGGCCGAACGGCTCGCGGCAGTGGATGCGGCACACGACTGACACTGCTGTCATTCCGGGGCGCGCCTCTTGGCGCGAGCTATGATGTGCAATTGCACATCAGAGAATCCATCGGGCCGCATGAGCTGGTGGTGAAATAGATTCCGGGCTCGATGCTATCGCATCGCCCCGGAATGACGGAGCCATTTCCGCGACCGCCCTCCACCCGCTCATTCCCGTCTGATCTGCTGCTCGAGCCGCAGCGTGCGTTCGCGCAAGGAATCGTAGATCGGTGGATTGTGCAGCAGCGGGGGCAGCAGCATCGCTACGAAGCAGGCGCCGAGCATCGGCAGCAGCATCGTCACGTTGCCCGTCATCTCGGCGACGAGAACGATGCCGGTCACCGGCGCCCGTACCACGCCCGCGAAGAAGGCGGCCATGCCCACTAACGCAAATGCATGCGGCTCGATCGCGAGTTCCGGAAATACAAGGCGGCAGGCTGCTCCGAACAGCAGCCCCGACTGGGCTCCCAGCACCAGCAGAGGGGCGAAGAGTCCGCCGGGAGTGCCGGCAGCGTATGATAAAGCACCGAGAGCGAACCGGATCAGGAATGCGGAGGCGACGATCGCAAGACTATCCTGGCCGATCAGCGTGCGCTGCGTGATCTGATCTCCGCCCCCGACCAGCTCGGGCGCAAACCAGGCCAATATGCCGACGCTTGCGCCGATCAATCCGGCTCGGAGCTCGATCGGCAGCCGCGCGAACCGGTCGCTAGCTGCGATGAACGCAAGCAGCGTGTGATTGTAAGCAACGGCGAGCAGGCCCGCGACGGCCCCCAGCGCAAGGAACAGCGGCGCGGATACCGCGCTCGGAGTGTTCAGCGGAACGATCTGGAAATCGGGCGCGTCGCCGATAAACAGCCTTGCAACCGGGATCGCCGTTGCCAGCGTGGCGAGGGCCGCGACAGCGACGCGGCGGTCGAATTTGTGCATCAGCTCCTCAAGTATGAAGGCGAGCCCAGCGATCGGCGCATTGAAGGCCGTCGCCAGGCCAGCGCCGGCACCCGCGGCCAGCAGTACGCGTGCGTCCGCCCAGCAGAGCCGGCAGATGCGCGCGGTGAAGACCGCGATGCCTGCGCCCATCTGCACGGTCGGCCCCTCGCGGCCCAGCGCCAGGCCGGAGCCGATTGCCAGGATACCGCCGATGAATTTCACCGGCACCAAGCCAAACGGAGCCGGCGGGACCTGCCCGTGCAGGACGGCTTCCACATGCGGAATGCCGCTGCCCGACGCGTGCGGCGAGAACCGCCGCACCATCCACGCCGCGAGCAAGGTGGCACCAGCGCATGCGCCCACGACAATCAGGAATCCCAAGACGCCGTGGCCATGCGCCCAGGCGATTACCGCATCGCGCAAGCGATCGGCCTGCTCGAGCAAGAGGCGGAAGTTCGCCCCGACACATCCGGTGACGGCCCCAACGACGAGCGCCGCCGCTACGAGGCCCAGCAGGCTGCGACCTTCGTCTGCGACTAATCGCTCATCGTCGGGCTTATGGTCCACGGTTGCGCCGAACTTTCGATGTGTTTCAGGGAACGAGTTTGGCCGAAATCGCCGGCGAATTGGAATCGGCAAGAGCGAATTTCCGGCCAGGGAAATTTGTTCAACGATTTCAATCTGATTTGCCCTGTCCACTCACGCCGCGAAAAACATTCCGCTTTCGCCGTCGGGCAAATCAGTGATTTAACTCCGCGCGTCTCACGGCGGATGAGGGGCGGCTCGCGATCGTCACGAACGTTGCGGTGAGATGCGGTGGACGAGATGGGTGTGACTGACGAGCACAGGCATCACGGACGGCGAAGTCGTGTGGTCCTGGCGCCCCGACGCTGGCGCTAAGCTCGCGAGCAGCAAAGAGCTGCCGCGGGTGACGGTGGCAAGAAAGCCCGGTGACCGGCTATCTAATGCACACATCTTTGTTGCGAAGATCGGCGAAGACTGATTCCCTGGCGGGAGGCGGTCTTGTGGAGAGCGGTCGTATGTCGATGGAGGTGGGGCTGGGGCGATTTG
>NZ_JBUYEN020000062.1:0-34042 GCF_055229415.2 Bradyrhizobium sp. Leo114 | reverse complement strand
GCTTCTCGAAACTGAAGCGTTTCAGGCGCGTTGCTACGCGCTACGAAAAAACCGCACGAAATTACTTCGCTGTCGTCGCTATCGCCGCAACTCTGCTCTGGCTAAGATAACTGTCCACGCGACCTAGTCCATCGCTGGCGCGGTGCGGTTCTTTCTTTCTCGCACCTTTCTACAGGCCCGTGGTGCACGACCGGCAAGACTCGATCGCTCGCCGATCTCTGGCGCGTCGGAACCATTGCCGTTTCTTCCCGTTTATGTCCGCCATTGAGGCCAGCGCAGCAGCGATCAGCGGCGCGGCCGACGCTCCGGCACATTGGATCAGAAGCTCTAGGAATCGCCTGCACCGCCCTGCTGTTCCCGAATTGCCCCGGCAGAAGCGAATGCAAGCGATGGGAACGGTCGCGCCTTCGGGCGCGACCAGTTCCGCAGGCGGTGAGGATCAGCCCAACGCCATTTCGACGGCGATACGGATCAGGTCGGAATGGCTCTTGGCGCCCAGCTTCTGCTTCAGAAGCGAAGTGGTGTTGGCGACGGTCTTGTAGGAGATGTTGAGCGCCGCGGCGACCTCGCCGATCTTGTCGCCCCGGCCAAGCAGCCGCAGGATTTCCAGTTCGCGCGGCGACATCAGCGAGGCCGGATTGGCCTTGATGGCGGCGCCCGAAAAGGTCACGGCTTCGGCAAGGTGCGGCGATATGTAATTGTCCCCTGCCGCGACCTTGCGGACGGCTTTCACGAACACCCTGGGATCGTCGGTCTTTGAAACATAGCCCTGGGCGCCTGCTTCCACCGCGCGGACGACGAAGGCCGGATCGTCGTTCATGCTGAACATGATGATCCTGGCCTCTGGATCCTCCTTGCGGATCCGGCGCATCAACTCGAACCCGGAAACATCCGGGAGGTTGATGTCGATGACGGTAACATCAGGCTTCTTGCTGACATAGGCGCGGTGTCCCGACTTGGCGTCGGTGGCTTCCTCGATCTTCACCGAGCTGTCGGAAGCGAACAGCGACCGGCACCCGGACAACACTACCGGGTGGTCATCGACAATCAATATTCTTGTGGCCGGTTTCGGCGTATCTTGCATCACTTGCATTCTGTATCCAGAACATAGGTCCCCGGGAACCGGTGAAAAGAAAAAACCACCGGAGCGAATTAGAATTATCCAAATGTGGAAAAAATGTTCGCTCCGAACGCGGTTCTTCCTTCCGCTCGGTATCATGTTCGTGGCGGCGCTCCTGATCGGAGCGGGTTCGCTGCAGCTTTTCGTGCCGGAGCAACTGTCGGACGAGAGCGCACCGGCCGCACGTTCGGCCAGGGTGGTTGCCGACGCGCTCAACAGCGCGCTTCGGACCTCGGCCAATCCGCAAGCGACGCTGGATGCCTTTGCGCAAGCGCTCGGCACCTCCGAAGCCATCCGCTTCCAACCCGACGGTGCAAGCCACCCGCGGCCGCGGGTCGAGGTGCAAACCCCGATCGGACGGGTGCCGCGATGGTTCGTGGACCTGCTCACGATACCGGAGGTGGGCGCATCGTTCCCCGTCCGGATCGAAGGCAAGCAGGTCGGTGAGATCATTTTCTCGCCCGACCTGTCGGCCGATATTTTCGAGAAATGGATCGGCTTTGTTGCGATCACATTCTCCGTGGTTGCGCTGACGCTGCTCACCGGCGCTATCGCTTATTTCACCTCCGGCGCCGTGCTGCGTCCCCTGCAGGATCTCGGCGAAGGCCTCACCCGCATGCGCGGGGGTGATTATAAGCAGCTCATCCCCCCGTCGGGCCCGCCGGAGATCCGCCGAAGCGCCGAGGAAGCCAACGAACTTGCCCGCACGCTGAGCTTGCTGAGCCAGGACAATCGAGGTCTGCTGCGCCGGATCGTCTCGCTGCAGGATGACGAGCGGCGCGATATGGCGCGCGAACTGCACGACGAGCTCGGACCGCTGTTGTTCGGCATTCGCGCCAAAGCGGTTGCGCTGCTCGAAGCTCTCCCGCATGGCAACCTGCAACTTGCGGCCTCCGTCGACGGCATCCTGCAATCGGTCGAAGCGCTGCAGCAGGCCAACCGCCGCATCCTCGACCGGCTGCGGCCGCTCTACATCCAGGACTTGGGGCTGGAAAAAAGCATCGAGACGTTACTGCAATATGCGCGCGCGCAAGCGCCCGGGCTCAAGCTCGTCTCGCACATCGACGGCAGGCTGAATGCGATCGAGGGTCTGCTCTCGCAGACCGTCTATCGCGTGATCCAGGAGAGCATCACCAACGTGCTGCGCCATGCCCGAGCCCGCTCGGTCACCGTGGAGGCTTCGATGAAGGCGGCGGAGCTGATCGTGGAGGTATCGGACGACGGCATCGGCCTTCCCAAGGACTCCGTCTTCGGCCGAGGGCTGACCGGGATGCAGGAACGGGCCCGCGCGCTGAGCGGCACGCTCGAGCTGGTGCGCGAAGACGGACGGACCATCGTGCGCTGCCTCCTGCCGGTCGGCGACAGCGCGCTTGGCTGATCGCCGCGCTCGGCGCGGCATGATCTACGCGCGACGTTGGCCGCGAAACCACAATGCGAAGACGATCAACACCGCCACGGCGAGCGTGAACCAGGTGATGGCGTATTGCATGTGGTCGTCCTTGAGATTGACCTTCAGCGGTCCCGGCTTGGGAATGCCGCTGTCGGGCACGGGCGACTCGAGATCGATGTAGAAGGGCGCGACGGCCTTGCCGCCCTCGCCCCAGCCGAGCGCGCTCGCCATCGCGAGATGATTGCGGACGAACCATAGGCGTTTTGCTGGATTTTCCTTCGGTGTCAGCGAGCCGGCCCCCTCGGGAAAGCGGAGATAGCCGCTCAGCTTGACCGGTTCGCCCGTGATCAGCGGCGCGACCGCGCGATCCTGTTGGGCACGATCCTGCATCGTGTTCTGCACAAAGCCGGCATTGATCACGGCGATCTCGCCGTCAGGCAGGCGCGCCGGCAGAAACGCCCAGGTGCCGGGACCGGAAATGTCGTCACGGACCGCGGAGCCAGAACTGAATACCATCGCATCCGGCAGCTTCGCATAGGTTGCAGTGAAAGTGACGCGGCGGAATTCGTCGCTCACTGGACGTAGCGCGGCCCATTGCGAAGGCTGCGGCAGCGCTTCGGGCGCCGCCGCCAGGCGCTCGTTGAGGGCCGCGATCAGCGCATGCTTCTCGACCCGGCGCTGCAACTGCCAGATCCCGAGGCCCGTGAACACCACCACCAGGATCAACGTGAAAATGCCGAAGCCAGCGGCGCCGCGCCGTTGCGTGGATGCTGCGGTCATTTCTGCTCGCGCTTGATCAGCCGGCCCTCCGCCGCCTTGTGGTGGAACTGGAGTGCGATCAAAAGCGATTTCATCGAACGCAGCGGCAGCAACGTGACGACGACGATGAGCGGCAGCCAGAGCACCGCATGCACCCAGAACGGCGGCTGGTACTTGACCTCCACAATCAGCGCACAGGCAACGACGATCGCGCCGGCCAGCATGATGATGAAGATCGCCGGCCCATCGCCGGAATCGATGAAGGCATAATCCAGCCCGCAACTCTCGCAGCGCGGAGCCAGCGTGAGGAAGCCCGCATAGAGCTTGCCCTTGCCGCAGCGCGGACAGCGGCAGGCGATGCCGCGGAGCGCGCTCTCGGTGACCGTCGGGGGAGTGTCGGCTGGCATCAAGTCGTTCGATCTTTACTCGCGAAAGCAAAAGGGCGGCCATCTGGCCGCCCCTTGTAGCACGTCACGGCGGGTTAGTGCGCGGCGTGCGCCATGGTTTCGGCGCCGCGGCCCCACACGTAGATGCAAATGAACAGGAACAGCCAGACCACGTCGACGAAGTGCCAGTACCAGGCGGCGAACTCGAAGCCGAGGTGCTGCTTCGGCGTGAAGTGGCCAGCATAGGCGCGGAACAGGCAGACCAGGAGGAAGATGGTGCCGATAATCACGTGGGCGCCATGGAAGCCGGTCGCCATGAAGAACACGGAGCCGTAGACATTGCCGCCGAACGAGAACGTCGCATGGGCGTATTCATAGGCCTGCACGCAGGTGAAGGCCGCGCCGAGCAGCACGGTGAGGATCAGGCCGTATTTGAGGCCCTGGCGATCGTTTTCCAAGAGCGCATGGTGGGCCCAGGTCACCGTGGTGCCGGAGGTGAGCAGCAAGAGCGTGTTGAGCAGCGGCAGGTGCCAGGGATCGAAGGTCTCGATGCCATGCGGCGGCCAGGTGCCCGGCACGGCGCAGGCGCCGGCGGCGGTGCCGGCGCCGCAACCGAAGATCGCGTCGCGGGCGGCATGGACCGGATCGGCCGGGAACAGCGCGGCGTTGAAGAACGCCCAGAACCAGGCGACGAAGAACATCACCTCGGAGGCGATGAACAGGATCATGCCGTAGCGGTGATGGAGCTGCACCACACGGGTGTGGTCGCCCTTGTACTGGGCCTCGCGGATCACATCGCCCCACCAGCTCGCCATGGTGTAGAGCACGCCGATCACGCCGATGCCGAACACGATCGGCGCGCCCGTGAACATGTGATGCATCCAGCCGATGGCGCCGAAGCACATGATGAAGGCCGAGATCGAGCCGACCACCGGCCAGGGGCTCGGATCGACGAGATGGTAATCGTGATGCTTGACGTGCGCCTCAGCCATTGCAGTCTCTCCGTTCGCGTGCCGTCAGGCACGTATTCGTCTCAGAAATTCAAAGATTGCCCTTGCGCTTGTCCGACTCGCCGGAGGCCACTGGCTTCGGGACCGGATCGCGCACGGAATAGAAAGTGTAGGACAGGGTGATCGATTTCAGGCTGTCGTTCTCGCGGTCGGCAACCAGCGCCGGATCGACATAGAACACGACAGGCATCTCCCGCTTCTCGCCCGGCGCCAGGGTCTGCTCGGTGAAGCAGAAGCAGTTGATCTTCTGGAAGTAGGCCCCGACCGTCAGCGGCGCGACATTGTAAGCCGCCTGGGCCGTCGTCGCCCGCGCCGACTGGTTGGTCACCGTGTAGAAGACGGTGACGACCTCACCGATCCTGACTTCGATCTCGTTCTGCTCGGGCTCGAACTTCCAGGGCAGGCCCGGCGCGACATTGGCATCGAAGCGAACCTCGATCTTGCGGGCGAGCGGACCCTCCGCCGGCGCAGAGGTCGCAACCTGGGTGGTGCCGTTGAAGCCGGTGGCGCGGCAGAACCAGTTGTAAAAGGGCACCGCCGCATAGGACGCGCCGACCATCAGCACGACGACGAAGCCGCAGATCGAGGCAACCACCGCGTCACGCGTCAGCGTGCGGCGGGACGCCTTTTGGCTCGTGCCGGACTGCCTGGGCGTGGTCGTCTCTTGCGCCATCTCGATCACATCTCAGATCGGCCGCACCAGGACGGCCGGGCCCTTGACCAGGGTGACCGCGAAGAACAGCACGACCAGGACACCGAGCGCGAGCGCAATGGCGATCGAGCGCTGGCGGCGGCTCCTGAGCTGCGCCTCGGTAAGGACAATTCCTTCTTGCTCGCGTTTGTCATCCATTGCGTGTTCATGCGCTCCTTACCCGACCCATGATGCAACGGTGCGGAAGGCAACCTCGACCAGCAAGGTCGCGAACAGCGCGAACAGATAAAAAATGGAGAAAGCAAACAATTTGCGGCAGGCGCGATTGGCTTCCTTGCCCTCGCGGCGGCGATAGACGTCGACCGCGAGCCAGAGCATGCCCGACCCGAGCAGGAGCGAGGCGACGCCATAGACCGCATCGAAATAGCCGAGCGGCCACGGCGCCACCGCGATCGCGACAAGCACGATCGTGTAGAGCAGGATCTGCAGCCGGGTCGCGTCGGGACCGGCGACCACGGGCAGCATCGGCACGCCGGCGCGGGCGTAGTCGTCGCTGCGGAACAGCGCCAGGGCCCAGAAATGCGGTGGGGTCCAGAAGAAGATGATCAGGAACAACAGCACGGGCTCGATCGACAACGAGCCGGTTGCCGCCGCCCAGGCCACCACCGGCGGCAGCGCGCCAGCGGCACCGCCGATCACGATGTTCTGCGCAGTCCAGCGCTTCAGCCACATCGTGTAGATCACGACATAGAAGAAGATCGTGAAGGCCAGCAGCGCGCCCGCGACCCAGTTGACCAGGATGCCGAGCGTCATCACCGAGAAGAACGCCAGCGTCAGGCCGAAGGCGGTGGCTTCTCCACTTGTGATGCGGCCGCGTGGGATCGGCCGGTTGGCAGTGCGCGTCATCAACGCGTCGATATCGCCTTCATAGGCCATGTTCAGCGCGCCGGAGGCGCCGGCGCCGACCGCGATGCAGAGGATCGAGGTGAAGGCCAGCACCGGATGGACGTGACCAGGCGCGATCATCAGGCCGACCAGCGCGGTGAAGATCACGAGCGACATCACCCGCGGCTTCAGAAGCGCGATGTAGTCGCCGACCTCGGCCTCGGAGATCCGCGGCAACTCGATGGCATTGTGATCGACAACCGACACGATGGTCTCGTTCCCTTAAAATCAAGCAGAGAGCGTGACGCGCCCCTAAGGGCGCGTCACTGTTTCCTTTACTGCACGCGCGGCAGCACTTCGAACTGGTGGAAGGGCGGCGGCGAGGACAGCGTCCATTCCAGCGTGGTGGCGCCGGCGCCCCACGGGTTGGCGGCCGCCTGCTCCTTGCGGACGAAGGCGTCGATCACGCCGTAGATGAAGATCAGCACGCCGAAGCCGGAGATGTAGGAGCCGACCGAGGAGACCAGGTTCCAGCCGGCGAACGCGTCCGGATAGTCGACATAGCGGCGCGGCATGCCCGACAGACCGAGGAAGTGCTGCGGGAAGAACACCAGGTTCACGCCGATGAAGGTGAACCAGAAGTGCAGCTTGCCGATGGTCTCGCTGTACATGTAGCCGAACATCTTCGGGAACCAGTAGTACCAGCCTGCGAAGATGCCGAACACGGCGCCCAGCGACAGCACGTAGTGGAAGTGGGCCACCACGTAGTAGGTGTCCTGTAGCACGCGGTCGACGCCGGCATTCGCCAGCACGACGCCGGTGACACCGCCGACCGTGAACAGGAAGATGAAGCCGATCGCCCAGATCATCGGCACCTTGAACTCGATCGAGCCGCCCCACATCGTGGCGATCCAGGAGAAGATCTTCACGCCAGTCGGCACCGCGATCACCATGGTGGCGGCGACGAAGTAGGCCTGCGTCGCCGACGACATGCCGACCGTGTACATGTGGTGCGCCCACACCACGAAGCCGATGCCGCCGATCGCGACCATCGCGTAGGCCATGCCGAGATAGCCGAACACCGGTTTGCGCGAGAAAGTCGAGACGATCTGGCTGATCATGCCGAAGGCCGGCAGGATCAGGATGTACACTTCAGGATGGCCGAAGAACCAGAACAGGTGCTGGAACAGCACCGGGTCGCCCCCGGCATCGGGCGCGAAGAAGGCGGTGCCGAAGTTACGGTCGGTGAGCAGCATGGTGATGGCGCCGGCGAGCACCGGCAGCGACAGCAAGAGCAGGAACACCGTCACCAGGATCGACCACACGAACAGCGGCATCTTGTGCAGCGTCATGCCTGGTGCGCGCATGTTGAAGATCGTGGTGATGAAGTTGATCGCGCCCAGGATCGAGGAGGCACCGGCGAGGTGCAGCGACAGGATCGCAAAGTCGACCGCCGGCCCCGGATGGCCCGAGGTCGACAGCGGCGCGTACATGGTCCAGCCGGCGCCGACGCCGTTGGCGCCCGGCTCGCCCTCGACGAAGGTCGAGATCAGGAGCAGCGCGAAAGAGGCCGGCAACAGCCAGAACGAGATGTTGTTCATGCGCGGGAACGCCATGTCGGGCGCGCCGATCATCAGCGGCACGAACCAGTTGCCGAACCCGCCGATCATCGCCGGCATGACCATGAAGAAGATCATGATCAGGCCGTGCGAGGTCACGAACACGTTGTAGGTATGGGACTCGTGGAAGATCTGCACGCCCGGATACATCAGCTCGGCGCGGATCGCGATCGACATCGCAGCCCCGATGATGCCCGCAATGACCGCGAAGATAAGGTACATCGTGCCGATGTCCTTATGGTTCGTGGAGTAGAGATAGCGGCGCCATCCGGTCGGATGGCCGTGATCATCATGGGCGTGATCGTGTGTCGCTGCGCCTGTTGCCATGTCCTAGATCCTTAAGCCAATTCCCTTTGGACCTTTGCGGTCCCATCGCCCTTATTCTTCCGATGCGCGCCCGCCCCCGGGCTTGCAGCCTTACCGCGACGCCTGACCAATCGAGGCGTATGAATTCGCCGGGCTGCTGGCAAATTTCTTCTTCGCGGCGTCCACCCAACTCGCGAATTCCTGATCCTCCACGACCCGCACCGCGATCGGCATGAACGCATGATCCTTGCCGCACAGCTCGGAGCACTGGCCGTAATACATGCCGGTCTTGGTGGCCTTGAACCAGGTCTCGTTGAGACGGCCCGGGATCGAGTCGATCTTGATGCCGAAGGCCGGCACCGCAAACGAGTGGATAACGTCCGCGCCGGTGGTCTGGATCCGGATCACCTTGTTGACCGGCACCACCATCTCATTGTCGACGCCGAGCAGCCGCGGCTGCTTGTCCTGGGCAAGCAGCGAGTCGAACTCGAACTTGCCGTTATCCGGGTAGGCGTAGGACCAATACCACTGCTTGCCGGTGACCTTGATGGTCAGGTCCGACTTCGGCACGTCGAGCTGCAGGAACAGGAGGCGGAACGACGGCACCGCAATGCCGACCAGGATCAGCACCGGAACCAGCGTCCAGGCCACCTCGATCAGCGTGTTGTGGGTGGTCCTGGAGGGGACCGGATTCGCGCGCGCGTTGAACTTCATCACCACCATGACGAGCAGCGCCAGCACGAACAGCGTGATCACAGTGATGACCACCAGCAGGAAGTTATGAAACCAGACGATGTTCTCCATCACCGGGGAGGCCGCCTGCTGCAGGGTGACTTCCCAGGGCGCCGGCTGCCCCAATTCGGCGAATGCCGTCCCGCCGGCCGCGAGCGCCATGCCCGCTACCGCACCCCCCAGCAACCGCCGGCCCATCAGGCCCATCGACATCCTCATGCCGCTCGCGCTCCCTATGATTTATCCCCTTAGCACCCCCGCCACACGGCGTGGATGCAGCACGATCCGCCCTCACAAACGGCCTGCCGGACGCACTTTCGGAAAGTACAGGGGCCAGATCGTTAGAACGCGTCGAAATCTAGCCTCTCAAACCATAATTCGCAGGCGCTCGCAATGCAGTAGTAGGGCCTCAGGCCATGCGCGATCGGCTATTCCCGTGATGTGACATTTTCTCGATAAATCAGGCGATAGCGCCACTTCCGCGGGCAACGCCGCTTGACAGGGCGATTGCTGGATGTACCCACAGGCTGGGCGCTCCGCAGGAACCTGATTCGCGCGAAGCGTCCCCACCGCGGCGCGAGATTTGCTTGGGGATCGCCTTCAAGGCGCCGTCATTGCGGTATCAGTCGTTTTGCGTGCCGCCGGCAGCCGGGCAATGCACCCGACCTTGGCCGGGGAAACCAAGCCGGCATGGCCGGCCATCAAAGGATCGACCCGGATGGGCGCTTTGAAACATCACAGCGGACGTAGCTGGAGTGCCGCCAACTGGCTGGGCGGCCTCCTGGCGCTCGTGTTCATGTTAGGCCTGCTGCAAGCGGCCCACGCCCAGGGGGCGGTCCGCTCGGTCCATGGCGATTGGCAGATCCGCTGCGACACCCCGCCGGGCGCCCAGAGCGAGCAATGCGCGCTGATTCAGAGCGTGGTCGCCGAGGACCGTTCCAATGCCGGCCTCACCGTGATCGTGCTGAAGACCGCCGACCAGAAAAGCCGCCTGATGCGCGTGGTCGCGCCGCTCGGCGTCCTGCTTCCCTCCGGGCTCGGGTTGAAGCTCGACAATCAGGACGTCGGCCGCGCCGGTTTCGTCCGCTGCCTGCCCAACGGCTGCGTCGCCGAAGTTGTGATGGACGACAAGCTGCTCGGCCAGCTCAGGGGCGCCAAGACCGCGACGTTCATCATCTTCGAGACCCCCGAAGAGGGCATCGGCTTTCCGCTCAGCTTGAACGGGCTGGCAGAGGGGTATGACAAGTTGCCGTGAGGCGACCTCTCCCGAATTGCTGCAACAGCGCCTATCTTGAACGATGATGTCCCGGCCAAGCCAAACATGAACGGGATGTAATTGCGTTGAATTCGGAGTCGTCATGACCAGTCCCGCCACAACCTCCCTGCTCGACCGCGCCAATCTCGACCGCGATGCCGTGCGCCGCGAGCTCGCGCGCGGGCTCCAGGGGGCGGACGACGGCGAATTGTTCCTGGAATTCGGACAGACCGAGGCCCTGGTGTTCGACAATGGGCGCTTGAAGCAGGCGACTTATGACACCAGCCAGGGGTTCGGCCTGCGCGCGGTGAAGGACGACGCGGTCGGCTACGCGCATTCCTCCGACGTCTCGCTGCCGGCGCTGATTCGCGCCGCCGATGCGGTGCATGCGGTGCGCGGCGGCTATTCCGGCAGCTTCGCCGCGGCGCCCGCGCACACGAATGTGAAGCTTTACGGCGACGAGAACCCGCTGGATGCGCCTGGCTTCGAGGCCAAGGTCAAGCTGCTCGGTGAGATCGACGCCTATATCCGCGACAAGGACCCGCGGGTGCGGCAGGTTTCCGCGAGCCTGACTGCGACCTGGCAGGTGGTGGAAATCGTCCGGCCGGACGGCGAGAGCTATCGCGACATCCGGCCGCTGGTGCGGGTCAACATTTCCGTCGTTGCGGGTCAGGGCGACCGGCAGGAGAGCGGCAGCAAGGGTTATGGCGGCCGCGAAGGTTACGCCCGTTTCATCGAGACCAAAGCCTGGCGCGACGCTGCCGACGGCGCGCTGCGCGAGGCGCTGGTCAACTTGGAATCGGTGCCGGCACCGGCCGGCGAGATGGACGTGGTGCTGGGCGCCGGCTGGCCCGGTGTGATGCTGCATGAAGCCGTCGGCCACGGGCTCGAGGGCGATTTCAACCGCAAGAAGACTTCGGCCTTCGCGGGCCTGATGGGCCAGCAGGTCGCCGCCAAGGGCGTCACCGTGGTCGACGACGGCACCATGGCCTCGCGCCGCGGCTCGCTCTCGATCGACGACGAGGGCACGCCGACCAACCGCACCGTGCTGATCGAGGACGGCGTCCTGGTCGGCTACATGCAGGACCGCCAGAACGCGCGGCTCATGAACATGAAGCCGACCGGCAATGGCCGGCGACAGAGCTATGCCCACGTGCCGATGCCGCGCATGACCAATACCTACATGCTGGCTGGCAACAGCGATCCCGCGGAGATCCTCGCCTCGGTGAAGAACGGCATCTATGCCGCCAATTTCGGCGGCGGTCAGGTCGACATCACCTCGGGCAAATATGTGTTCCAGTGCACCGAGGCCTACAAGATCGAGAACGGCAAGCTGGGAGCGCCGCTGAAGGGCGCGATGCTGATCGGCAACGGCCCGACCGA
This sequence comes from Bradyrhizobium sp. Leo114, assembly GCF_055229415.2. Taxonomy (NCBI): domain Bacteria; kingdom Pseudomonadati; phylum Pseudomonadota; class Alphaproteobacteria; order Hyphomicrobiales; family Nitrobacteraceae; genus Bradyrhizobium; species Bradyrhizobium sp. Leo114. The sequence continues at coordinate 22,545 of NZ_JBUYEN020000062.1, read as the reverse complement.
CCTCAACCGCATCACCATGATCGGCAACGATCTCGCGCTCGACACCGGCATCGGCACTTGCGGCAAGAACGGCCAGGGCGTGCCCGTGGGGGTCGGCCAGCCGTCGCTGCGCATGGAGCGGATCACCGTAGGAGGAACCGGCTAGTGAGCAACAACGAAGTGGCGGTCAGCAAGCCGACAAGCTGGCGTTCGCAAGCAGCGCAACTCGCGGCGATCGTCGCTGTCGTGTTCCTCGCCAAGGGCGCGATCGCCGAGCCGTTCTACGTGCCGTCAGGCTCGATGGAGCCGACGCTTCTGATCGGCGATGCGCTGGTCGCGTCGAAATACCCTTACGGTTACGGGACAGCCTCGCTGCCGATCCAGATCACGCTCCCGGAGTCGAGCGGCCGGCTGTTCGGCGAGCCGCCGCAGCGCGGCGACGTCGTGGTGTTCCGCTGGCCCGGCGACCGCTCTCAGGCCTGGGTCAAGCGCGTGGTCGGCCTGCCCGGCGACCGCATCCAGATGCGGCAGGGCCAGCTCTTCATCAACGACCATCCCGCGACGTTGAAGCCCGACGGCATCGGCGAAGCCGAGGACGACCGTGGCCACACCGAAACCGCCTATCGCTATATCGAGACGCTGCCGAACGGCGTCAGCCACGCGATCTTCAAGATGCGCGACAATGGCCGCCTCGACAACACGCCTGAGGTCACCGTGCCGCCGGGAGAACTGTTCGTGCTTGGCGACAACAGGGACAATTCCGCCGACAGCCGTGTCTCCGTGCGCGACGGCGGCGTCGGACTACTGCCGGTCAACAACCTGATCGGCCGCGCCGACGCAGTGGTCGGCTCATGGGACATGGGCATGCGCAGCCAGCCGGTCTGGACCTGGCCGTCAGGCTTTCGGTTCGCGCGGTTCTTTACCTCGGTGCACTAATGCCAGCTCCTCATGGTGAGGAGTGCGTCTTCGCGCGTCTCCGGACGATGCTTCGCATCGCCGGGAGAACCATGAGGCCCGTGGCCCATCCCTCGTGACGCCGCTTCGCGGCTCCTCGGGATAAGGGAGACGATGGGGCTACCCGCATGACCTTCGACGACGTCAGGAAAATCGCGCTGGCGTGGCCGGAGGTCGAGGACGGCACCTCCTACGGCACGCCGGCATTGAAAGTGCGCAAGAAGATGCTCGTGCGCCTGAAGGAAGACGGCGACAGCCTGGTCATGCCTGCCGTGCCGCAGGACGAGCGTGACATGCTCATCGAGAGCCGGCCGAAGATATTCTACTTCACCGATCATTATCGCGACTATCCGATCGTGCTGATCCGACTGTCGAAGGCGAGCCGCAGCATCGTCGAGCCGCTGTTGCGCCGCTACTGGCGCATGCTGGCATCGAAGGCTGCGGTGAAAGCTCACGATGTTAATTCGTAGGGTGGGGCAAAGCGACGCGTGCCCCACCATCCCGAGCAGAGTGCTGGTGGTGGGCACGCGTCGCTTTGCCCACCTTAGGGGACTACTCATCCTACGGAGCCTCATGAATCGAGACGAATTCCTCGCGGCGGCGCTGCGCAATCCCGCCAATGCCGCCATCGCCGATGAGCTGCTGCGGCTGGCACTGCCCGACGCGTGGCTCGTGGCGGGGTGCCTGGCGCAGACGGTCTGGAACGTCAGGACGCATCGTGCGGTCGATTACGGCATCAGCGACTACGACATTTTCTATTTCGATTGCGATACATCCTGGCAAGCCGAGGACCGGATCATCAAACGCGTGCATGATGCGGTTCGGCACCTCGGCGTCGCCGTCGAAGTGCGCAACCAGGCGCGCGTCCATCTCTGGTATCCCGAAAAGCACGGCCTGCCCTACCCGCCATTGACACGCTCGACCGATGGCATCGACCGGTTTCTTACCAAGAACACCCAGATCGGAATCCGCCGCACGGCGGAAGGCTATGAGGTCTATGCGCCCCACGGATTCGATGACGTCGCCAACATGATCGTGCGGCCGAACCCGGGAGCGAATTTTTCGGCGGCGAATTACGAGAAGAAGGCGGCGAGGTGGAAGGCGCTGTGGCCGGAGATCAGGGTACTGCCGGCGGACCACTGACAAGAATTACCGCACCACGCCCGAGGTGAATCCGGCCTTGCGTCGCGGCGGCTTGATGTCCTTTTTCAGGAAGCAGTGCGGCTCGCGGCCGGCATAGCCGGGGCGCGCAAAGGTCCAGGCGCGACACTTGTTGTCGGCGGCGCAGGCGGCCTTGCAGATATCGTCGCCCTCGCCTGCTTTCAGGTCGAAGCTCTTGTAGTCGCCGCCGAAACGATCGATCGAGGTCTCGACCGTGCCGTTGCGCGGCTCGACGACGCCGGCGCCGCGCACGCCGGCGACGCAGCAATTATTCTGCGCGCGCTGCGGCACGCTGTTCTTGAGCCAGCACACCGCGCCGGTGGTGATGTCGGTCGGATAGTTGAAGCTCCAGGCCCGGCAGCGGCGATCGCGCTCGCACAACAGCGCGCAATCGGCCGGGTCGCCCGAGGCAACGGGCGAACTGAGGTAATCTCCGCCGGGGCGATCGAAGTTGACCTGCGCCTGCGCCGGCCGCGACGTCGCTACGGCCGCCAACAAGGCGAACGTCACCACACTCGCCCAGAAGAGGCGGCCAATTCTCATATCCAACGCTTTCGACTGTCCCCCGCGCTCACCGCGGGTGGTCATTTGAGCGCCGCCAACCTGTACGCTGGATGAACGGCTCAAAAATGCGGCAAGCTGGCACACCAGTTGCTGTGACGGCCGGCCTGCGTGTGGCGTGAGCGCCACGCAGGCAAAGAACATGCATCAAAACAAGCGGATAGGGTTAGAACGCGCATTCATCATAGGCCGGCTCGACGGAGCCGTTCCAGGCGCCGTTGAACTTGTCCAGCAGCTCTTCCGCCGGCGTCCGGCCACAATCGATGATCCGCTCCAGCGGCTCGAGATAGCGGCTCTCGTCGCGGCCGATCTGGTCGATGCGGTTACGCCGCCGCAAACCGGCATGTGACAGTTTGAGACACTCTTTAGCGATCTCGAACAGATAGCGGTCCTTGATCCGCGCCTTGAAGCCGAAGCGCGGCACGTCGTCGCGCAGCGCCTGCCGCTCCCGCGCGGTCCAGTTCCGCACCAGATCCCAGGCCGCATCCAGCGTGTCGTTGTCATAGAGCAGCCCGACCCAGAATGCCGGCAATGCCGGCAGCCGGCCCCATGGCGCGCCATCGGCGCCGCGCATTTCCAGATAGCGCTTGAGCCGCACCTCCGGAAAGATCGTCGAGAGATGATTGGCCCAGTCCGACAGGGTTGGACGCTCGCCGGGCAATGCAGGATTCTTGCCCTCGAAGAAATCGCGGAACGAGGTGCCGGAGACGTCAAGATAGTCGTCGCCGCGCTTGACGAAATACATCGGCACGTCGAGGGCATAATCGACCCAGCGCTCGAACCCCATGCCGTCCTCGAACGCCCATGGCAGCATGCCCGAGCGCGCATTGTCGGTGTCGCGCCAGATCTCGGACCGGAACGACAGGAAGCCGTTCGGCTTGCCTTCCGTGAACGGCGAGTTGGCGAACAGCGCGGTCGCGATCGGCTGCAAGGCAAGCGATACGCGCAGCTTCTTCACCATGTCCGCTTCAGAGGAGAAGTCGAGATTGGTCTGCACCGTGCAGGTGCGGTACATCATGTCGATGCCGTATTTGCCGACCTTCGGCATGTAGCCGGTCATGATCTTGTAGCGGCCCTTGGGCATCACCGGGATCTCTGCCCGAGACCAGGACGGCGTCATGCCGAGGCCGAGAAAGCCGATACCGAGCGGCGTTGCGATCTCGCGCACCTGCGCCAGATGCGCCATCAATTCGCTCTGGGTCTGATGCACGGTCTCGACCGGCGCGCCGGACAATTCGAACTGGCCGCCCGGCTCGAGCGAGATCGCGCCTCCCCCGGTGACGTCGTAGAGACCGATGATGTTGCCGTTCTCCACGATCGGCTCCCAGCCGAGCAGGAGCTTCATGCCGTCGAGCAAGGCGCCGATGCCGCGCGCCCCTTCATACGGCACGGGCTGATGGCCCTGCAGCGTGAACGGCGTCTTCTCATGCTCGGTCCCGATCCGGAAATCGGCAGGATCCTTCACGCCCGCCTCGATCCACGCGACCAGTTCGTCGCGCGATTGGAGTGGCGTCATATCGATCTGGTCACGCGCCATACGAATTCCGATACTGAAGCGCTTCGATCGAATGCGCGCGGTGGCAGGGGCATCCACGAACCAGGCGGCCCGCGGATGCTGGTGGCAACAATGATATCATCGGGCAGTCACGCCGTCTCTTATCGCAGGCGACTTGGCGTCGCTGCAGGAACATCCCAGCCGGTCCAGAAGCGCGCAGAGCTTGACCGCGTCGACGTCAGACAGTTTCGACCCGACATGCTTCTCGATCGCCGCCGAATAGGCGCCCCACATCCGCTTCTGCAATTCACGTCCCGCCTCGGTAATCTCGACGAATTGGCCGCGCTTGTCGACCTTGCATTCGCGCCTCGCCGCCAGCCCCTCGTCCACCAGGCGATCGATCAGCCGCGACGTCGAATATTGCGGCAGCAGCATCTGCCGCTCCAATTCCACCGGCCGCAACTCTCCCGACGGCGCGCGCGACAACTCGAGCAGGGCATCGTACCAGGCGAGCGGCGGAAAGCCGGCCTTCTTCAGGTCCTGCTCGACGGCGTCGAGCACCCGGCTCTGCACCCGCATCAGGCGGATCCAGGCGGCGGTCGCCTCGGTCGATGGTTTGCGTTTCATGGCCTAGTCCGTCATCGTCGGTACAAAGTCTACCGTACTGAATGCACCTGCATCAATCTTGACTGTTCATGCAGGTGCATTTAGTCGGTCCGACGCCCAAGGCCAACAACAAAAAGGCCTACAAGAATTCGAGAGGAGATCTCCGATGAAATTATACTATTCGCCCGGCGCCTGCTCGCTTTCGCCCCATATCGCGCTCCTGGAAGCCGGCCTGCCCTACGAGCTGGTCAAGGTCGATGTGCGCGCCAAGAAGCTGGAAAATGGCGACGATTTCCTGAAAGTGAACCCCAAGGGCCAGGTGCCGGCACTGGCGCTCGATTCCGGCGAACTGGTCACCGAGGGGCCCGTGATCGTGCAGATCATCGCCGACCGTGCCGCGGCCAAGAACCTGGCGCCGGCCCATGGCAGCGCCGAGCGCTACAAGCTGCTCGAGTGGCTCAATTTCATTACCACCGAGCTGCACAAGAATTTCAGCCCGCTGTTCGCGCCGGTCCTGTCCGACGACACCAAGGCGTTCTTCAAGGACCGCCTGATGGGCAAGTTGAAATATATCGACGGCCAGCTTGCCGGGCGCGACTACCTCCTCGGCAGCCAGTTCACCGTCGCCGACGGCTATCTGTTCACGATGCTGGCCTGGGCCGACCGGATGAAGTTCGACCTGTCGGGCCTGCCCAACCTCACCGCCTACAAGGCCCGCATCGCCGCCCGGCCCAAGGTGCAGGAAGCGCTCACCAAGGAAGGGCTGCTGAAGGCGTAAGCTGTCGTCCCGGCGAAAGCCGGGACCCATAACCCCAGGGCGTCATTGTTGCGCTTGATGGGCCCCCAGCCTGCTCAACAACGCAGTCCGGTGGTTATGGGTCCCGGGTCGCGCTTCCGCTTGCCCGGGACGACGAGTCACTCCGCAGCCTGCGCCACCGGCTTCTTCGGCGGGAAGCGGCCGTAGAAGGTCTCGCCCTTGGCCGCCATCTCGACCAGGAGCTTCGGCGGGGCGAAACGGGAGCCGTATTTGGCCTCGAATTTGTGGCAGAGCTCGACGAATTTCTTCGTCCCCATGAAGTCGATATAGGACAGCGTGCCGCCGGTGAACGGCGCGAAGCCGAAGCCCAGGATCGAGCCGACATCGGCTTCGCGCACGTCGGTGATGACGTGATCCTCCACCGTGCGCGCGGCTTCCACCGCCTGCACCACCAGGAAGCGCTGCTTCAATTCCTCGACATCGAGCGTATCCGGATCGAGGTGCTTCGGCTGCAGGCCGGCGAGGCCCGGCCACAGGCTCTTCTGGCCCTTGCCCTTCTCCGGATAGTCATAGAAGCCCTTGGCGTTCTTGCGGCCGAAGCGGCCCTGCTTCTCGACCATTTCAACCATCAGCTTCTTGTGGTCCTGATTGACGGCGTTGGGGCCGAGATCGGCTTCGGTCGCCTTCATGATCTTCAGGCCGAGATCGAGCGCGACTTCGTCCGACAGCGACAGCGGCCCGACCGGCATGCCGGCCATCTTGGCGGTGTTCTCGATCATCGCCGGCGGCACGCCTTCGAGGAACATCTCGTTGCCTTCCGCGATGTAGCGCATCACGCAGCGGTTGGCGAAGAAACCGCGGGAGTCATTGACCACGATCGGCGTCTTGCCGATGGCGCGGACATAGTCCAGCGCGGTGGCGAGCGCGACGTCGCCGGTGTTCTTGCCGAGGATGATTTCGACCAGCATCATCTTCTCGACCGGCGAGAAGAAGTGGATGCCGATGAACTTGCCCTGGTCCTTGAATTCCTCGGCCAGCGAATTGATCGGCAGCGTCGAGGTGTTGGACGCGAAGATCGCGTCGCCCTTCAAGAGCGGCTGCGCCTTGGCATAGGTGTCCGCCTTGACCTTGCGGTCCTCGAACACCGCCTCGATGACGAGCTCGCAGTCCTTCAAAACGTTGTAGTCGGCGGTCGCTGTGATGCGCGACAGCAGCGCATCGCGCTCGGCCTCCTTCGCCCGGCCCTTGGCGACGAGACCGTCGATCACGCTCTTGGCGTGCGCCTTGCCCTTGTCGGCGCTCTCCTGATCGCGATCAACAAGCACTACGTCGATGCCGGCCTTGGCTGAGACGTAGCCGACGCTGGCGCCCATGAAGCCGGCGCCGATCACGGCGAGCTTCTTCACCTTGGTCGGCGGCACGCCGGCGGGGCGGCGGGCGCCCTTGTTCAGTTCCTGCATCGACAGGAACAGCGAGCGGATCATTGCCGCCGCTTCCTTGGAGCGCAGCACTTGCGTGAAGTAGCGGGACTCGACGCGCAGCGCGGCGTCGATCGGCAACTGCAGGCCTTCGTAGACGCAGCTCATGATGGCGCGCGCCGCCGGATAATTGTCGTAGGTCTCGCGGCGGTAGATCGCATTGCCCGCCGGGAACATCTGCATGCCCATCTTCGAGAAGACAGGGCCGCCGGGCAGCTTGAAGCCCTTCTCGTCCCACGGCGCGACCGCCTTGCCGCCGCCCTTGATCCAGTCCTTGGCGGCCTTGATCAGGTCGGCAGGCGGCACGATCGCGTGGATCAGGTTGAGCTGCTTGGCCCTTGCGAGGTTGATCGCCTCACCCTTCAACAGGAGCTGCATCGCATCCTGCGGCGCCACGATGCGCGGCACGCGCTGGGTGCCGCCGGCGCCCGGGAACAGGCCGACCTTGATCTCGGGCAGGCCGAGCCGGGTCTTCGGATTTTCCGCGGCGACGCGATAGTGGCAGGACAGCGTGATCTCGAAGCCACCGCCGAGCGCGAGCCCGTTGATCGCCGCGACCCACGGCTTGCCCGAGGTCTCGATCGAGCGGAACACCTGCGAGAAACGGCGGCTCTGCTCGAACAGCACCTGGTTGGCCGCGACCTCGCCCTTCTCCTGCAACAGCTGCGCATAGGTCCGGCTCATGCCCTCGAGCATCGACAGGTCCGCGCCGGCGCAGAATGCGTCCTTGCTGGATGTAATGACGACGCCCTTGATCGCGGCATCGGCCGTGGTCTGCTTGACGATCTCCTCGAGCTCGAGGACCGAGGTCTCGTCCAGCACGTTCATCGAACGTCCCGGAATATCCCAGGTGACGAGCGCGATGCCGTCGGCGTCGGTTTCGAATTTGAAATTCTTGAAGGCCATGTGGTGCTCCCTCGATGCCGGCTGCCGGTAAGGCGCTGGCAGTTGTCCTAATGCTCGGATCGTAGGGTGGGCAAAGGCGCACTTGCGCCGTGCCCACCATCACTTGCTGAGAATTCGATGGTGGGCACGCTTCGCTTTGCCCACCCTACAACGATGTCGCCTTAAACCCGCTCGATGATCGTCGCGGTGCCCATGCCACCGCCGATGCAAAGCGTCACCAGCGCGGTCGACTTGTCGGTGCGCTCGAGCTCGTCGAGCACGGTGCCCAAAATCATTGCGCCGGTCGCGCCAAGCGGATGGCCGAGCGCGATCGCGCCGCCATTGACGTTGATCTTGGCGTTGTCGATGTCGAACGCCTGGATGTAGCGCAGCACCACCGAGGCGAAGGCTTCGTTGAGCTCGAACAGGTCGATGTCCGACTTCTTCATGCCGGAGCGGGCGAACAGCTTTTCGGTGACGTCGACCGGCCCGGTCAGCATCATCGCGGGCTCCGAGCCGATATTGGCGAAGGCCCGGATCTTGGCCCGCGGCTTCCGGCCGAGCTTCGCGCCCGCTTCCTTGCTGCCGAGCAGCACCGCGCCGGCGCCGTCGACAATCCCCGAGGAATTGCCGGCGTGGTGCACATAATTGACCTTCTCGATCTCCGGATGCGACTGCACCGCCACCGCATCGAAACCCGCCATCGCGGCCATGGCCGCGAAGGACGGTTGGAGCTGCGCCAGCGACTGCATCGTCGTCGTGGGCCGCATATGCTCGTCCTTGGCGAGGATGGTGAGGCCGTTGACGTCCTTCACCGGCACGACCGATTTGTCGAACCGGCCTTCGTCCCAGGACTTCGCCGCGCGCTGCTGGCTCTGCACCGCGTAGGCATCGACGTCGTCACGGGAGAAGCCGTATTTGGTCGCAATCAGGTCGGCCGAGATGCCCTGCGGCATGAAATAGGCCGGCACCGCCATCGAGGGGTCCATCGGCCAGGCGCCGCCGGACGCGCCGATGCCGACACGGCTCATGGATTCCGCGCCGCCGCCGATCACGAGCTCATGCTGCCCGCTCATGATCTGGGCCGCGGCAAAGTTCACAGCATCAAGGCCCGAAGCGCAGAAGCGGCTGATCTGCACACCCGGCACCTTCTCGCCGAGGCCGGACTTCAGCGCCGCGAAGCGGGCCATGTCGGAGCCGGCCTCGCCGACGGGATCGACGATGCCGAGCACGACGTCGTCGACGACGTCCTCGGCAATGTTGTTGCGCTCCTTCAGCGCCTGCAGCGGCACGGTGGCGAGCGCCAGCGCGGTGACTTCGTGCAGCGCGCCGTCGGGCTTGCCGCGGCCGCGCGGGGTGCGAACGTGATCGTAGATATATGCCTCAGGCATGACGCCCTCCTTAGATGAGGATCATAATATATAGCCGAACCGGCCGAAGCCGCGAGCCAGCTGCCGAAGATTCTTCAGAATGCTTCGGCCGCCAATTCCATCGTGGTACCGCTGCCGCTCTGGATGCGCGCGAGATGCACGGCCGTCTCCGGCAACAGCTTCTCCATGAAGAAGCGGCCGGTCACGAGCTTGGTCGAGAGGTAAGACGTTGCGCCGCCGGCGGCGATCTTGTCCTGCGTCACCTTCGCCATCCGCGCCCACATGTAGCCGAGCGCAACCAGGCCGAACAATTTCATGTAGTCGGTCGCAGCAGCGCCGGCATTGTCGGGCTTGGTCATCGCATTCTGCATCAGCCAGCCGGTCGCCTGCTGCAGATGGCCGAGCGCGGCCGAAAGTGGGGTCACGAACGGCTTCATGGCTTCGTCCGCGCCGTGCTCCTTGGCGTAAGCGCCGACTTCGCCGAAGAACGCCATCACCGCGCGGCCGCCGTCACGCGGCAGCTTGCGGCCGACCAGATCGAGCGCCTGGATGCCATTGGCGCCCTCATAGATCATGGCGATGCGGGCATCGCGCACGAACTGCTCCATGCCCTGCTCGGCGATGTAGCCGTGGCCGCCATACATCTGCTGCGCCAGCACGGTGTTGGCGAAGCCGGTGTCGGTGAGCACGCCTTTGAGGACCGGCGTCATCAGGCCCATATGGTCGTCGGCTTCCTGGCGGTCCTTGGGATCGTTGGAGCGATGGGCGACGTCGCTCTTCAGCGCGGTCCAGATCACCATGGCGCGCGCCGCCTCGTTGAAGGCGCGGATGGTCAGCAGCGTGCGGCGGACATCAGGATGCACGATGATCGAGTCGGCCGGCTTCTCCGGCTCCTTCGCGCCGGTCAGCGAGCGGCCCTGCAGGCGCTCGCGCGCATAAGCCACCGCGTTCTGGTAAGCGACCTCGGACTGCGCGAGCCCCTGCACGGCGACGCCGAGCCGGGCCTCGTTCATCATCACGAACATGCCCTGCATGCCCTTGTTCTCCTGGCCGATCAGCCAGCCGGTGGCATTGTCGTAATTCATCACGCAGGTGGAATTGCCGTGAATGCCCATCTTGTGCTCGATCGAGCCGCAGGTGACGCCGTTGCGTGCCCCGAGCGAGCCGTCCGGATTGACCAGGACTTTCGGCACCACGAACAGCGAGACGCCCTTGATGCCGGCCGGCGCGCCGTCGATGCGCGCGAGCACGAGGTGGATGATGTTCTCAGTGAGATCGTGCTCGCCGGCGGAGATGAAGATCTTGGTGCCCGTGATCTTGAAGCTGCCATCGGCCTGGCGCACGGCCTTGGTGCGCAACAGCCCGAGGTCGGTGCCGCAATGCGGCTCGGTGAGGTTCATGGTGCCGGTCCATTCGCCCGCCACCATCTTCGGAACATAGGTCTTCTTCTGCTCGTCCGTGCCGTGCACCAACAGCGCTGCGGTCGCGCCCATGGTGAGGCCGCCATACATGGAGAACGCCATGTTGGCGGAGATCTGGAATTCGTTGACCGCCTGGCTCAGCGTCACCGGCAGGCCCTGCCCGCCATATTCCGTCGGCGCCGAGAGTCCGAGCCAGCCGCCTTCGGCCACCTGCTTGTAGGCTTCCTTGAAACCTTTCGGCGTCGTCACCGAGCCGTCGTCATGGCGCTTGCAGCCTTCGAGGTCGCCGACGCGGTTGAGCGGCTGCAACACTTCTTCGGAAAGCTTCGCCGCCTCGCCCAGGATCGCTTCGCGCACGTCGGCCGATGCATCGGTGAAACCTGGCAGGTTATCGTAGCGGTCGATCTGGAAGACATCGTTGAGCAGGAAACTCACATCTTCGACTGGGGCTTTGTAGATCGGCATAGTGTGCTCCGGCAGGCAGTTTTTGAAGTTGGCGCCGCAGGCAAAACCCTCGCGACGCTGCGACCACTAAAGGTTCCCGAAACAGACCTTAGACCTTTCGGCGTTCCGGGAAAGCGAATATCGGGATCAGGATGGCGACTTAGGCTGCGACTTGGCGGCGCTGGCCTCGCCGGCCTGCCGCATCAACTCTTCTCCCATCAGCCGGTGCAGCAGGTTGATCGCCTTCAGCGGGCGCACCATCACCTTGAAATGCGTGATCCGTCCTTCTGCATCGAACGTGATGATGTCGACGCCGTTGATCTGAATGCCCTCGATCTCATTCTCGAATTCGAGCACCGCGCCATTATCGCTGCGCCATTCGCCGCGATAGGTGAAGCCAGGGCCACCCAGCACCTTTTCCGCGCTCGACAGATATTTGAAGGTGATGTCGCGTCCGCGCTGCGGCGTGTGTACGACGGGGCTTTCGAATACGGCGTCGGGGTGAAGCAGATCCCAGACCGCTGCGCGATCGTGGGATTTCATGTAGGCGTACCATTTGTCGAGGCCGGTCATTGTCAAAGACGTCTCCTCTTGGCGGAACGTGCAATGGCCCGATCTTGGCGAGCCCGTAAAGTCCTGGCCGTCGATATGCACATTGACGCATATGCGCCTATGTGCATAAAGTCAAGGATGGTCGAGGAGGTAGAAAAGGAGTGGCGACCAGTGGCGCTGGGTGACGCGATCCTCGCATGCCTGACCGAACGTCCGATGACGGGCTACGAGCTCGCCAAGACGTTCGCTGCTTCCATCGGCTTCTTCTGGAAGGCGGACCACCAGCAGATCTATCGCGAGCTTTCCAAGCTGCGCGACCGCGGCCATGTCCAGGCCCGCGAAGTCGTCCAATCGGGCAAGCCCAACAAGCTCGTCTACACGCTAACGCCTGAAGGCAAGGCTGCGCTGCGGCACTGGGCCGCGCGGCCGAGCGTCCCGGCATCGATCAAGGACGATCTCCTGGTGCGGCTCTACGCGCTCGACAGCGTCGATATCGAACCGCTGCGCACCGACCTGATGGCGCGATTGGAACACCACCGCGACCGCTACGAGCGCTATGAGCGCCTGCTCAACAAGCGGTTCCCGCAAGGCGTGGCCTCGCCGGCCGATATGGGCAAGCTGCTCGGGCTTCGTATCGGCCTTCGCCATGAGCAGGTCGTGGCGGAGTGGTGCGAGGAGGCCATCGATGCCCTCTCCGCCCTGGCCAATCGGACGACCGTTCAGCCGCTCAAAGCGGGCCAAGGCGACGACAAGGCGTAAGGCCGAACCGCCTCCTTCGTCGTCCCGGGACGACGGGCATCGCGACGCGAGTTCCGCGCAGAGGTAACTTTAGAGCCCCGCAGCGCCGTTCCTTAACCCGTTCTTTACCCTAACGCGAAAAAGTCGACGGCTAAGGCAGACGCCTCGCGCGGAATTCGATTGTCTGGTCAATCGGGACGTACGGGGAGGCTGCAGGCGTGGGTGTGGACGCCTTAGTCGGGACCGGACGGAATCATGAATTCGCGCGTATCGTGGAGTGTTGACGGCATTGATCCATCCGTCCGCGAGAGAGCCGAGGCCGCGGCTCGCCGGGCCGGCATGTCGCTGAACGACTGGCTCAATTCCACCGTGGGCGAGCCGGCGCCGCCGGATCTCCGCAATGACCAGGCGCGGCCCGCGATGCCGAGCCAGGCAAGCCGGGACGTCGCCGACATTCATCAGCGGTTGGATGCGATCACCCAGCAGATCGATCGAATCGCGCGGCCCGCGCCGCGCAATGATGCCCCGCGCAACGACGCTGCGCGCGGCCAGTCCAACGTCGCGCGCCAGCTCAACGACGCGATCTCGCGGCTCGATGCTCGGCTGTCGCAGATCTCAAACCCCGCCGCGGCGCGCCAGCCCCAGATGGCTGCGGCGCAGCAGCCCCCGATGCCGGAGCGGCAGCGCCAGGCGGAAGCCGTCGAGCGTGCCGCCGCAAAGGTCTACCGTCCTTCGCCGCCGCTAAGTCCCGCCTCCTTCGATTCCGCAATCGCGGAGATCACCGCGCGCCAGAACGAACTCGATGGTCCGCCGCCGCGGCAGATGCCGCCGCGCCACGCTCAGCCAGCGGATGCAGCTCAGCCGACGGGCCCAAGCGTTCCGCCAATGGCCGCGCATGCTCCTCCGGTTGCACCGGCACCTGCCGCGCCGGCACCGGCCGGCCCGGACTTCTCCTCGCTGGAGCGTTATCTGATCAAGATCACGAGCCAGATCGAGGCACTGCAACGGCCCGATCATATCGAGCAATCGATCGCCGCGTTCCGGAGCGAGCTTGCGGAAATCCGCGCCGCGCTCACCGAGGCGATGCCGCGCCGCGCGATCGAATCGCTCGAAGGCGAGATCCGCTTGCTGTCGCGGCGCATCGACGACAACCGGCAGAACGGTGCCGACGGCCAGGCGCTCTCCGGCATCGAGCGTGCGCTGTCCGAGATCCGCGAGGTGCTGCGCTCGCTTACGCCCGCCGAGCAGCTCGCGGGCTATGACGAGGCGATCCGCAATCTCGGCGCCAAGCTCGATCTGATCCTGCGCGCCAACGACGATCCCTCGACGGTGCATCAGCTCGAGAGCGCAATCGCCGCGCTCCGCGCGATCGTCTCCAACATCGCCTCCAACGACGCACTGGCGCGGCTCGCCGAGGATGTGCAGACGCTGTCGGCCAAGGTCGACGAGCTCGCGCGCGCCGGCAATCACGGCGATGCCTTTGCGGTCCTCGAACAGCGGATCGCCGCCCTGGCCGCGACCCTGGAAAGCCGCGAACGCCCGGCACCGACCGAACACTCGCAACATCTCGAAGACGCCCTGCGTGCGCTGTCGGAGCGCATCGACCGCATGCAGGTCGGCAATGACAGCGCCTCGGCATTCGCCCATCTCGAACAGCGTGTCTCCTACCTGCTCGAGCGCCTCGAAGCCTCTCCCAATCCTCAGTCCGGCAATTTTGGCCGCATCGAAGAAGGGCTGCAGGACATCCTGCGCCATCTCGAACGCCAGCACGCCAATTTGGTGTCACTGGCCGAGGCGAGCCGCAACGCAGGCGCACCGGCGCCGCAGCCGCTCGACCCTGGCCTCGTCGACATGGTCAAGCGCGAATTGTCCGATATCCGCTACAGCCAGTCGGAAACCGACCGCCGCACCCAGGATTCGCTCGAGACGGTGCACAATACCCTCGGCCACGTGGTCGATCGCCTTGCGCTGATCGAGAACGATCTGCGCGACGTTCGCTCCGCGCCGGCCCCGTCAGCGGCGCCGGCCGAGCCGCCACGCGCCTCGATGCCGCAGCCAATGGCGCCGCAGCCCGAATTGCCGAATCCGGCGATGCAGCAGCGCTTCACGGCGCAGGAGCACTTCGCCGCGGCGCCGCGCGACTTCCATGCGGCTACTCCGCCGGAGGCTGTACCCGTTCCGCCGCCGTTGCCGCCGCGCGCCATCAGCGAGATCTTGGAGCCACACGCCGCGGTTCGCACCGCGCTCGAGCCGGACCTGCCGCCGGATCATCCGCTCGAGCCGGGCACGCGCCCGACCGGACGGGTGTCGACGCCCACCGAGCGGATCGCCGCGTCGGAGAGCGCGATCAGCGAGATTTCGACAGACAAGAAGGAGCCGGTCTCTACGTCGAGCTTCATTGCCGCCGCACGCCGCGCCGCCCAGGCCGCGGCCGCCCAGGCTGCCAATGAGAAGGGCGGGCGCGGTGGGGCCAAGGCCGCAGCCAAGGCCAAGCCGGTCGACAAGGCTCAGGGCAAATCCGAGGGCAAGGAGCCCTCGACCATCACGTCAAAGATCCGCTCGCTGCTGGTCGGCGCGAGTGTGGTGGTCATCGTGCTCGGCGCCTTCAAGGTGGCGATGATCCTGCTCGACAGCGGCGCCTCGTCGCAGATGCCGATGGAGAGGTCGAGCGACGCTCCCGCCTTCGCGCTGCCGCCGGCCGACAGTGCGGCCGTCGCACCCGCGCCAGCGCCGGCACCCGCGGCGCCCCTGATGACCTCGCCGACCCCGCTCGGCCGGCAATCCAACAACAGCACCGCGCCGAACATGCTCGACGGCTCGCAGGTGACGATCCCGCCGGCGCCGGTGCCTTCGCCATCGCCCGTTGCGAACAACGACATCACCGGCTCGATCCGCGTGCCGTCCGCCGCGCCGATCGGCGGCAGGCTCGCGATGGTGCAGGTGCCACCGAGCGAGCGGCTGCCTGACGGCATCGGCGGCCCGGTGCTGCGCGCCGCGGCGCTGAGGGGCGATCCGGCCGCCGCCTACGAGGTTGGCGTGCGCTTCGCCGAAGGCAAGGGCGTTCCGATCAACTATGACGAGGCCGCAAAGTGGTACGAGCGCGCCGCGCAGGCCGGCGTGATCCCCGCGGTCTTCCGGCTCGGAACCTTCTATGAGAAGGGACTCAGCGTGAAGAAGGATATCGACACCGCGCGGCGTTACTACGTGCAGGCCGCCGAGCGCGGCAACGCCAAGGCGATGCACAACCTCGCGGTGCTCGATGCCGATGGCGGCGGCAAGGGCGCCGACTACAAGGGCGCGGCACAGTGGTTCCGCAAGGCCGCCGATCGCGGTGTCGCCGACAGCCAGTTCAATCTCGGCATCCTTTATGCACGCGGCATCGGCGTCGAGCAGAACCTGGCCGAGTCCTTCAAATGGTTCAGCCTGGCCGCAGCCCAGGGCGACGCCGACGCCAGCCGCAAACGCGACGATGTTGCCAAGCGCCTCGACGCGCAATCGCTCGCAGCGGCCAAGCTCGCGATCCAGACCTTCACCGCCGAGCCGCAGCCCGACGACGCCGTCAACGCAGCGACCCCGCCCGGCGGCTGGGACGCGGCGACGGTGCCGCCCAATGCGGCCAAGCCCGCGGCCCGGGCAGCGTCGCCGAAGCGCACCGCCTCGATCGCGCATTAAAATTATGACAGATGCACGACGCCGCGGTGCTGCGTCGCCATATGTATCTCAGCGCTGAAGCTGTGTAGAAAGGCCGCGCCCCCGCGGGGGTAGCTGCCAGCGCCGAGAGAACCAGTTTGTCAGCCCAAGACCACGAAGGTCGCTACCGAAGCTCGCCGACCGGGCCCCGCGTAGCACCACCACGCCAGTCGGTCGATCAGCCCAAAGCGCGGCCGCCTCAGCGGCCCGCCTGGCGGTGGTCGATGTGGTCGATTGTCATATTCGCCCTCCTGATCTCCGGCGTCGGCATCCGCGCCTATCGGGACCTGTCGCGGCCCGACGCCTGGGCCTATTGGAGAGACCAGTATTTCTCGCCGAGCCTGAGTTCGAAACTGATCGGCAAGACCGATCTCGGCGGGCCTATCGGCTCGCGGCCCGCTTTGGCCATCAAGGGAGAGATCGGCCCAGCCGCCGCAAACTGGTTCCGCGACAGGCTGGATGAGGCCCATCTGGCGCCCGGCGACGTTGTCCTTCTGTCATCTCCGGGCGGCGACCTCAATCAGGCGCTCATCATCGGCGAAATGATCCGTTCCCGCGGGCTGACGACCGCCGTCGGCGTTGCCGATGCTTCGGGCCAGGTCCGCCCGGCCTATTGCGCCAGCGCCTGCGTCCTCGTCTATGCCGGTGGCACCACCCGCTACGGCCTCGAGGGCTCGATGCTGGGCGTCCACCGGTTCGTCACCACGGCGCCGGTTGCCGACCCCGTCGCCGACACCCAGCGCGTCACCGGTGCCGTGCTGCACTACATGACCAGGATGGGCGTATCCTCCACAATCGTCGAGGCGATGTCACAAACCAGGGACATCCGCTGGCTCGGCACCAAGGAAGCCGAAGCGATGAACCTGGTCACCGATCCCATCGGCCGGCCGTAAGGCGCGGGCGCGACAAAAAACTCCGCATCGGCGGATTCTATAGTCCCTCGTCGCGGCGATTTCGGTTATTCAAGGGCGCGGCAACCGATCCGCGTCCGCTTCCGCGCCGGATTCCGCTGCCCGCAAGCTCGATCAGAAAACCGCGCCGTGGGCTGGCCATGCGCCAGCCCCGCGGCATTATAAGAAGCGACCGCGCGTGCAGCTCTACCTCCCGATCGCCGATATTCCCGTCAATATCTTCCTCGTGCTGGCGATGGGCGCGGCGGTCGGTTTCGTCTCCGGCATGTTCGGTATCGGCGGCGGCTTCCTGATGACGCCGCTGCTGATCTTCATCGGCATCGCGCCGGCGGTGGCGGTTGCCTCGGTCGCCAGCCACATCGCGGCCTCCTCCTTCTCCGGCGCGCTCTCCTATTGGCGCCGCCGCGCCATCGATCCGGCGCTGGCGCTGATCCTGTTAAGCGGCGGCACGATCGGCACCGCGCTCGGGGTGTGGACCTTCACCTATCTGCGCTCGCTCGGTCAGCTCGACCTGATGATCGGGCTGTCCTACGTCGTGCTGCTCACCGCGGTCGGCACGGCGATGGCCTATGAGGGACTGCGCGCGATGCTGCGCAGTCGCCGCGGCGGCGCCGCCACGCTGCGCCGCCCGGGCAGCCATGGCTGGATCCACGGCCTGCCGCTGAAGATGCGCTTCAAGCGCTCCAAGATCTATCTCTCCATCATTCCCGTCATCTTCGTCGGCCTCGTGATAGGCTTCATCGGCGCCGTCATGGGCATCGGCGGCGGCTTCATCCTGGTGCCGCTGATGATCTACCTCTTGCGGGTGCCGACCTCGACCGTGATCGGCACCTCGATGGTGCTGACGCTGGTGACGATGATCTTTGCGACCCTGCTGCACGCGGTGACCAACCACCTCGTCGATGCCGTGCTGGCCCTGATCCTGATGGTCGGCGGCGTCACCGGAGCGCAGTTCGGCGCCCGCGCCGGCCAGAAGATCCGCGGCGAGCATCTGCGGCTGTTGCTCGGGCTCCTGGTGCTTGCGGTCGGCATCCGCTTTGCGGTCGAGCTCGTGATCCGCCCCGCCGATCTCTTCACCATCCGCGAATCCGGCGGGGCAGCGCCATGACCGCCCGCGCACTCCTCGTTCTCGCCGGCCTGCTCGGTGCGATCCTCGCCACCAGCCCGGCCTGCGCGGAACGGCTGATCGTCTCGGTCTCCAACCACCGCGTCACGGTAACGCCGAATTATGCCGGCGAGGAACTGGTGCTGTTCGGCTCGGTCGAGAGGGATGCCGACACCCCACCCGGCCGCACCAATTACGACCTCGTGGTGACCGTGGTCGGACCGCGCGCCGACATGGTGACGCGGCGCAAGGAGCGCAGATTCGGCATCTGGATCAACAGCGACTATCGTCAGTTCCTGCAGGTGCCGACCTATCTCGCGCTGTTCTCCAATCGCCCCTTCGACCAGATCGCTTCGCCGGAGGTGCAGCGGCGTCAGCAGCTCGGGCTCAACAACGTGCTGCTGATGCAGCGCGTCAGCGGCGACTATGCCGACGTCGTCCCCGACGACGTCTTCCGCAGCGCCTTCGTGCGGCTGCGCACCGAGCACGGGCTGTACCGCGAGGAGACCTCGGCAGTCACCTTCCTGACCCCGACCCTGTTCCGCACCACGATTCCGCTGCCGGCGGAGGTGCCGATCGGCACTTATAATGTCGAGATCAAATTGTTCACCGATGGTGCGCTGGTGACCAAGGCCAATACCGCGTTCGAGATCGTCAAGGTCGGTTTCGAGCAGTTCGTGGCCAATACCGCGCGGCAGAACGGCCTTGCCTATGGCCTCGTCACCGCCGCCATGGCGCTGATGACCGGCTGGATGGCCTCGATCGTGTTCCGGCGCGATTGACGTCACGACGCGAACAGTCCGACGCCCATCGCAACCACGCTCAGCAGCATCGCTCCCGTCGACAGCCATCCGAGCCAATACAGCGGACCGGTGATGATATACCGGTCCATCACGTCATGGCGGCGCGCCATCACCATCAGCAGCACCATCACGGGAACGGCGAGTACGCCGTTGATGACCGCGCTCCAGTACAGCGCCGAGATCGGGTTGATCGGCGTGAAATTCAGCGCGATGCCGAAGCCGGCCGCCAGCGCCAGCACGGCATAGAATGCGACGGCCTCCTTCGGCTTGCGCGCCAGGCCCACCGGCCAGCGACGTCCCTCCCCAACGGCATAGGCGGCTGAGCCCGCAAGCACGGGAATAGCGAGCAGCCCGGTGCCGACGATGCCGAGCGCGAAGATCGCTTCTGCGAACGGGCCGGCGATGGGACGCAGCGCCTCTGCCGCCTGCGCCGAGCTCTGGATGTCAGTCTTCCCCGCCACATGCAAGGTCGCGGCGACCGTGACGATGATCGAGATCGCGATCAGGTTGGAGAGCGCCATGCCGACGATCGCATCGGCGCGGATGCGGGAAAACTCCTTCCGCGCCCCATAGTGCTTTTCGATCAGCGGCTGCTTTTTGGCGTCGACGCGCTGGTCTTCGGCTTCCTGCGAGGCCTGCCAGAAGAACAGATAGGGCGAGATCGTGGTGCCGAAGATCGCGACGATGGTGGTGAAATAGTTGTCGTTCCAGGCGAGCCTTGGAATCAATATGCCGGCGAGCGCCTCGCCCCAGGAGATGCGGGCGAAGGCAAGGGCCGCAACATAGGCGAACAGGCTGAGCGTCAGCCATTTCAGCACCGCGACATAGCGCTTGTAATCGAGGATGATCTGAGCGGCCGCCGAGGCCACCCCGAACAACAGCACGTAAAGGATGGGATGCCCGCCGACCAGCAGCGTCGTCGCATCCGCCATGGCGCCGAGATCGGCCGCGATGTTGATCGTGTTGGCGATGAACAAGAGCGTGACCACGATGTTGAGCAGCCACAGCGGATAGTGCCGGCACACATTGCCCGAAATGCCCCGACCGGTGACGCGGCCGACGCGCGCCGAAATCTCCTGGATCGCCACCATCAGCGGAAAGGTGAACAGCATGGTCCAGCCGATCCCGTAGCCGAACTGCGCGCCGGCCTGGCTGTAGGTGCCGATCCCGGACGGGTCATCGTCGGAGGCGCCGGTGATCAGTCCGGGGCCGAGCGATTTCAGGAAGCGCTTGAGCTCGAAGGGCTGGCGCGGCTTGGCATTCGGGGCCGGCTTGTTGCCGGGCTTTAGGTGATTGCCTGTCGATGCCTTGTGTTGCGCCATACCCGGTCCAGTCGCCGCGACAACGAACCGGAGGTGGTTCGGTTCCCGGCGCTGTATCTGGCTGGCCGCTATGGCACAAGCAAGACAGGCCGTCAGGCGCGCGATGCCGCGATCGGACGGGTCACGAGATAGATGCCGAGCGCGACCGGGATGATGCCGAGCAGGTCGCGGGACTCGACATGCTCGCCGAGCACGAGGAAGGCGAACAGCATGCCGAGCGGCGGCATCAGGAAGTGATAGGCGCTCGCGGCGGTGGCGCCACACACTTTGAGCAGATGAAACCACAGCGCGTAGGCCAGGATCGATCCGCCGAACACCAGGAAGGCGAACGCGCCGAGCAGCCGCGCGCTCGGCACGATCTCGGAGACGCTGGAGAGCGCGAACGCGAATGGCAACAGCACAAGCCCGCCGGCGAGATTCTGGATGCCATTGCCGACCCACAGGCTGCCCTTGGGAGACAGCAGCTTGAACAGAATGGTGCCGGTGACGATGGAGGCGAGCGAGGCCAGCGTGAACACGATGCCTTCCATATGCTCGGTGCCGACGGAGAGCCGATGCCAGACGATGAAGGCGACACCGGCAACGCCGAGCATGAGGCCCGCGACCTTGCGCCAGGTCAGGACTTCGCCAAGGAACAGTGCCGCCAGCACCGCCGTGAACACCGGATTGGCCGAGACGATCAATCCGCCGATGCCGGCGGAGACCGTCTTCAATCCGGTATAGCCAAGCCCGAGATAGAGCGCGTTGTTGGCAACGCCGAGCACCGAATAAACAGCGACATCGCGCCAGGAGAGCTGCCAACCCTCGCGGCGCAGCGCCAGAAAACCGAGGATCAGGATGCCCGCGAGCGAAAATCGCGCCGTGAGCAGGATCAGCGGCGGACAATCGGTGACGCCGATCTTGCCGGCGATGAAGGCGTAGCTCCAGAGCAGGCAGAACAAGGCAATCAATAGCGGCAGCGGGTTGAAGCCCTGTCGGGGAGCCGCGATCGAAGGGGCGAGCGACATGAGAATTCTCCTTGGCCCTTCCATCTAGGCCCTCGCCTTCCCATTTGGAAATTAAATGATAGACTGGCAGCCAGTGGATTTTTGAATAGGTGCCGCCATGTTCGATTTGGAACTGCTGCGCAGTTTCGTCTCGGTGGTCGATGCCGGCGGCTTCACCCGCGCCGGCGAGCGGGTCCACCGCACCCAATCCACCGTCAGCCAGCAGATCAAGCGGCTGGAGGAGGATGTCGGTCAGCCGCTGCTGATCCGCAACGGCAAGGATGTCACCCCGACCGAAGCCGGCGAACGGCTGCTGTCCTACGCGCGGCGGCTGCTCGCGCTTGCCGAGGAGGCGCGCGATGTCGTGACGCGGCCGACCTATCAGGGCGCGATCCGGCTCGGCATCCCCGAGGATTTCGCCGCCTATCGGCTGACAAAGCTGCTCGGCGCGTTCTCGCGTTCGCATCCGATGCTCCGGCTCGACGTGCGCGCCGACCAGAGCATGCACCTGCAGCGCGATCTCAATCGCGGCGAGCTCGACCTCGCGCTGCTCAAGCGCACCGCCGGCGAGAAGGGCGCGATCGCGGCCTGGCCGGAGCGGGTGCACTGGGTCACCAGCAAGACGCATCCACGCAACACCCGCAGCGGCTCGGTGCCGCTGATCGGATTTCCGGCCGGCTGTCTCTACCGGGCCGGCGCGATCCACGCGCTGGAGAGCGCGGGCCGCCCCTGGCATATGGCCTATACGTCCTCGAGCCTCTCCGGCATCCAGGCCGCAGTCGCCGCCGGCATGGGCCTGAGCATCCTGTCGGAGATCGCGATCCAGGCCGATCACCGCGTGCTCACGGCAAAAGACGGTTTTGCGCCGATCGACCGGACCGAACTCGCCCTGCTCGCCTCCCCCGCCGCCAGCCCCGCCACACTGCGGCTTGCCGACAGGCTCGCGGAATTCTGCGACACCGTGCAGGCGAAAGCGGCGTAGGAGCCGTAGGGCGTGCGCCGTAGGATGGGTAGAGCGAAGCGAAACCCATCGCGACGGAGTAAGCCGCACGAATGATGGGTTTCGCTGCGCTCTACCCATCCTACGATTCTACGATTCCGAGAGGAGAGATCACGATTCAAATTTCAAACAGCGTGAGGATGTGAGTTCGCGTTCTCGCGGCGAGTTACGCCCGAGCTTTGCGTCACTTTCCACCCTCTTCGATAGCAGAGGGCGCAGGGAAAGCCGGGTGCTGGTTGCACCCGTGGGTCCCGTGCAACAAAAAGCACGGGGGTAGGACCACAGGTTCAACCGAAGCATTCCGGCTTTCCCTGCGCGATGGTTTAC